>NZ_JBIBIC010000012.1:0-227465 GCF_042957385.1 Streptomyces sp. NPDC008079
CACACTCGCGATCCCCGCATCCCGGCAGGCACGGGCAACGCGGACAGCAATTTCACCGCGGTTCGCGATGAGCACCTTGCGCACGATGGCTCCCTCCTTGAAACAAGCCGAGTTTAGGTACTGGCCACACTTGGTGCCGAGGCACCCCTGCACGTGAGCTTCCCCACACGGAGGGTGATCCATGGGCCTGAAGAACCCGTGAACGCCTGCTCAGTCCACGGTACGGCCCCGCTCGGGCCGATGTCCCGCACTCATCGGTGTGGGGGAGATCTCCCTGTAAGTCTGCGAAGAGACCTGACGTTCTTTTGTGGAAACCCTACGAATAGCGAGCGGAATCTTTGCCGTCGGTGTTTCCCGACCGGCCGCCGGTGTCCCCGAACGAGTGGGGTGACGTTCCGGATCGCGCGCGCCGGACTCCCCGTACGGGTGGAACGACCGGCGTGGCCAGACCCCTTGCCGCCGGTTGTACCGGTGAGTAGCCTGCGACAGGCGGGGGTACCAGCGGTAACCGGGCCCCGGACGACGGCCGAAGGGGACAGTGTGCGCAGAGGTATAGCCGTCGGCACCGCCGTGGTCCTTGTTCTCGAAGCCCTCACCATCGCCTTCGTGAACTGGATACTCGGCCTCGCCGTACGCCATCAGTCCATGTCGCTCGCCGGTCTCGACTCCGACGCCATGGCCATCGGATCGTGGGTGGGCGGCGCGCTGTTCGGCCTCTTCCTCATCCTGTGCGCGGTGCTCGTCGTGCGGATAGTGCGCCGCGACGAGATGACCGGCCGGGTCGCCAGGATCGTGCTCATCGTCTGCGCGGTGGTGCACGGCGTGGTCGGCGCGCTGGTCGTCGGCCTGATCGGCTGGTACGCGTTCGTGCTGATGATGGTGATACTGGGCGGCCTCGTCGCCACGCTGTTGATGTACGCGCCCGAGGACCGGCCGCGGGAGGCCGCCGAGAGCGGGACCGCGAACGGCAACGGCGGCGAACTCCCGCCGCCCGCCACGGCCTGAGCGCCCCCGGAATCGACCCCGGACCCGGAACCGGCCCAGGAACCGACCCCGGACCGACCCCGGACCCCGCCTCCCGCGCCAGCTGACGGCGGCTCAGACCCACAGGTCGGTGATCCGTACCCCCAGCTCGGCCAGCAGCCGCCGCAGCAGCGGCAGGGACAGGCCGATCACGTTGCCCGCGTCGCCTTCGATGCCCTCCACGAAGGGCGCGGAGCGGCCGTCGAGGGTGAACGCGCCCGCCACGTACAGCGGTTCACCGCTCGCCACATACGCGGCGACCTCGTCGTCGTCCGGCGTCCCGAACCGTACGGTCGTGGACGCGGTCTCGGCGACCTGCTTGCCGCTCGCGGTGTCGATCACGCAGTGCCCGGTCCGCAGCACCCCGCTGCGCCCGCGCATCGCCTGCCAGCGCGCCACCGCCTCGGCCGCGTCCGCGGGCTTGCCCAGCGCCTGGCCGTCGAGTTCGAGTACGGAGTCGCAGCCGATCACCAGCTCGCCGCCGTCGAGCGCGCCGCTCCCGGCCACCGCGTTGGCCTTCGCCTCGGCCAGTACGCGGGCCAGTTCGGCGGCCGTGGCGGCCGTGATCGCGTCCTCGTCGACACCGCTGACGATCACGCGCGGGTCGAGGCCCGCCTGTTTCAGCAGCCCGAGCCGGGCGGGCGAGGCGGACGCGAGGACAAGGGTTCTGGAGCTGCTCATCGGCCCATCGTAGGCACCGACACCCGTACGGGGGACGCCGGTTCAGGACGCGGGTTCACGGCCGCGTCCGGGGCGGCTGGCGGCGCCGGTGCCGTTCTCCGGGCCGGTCCGGGCCGGTCCTGGCCGTTCTCCGGGCCGGTCCTGGCCGGGACGCGCGGGTTCACGACCTCCAGGTCGCCACCAGCATGACCACGGCGGCTGCCAGCGCGATCACCAGCATCGCGCGGCGCAGCATCGCCTGCGCCTTGCGCATCTCCTCCGGCGGTTCGTCCCGCGGGTCCGACCACAACATGTCTCCAGGGTTGCGCCCCGGCGAACCGGAGCGCCTGAGTACGGATACTCAGGATCACCCTGTTACTGGTGTGACATCCGCCGCCGACCCGACATTCCGCTCACGCGGGCCAGGCCGACGCCCGCCACGCGCCGGGCCCCGGCGCCGGTACGCCGCGCGGCACATTGCGCGCCGGGTCGGCCCAGCCGTCCAGCGGGGCCGGGCCGTCGGCGCTCTTCCCGGCCGCCGCGGCCCGCGCCTGGACGAGGGCGACGACGGCCGCCAGTTCCTCGGGGGTCGGGCTGCCCCGCTCCACCTTGATCACCATGAGCGCTCTCCTCCTCGGCTCGCGGGTCCCTGCCCGGCGGGTCCCGCGGGTCCTCGCCCCCGGGCCCCGCGCGGTCCGTCTACAGCGGGATGTTGCCGTGCTTCTTCGGCGGCAGGCTCTCCCGCTTGTTGCGCAGCGTCCGCAGCGCCTTCACGAGCTGCGCGCGGGTCTGGGAGGGCGCGATGACCGCGTCCACGTAGCCGCGCTCCGCGGCGATGTACGGATTCAGCAGCGTGTCCTCGTAGTCCGCGATGAGCCGCGCCCGCAGCTCCTCCGCCTCCTGCGGGGTGGCCGCCTCCGCCAGCGTGCGGCGGTGCAGGATGTTGACGGCGCCCTGCGCGCCCATCACCGCGATCTGGGCCGTGGGCCAGGCCAGGTTCAGGTCCGCGCCCAGGTGCTTGGAGCCCATCACGTCGTACGCGCCGCCGTACGCCTTTCGAGTGATGATCGTGATCAGCGGAACCGTGGCCTCGGCGTACGCGTAGATCAATTTGGCACCGCGGCGGATGATGCCGTCCCACTCCTGACTGGTGCCGGGGAGAAATCCGGGAACGTCGACGAAAGTGACCACGGGGATGTTGAAGCTGTCGCAGGTCCGCACGAAACGCGCCGCCTTCTCGGAGGCGTTGATGTCGAGACAGCCCGCGAATTGGAGCGGCTGGTTGGCGACCACACCGACGGGACGGCCTTCGATACGGCCGAGACCGGTGAGGATGTTCGGCGCGAACAGCGCCTGGGTCTCCAGGAATTCGCCGTCGTCCAGGACGTGCTCGATCACCTTGTGCATGTCGTACGGCTGATTCGCCGAGTCCGGGATCAGCGTGTCCAGTTCGAGGTCCTCGTCCGTGACCGCCAGATCCGTCTCGGCGGCGAAGGACGGCGCCTCCTGGAGGTTGTTGCTCGGCAGGTACGACAGCAGCGCCTTGACGTACTCGAAGGCGTCCTTCTCGTCACCGGCCAGGTGATGCGCGTTCCCCGACGTCGAGTTGTGGGTACGGGCGCCGCCCAGCTCCTCCATGCCGACGTCCTCGCCGGTCACCGTCTTGATCACGTCGGGACCCGTGATGAACATGTGCGAGGTCTGGTCGACCATCACCACGAAGTCGGTGATCGCGGGGGAGTACACCGCGCCGCCCGCGCACGGGCCCATGATCAGGCTGATCTGCGGGATCACCCCGGAGGCGTGGGTGTTGCGGCGGAAGATCTCGCCGTACATGCCGAGCGAGGTGACGCCCTCCTGGATGCGGGCGCCGCCGGAGTCGTTGATGCCGATCACCGGGCAGCCGGTCTTCAGCGCGAAGTCCATCACCTTGACGATCTTCTCGCCGTAGACCTCGCCGAGCGCGCCGCCGAAGACCGTGAAGTCCTGCGAGAACACCGCGACCGGGCGGCCCTCGACCGTGCCGTAGCCGGTGACGACACCGTCGCCGTACGGCCGGTTGCTCTCCAGGCCGAAGTTGGTCGAGCGGTGCCGAGCCAGCTCGTCCAGCTCGGTGAACGATCCCTCGTCCAGGAGCAGTTCGATCCGCTCGCGGGCCGTGCCCTTCCCCTTGGCGTGCTGCTTGTCCACCGCGCGCCCGGAGCCCGCGTGCGTCGCCTCCTCGATACGGCGGCGCAGGTCCGCGAGCTTGCCCGCGGTGGTGTGGATGTCGTGTTCCTGCTCGGACATGGAGGCGGCTCTCCTGCTCTCGGCGGGACTTGCTGACTGGCCGGTAACGCTGTTCCGTAGCGTAGTGGCGACTCTGGGGTACGAGCAGTGCGGCGTTGGACACACTCCGGTAGCCGCCTCATAGGGTGAGGACATGACGCCCAGCCGCTGGTCCGACCTGGAACGACCGCCGCTCAACGCCGCCGCGCTGCGGCGCGCCGTGGTCACCCCCGACGCGCTGTGGACCGCGCTGGACGTGGTGGACGCCACCGGCTCCACCAACAGCGACCTGGCCGCCCGCGCCGCGCGGGGCGCCCCCGAGGGGGCGGTCCTCGTGGCCGAGGAGCAGACCGCGGGCCGCGGACGGCTGGACCGCCGCTGGTCGGCGCCGCCGCGCTCCGGGCTCTTCTTCTCGGTACTGCTCCGACCGGGTGGCGCCATGGCCGCCCGTACCGCGCCCGACGGCACGCCGCTCCCGGCGCACGCCCCGGTGCCGGTGCACCGCTGGGGCTGGCTGCCGCTGCTCGCCGGGGTCGCCACCGCCACCGCCCTGTCGCGGGCCGCGGGCGTCGACACGGCACTCAAGTGGCCCAACGACCTGCTGGTCACCGTGGACGGCGAGGAACGCAAGGCGGGCGGCATCCTCGCCGAGCGCGCGGGCGACGACGGCGTCGTCATCGGCATCGGCCTCAATGTGTCGCTGCGCGCCGCCGAGCTGCCCGTCCCCACCGCCGCGTCCCTCGCCCTGGCCGGGGCCAAGGGCACCGACCGGGACCCGCTGCTGCGGGCGGTCCTGCGCTCGCTGGCCGACTGGTACGGCGCCTGGCGCGCGGAGGACGGCGACCCCGCCGCGTCCCGGCTCCAGCAGACCTACGCGGCGGGCTGCGCCACCCTGGGCCGGGAGGTCCGCGCGGAGCTGCCGGGAGACAAGGAACTGGCCGGTACCGCGGTCGGGATCGACGGCGACGGCCGCCTGGTGATCGCCACCCCGGACGGCGCCGAGCAGCCGGTCGCCGCGGGCGACGTCGTCCACCTCAGGCCCGCGCGCTGACGCGGCGGGACACCGCCGCGGAGACCGGCTCGCGCGCCGTTCCGTCGCGCGTCACGGGTGTCTCACCGGCGCCCAGGTGAGAGTGAGCCACGGCACACCTGCCGTATCGTTGAGGGGCTGCGTCGTCTCGATGATCGGAAGGGCTGTGCGCAGGGATTCCTCAAGGGCTGGGCGGTGAGCGTGGAGAACGCGGGCACCCCGCCAGACGAGCCGCACGACTCGGATCCGGGTGCCGCCCCGGAGCCGGACGGCGTCGATCCCGCCGACCCTCCGATCGCACCGGACGCCGCGGACGTACCCGACCCCGTGAACGCGCCGGATCCGGCCGATTCCGTCGACGGCACGGACGCGTCAGATCCGGCCGACCCGGCCGACCCGGCCGACCCGGCCGACCCGGCCGACCCGGCCGACCCGGCCGACCCAGTGGATCCGGTCGATCTTGAGGAGCCGGGGGAGCCGGGCGAGTCGGGGGAGCACCCGCTGGCGCTGCGCCTGGAACAGCTCATCCTCGGCGCGCCCCGCCGCTACACCCCCTTCCAGGCCGCCCGCACCGCGGGCGTCTCCATGGACCTGGCCTCCCGCTTCTGGCGGGCCATGGGCTTCGCCGACATCGGCCAGGCGCGCGCGCTCACCGAGGCGGACGTCCTCGCCCTGCGGCGGCTGGCCGGCCTGGTCGAGGCGGGGCTGCTCAGCGAGTCGATGGCCATCCAGGTCGCCCGCTCCACCGGCCAGACCACGGCCCGGCTCGCCGACTGGCAGACCGACTCCTTCCTCGAAGGTCTCACCGAGCCGCCCGAGCCGGGGATGACCCGCGCGGAAGTCGCGTACCCGCTGGTCGAACTCCTCCTGCCGGAACTGGAGGAGTTCCTCATCTACGTCTGGCGCCGCCAGGTCGCCGCCGCCACCAGCCGGGTCGTGCAGTCCGACGACGAGGAGGCCGTCGACCGGCGGCTGGCCGTCGGCTTCGCCGACCTCGTCGGCTTCACCCGGCTCACCCGGCGCCTGGAGGAGGAGGAACTGGGCGAGCTGGTCGAGGCGTTCGAGACCACGGCCGCCGACCAGGTCGCCGCGTACGGCGGACGGCTGATCAAGACCCTCGGCGACGAAGTCCTCTTCGTCGCCGACGACCCCGGCACCGCCGCCGAGATCGGCATACGCCTCATCGAGACCATGACCGGCGACGACAGCATGCCCGCCCTGCGCGTCGGCATGGCCTTCGGCACCGTCACCACCCGCATGGGCGACGTCTTCGGCACCACCGTGAACCTCGCCTCCCGGCTCACCTCGATAGCGCCGCGCGATGCCGTCCTCGTCGACGGCGACTTCGCCGAGGCGCTGGGCGAGGCCGGTGACGCGCCGCTGTCCGAGGCGGACGTGGACGCCACCGAGGCGGAGAAGTACCGCTTCGCCCTCCAGCCGATGTGGCGCCGCCCCGTGCGCGGCCTCGGCGTCGTCGAGCCCTGGCTGCTCTCCCGCCGGGACTGAGGTCCGCTCCGCCCCGACCGCGCCACGGGCGCGCGCTCCGGCCTGCCCGCGCGCCCCATCCCTGACGCCGTGTCCCGCTTCCGCCGGATCACCCGACATCCCTTCGCCTCTTTTGGCGTGCCCTCTTGCCCGCCCCATTGGTTCCTTAGTACAGTAGGGAACCACCAGAGCAACGGAGGCAGGATGTCACTCCTGGAAGAGGGCGGGCCGATCTTCGCCCAGATCGCGGCCGAGCTGGCGAATCAGATCGCCGACGGGACGGTGGGCGAGGGCGAGCGCGTCGCGTCGAGCAACGAGCTCGCGGTCTTCTACCGGGTCAACCCGGCCACCGCGGCGCGCGCGCTCACCGTCCTGTCGGACGAGGATCTGGTGGAGAAGCGGCGCGGCGTCGGCATGTTCGTCGCCCAGGGCGCGCGGGACAGGCTGGTGCGGGGCAGGCGGCGGCGCTTCGCCGAACGGTACGTACGGCCGCTGGCGGTCGAGGCGGCGCGCCTCGGGATCGGGCAGGACGAACTGCTCGGCCTGCTGCGCGACGAGCTGGCCTCGGTCGCGGTGACGTCGCAGGCGGCGGGCGCCACCGCGCCGCACTCCGCGCCGCACTCCGCGCCGTCCGCCGGAACACCGGCCGCCACGACCGCTGGCGCGACCGCCCCGCCTGGTACCACGACCGCCACCACGACCACGGCGGCGACGGTCGGGGGCGACGTATGAGCCCGGTCGTCTCGCTGACCGGCGTCGGACGCGCCTTCCGCGACCACCAGGCGCTCACCGACGTCAGCTTCGAGCTGGACACGCCGTGCATCGCCGGACTGGTGGGCCGCAACGGCGCGGGGAAGACGACGCTGCTGCGCATCCTGGCGGGCCAGGAGATCGCCACCTCCGGGACCGTGCACGCCTTCGGCGCCCGGCCGTTGGAGAACGACGCGGTGCTGCGCCGGATGATCCTCGTCCGCGAGGACCAGACGTACCCCGACCTGAAGGTGCGGCACGCCGTCGCGGCGGCCTCGCTGCTCTACCCGAACTGGGACAAGGAGCTGGCGGGCACGCTGCTGGACGCGTACGAGCTGCCGCCGACCCGGCCGATCAAGAAGCTCTCGCGCGGCATGCGGACCGCCCTCGGCATCATCATCGGGCTGGCCGCCCGCGCCGAACTCACGCTGTTCGACGAGCCGTACGCGGGCCTCGACGCGGTCGCCCGCTCGCTCTTCTACGACCAGCTCCTCGCCGACTACGCCGCCCACCCCCGGTGCGTCGTGCTCTCGACCCACCTCATCGACGAGGCCGCCGAACTCCTCGACCGCGTCCTGGTCCTGGACCGCGGCCGGCTGGTCCTCGACGCGCCGACCGAGGAACTGCGCGGCACCGCCACGACTGTCACCGGCCCGGCCACCGCCGTGGACCGCTTCATCGCCGCCCGTGCGACGCTGAGCCGCCGCACGATGGGCGCGCAGACCAGGGCGGTGATGGTAGGCCGCCTGGACGACCGCGACCGCGAGCTGGCCGCACACCTGCGCCTGCGCCTGGAGGAGTGCACCCTCCAGCAGCTCGCGGTCCACGCGGCCGAGCGTCACGGCGCGCCCGGCGCCGGACCCCACGACCCGTCCGGCCTCACGACTGCGAGGGCATCCTGATGCGTCCCACCCCGGTGCTCTCCGTCGTCCGGTATCTGCTGCTGGACCGCTTCACCTACCTCGTCCTGCCCTGGGAGTGGGCCGCCTTCGGCTTCGTCCTGGACGTGGTGATCCTGCGGCTCACCCCGG
This sequence comes from Streptomyces sp. NPDC008079, assembly GCF_042957385.1. Taxonomy (NCBI): domain Bacteria; kingdom Bacillati; phylum Actinomycetota; class Actinomycetes; order Kitasatosporales; family Streptomycetaceae; genus Streptomyces; species Streptomyces sp. NPDC008079. The sequence goes on from NZ_JBIBIC010000012.1 coordinate 8,248, forward strand.
CGGCCCACGCCGACCACCGCTGGGTCGGCGGCCTGGCCGCGGCCTTCCTCGTGATGTTCGCCGTGGGCCTCCAGACCGTCGCCCGCGCGCTGCCGTTCGCCCTCACCCTCGGTGTCAGCAGACGCACCTACCTGCGCGGTGTCACCGCCCTGGCCGGGGCCCTCGCCGTGACCTTCGGGCTGGTCGTCGCGGTCGGCCAGGTCCTCGAACGCGCGACCGGCGGCTGGGGCATGCGCATGGCCTACTTCCGCGTCCCGTTCCTGCTGGACGGCGCCTGGTACGTCTCGTGGCTCACCGCCGCCGTCGCCTTCTTCCTGCTGTTCGTCTACGGGATGTGGTACGGCCTGGTCTTCCGCCGAGCCGGGTTGCCCGGCACCACCGCCTTCGGCGGGGCGCAGCTCGGGGTGCTGGCCCTGGTCGCGCTGATCGCCACATGGGCGCACGGCTGGAAGGGCATAGGCCACTTCTTCGCCGGGCTCACCGCCCTGGGGGTCACCGGGGTCCTCGCGGCCGTCGTCGCCGTGCTGCTGGCCGGGGGATTCGCGACCGTCCACCGTATGACCGTATGAATCCGACGTGAGGCGAGCGCCGTCCGGCCCGGTGCGGTGCGAGCGCCGTCCGGACCTGTGCGACCGTGCCGTCCCCGCGGGGAGGGGGATGGCAGGATGGGGGTTCACGGTCGTTAACCGGAGGGCGGGCGAATGGAAGCGCAGGGGACGGCGGAACGGCGGTTCGGGGAGTGGGTGGCGGTCCGCCGGCACGGCGAGCGCGTCGCGGAACTGGTGCTCGACCGGCCGAAGGCGATGAACGCCGTCTCCACGCGGATGGCCGTTGCGATCGGCGACGCCTGCGCGGCGCTGGCGGCCGACCCCGGCGTCAGCGTCACGGTCCTGACGTCCACCCATGACAAGGCGTTCTGCGTCGGCGCCGACCTCAAGGAGCGCAACGCGTTCACCGACGCCGACCTCGTACGCCAGCGCCCGCACACCAGGGCCGCGTACACCGGCGTCCTGGAACTGCCGATGCCCGCCGTCGCGGCGGTGCACGGCTACGCGCTCGGCGGCGGCTTCGAGCTGGCGCTCGCCTGTGACGTGATCGTGGCCGACGAGACGGCCGTCGTCGGCCTGCCCGAGGTCTCGGTCGGCGTCATCCCCGGCGGTGGCGGTACCCAACTGCTGCCCCGCAGGGTCGGCGCCGCCCGCGCGGCGGAACTGGTCTTCACCGCCCGCCGCGTACCGGCCGCCGAGGCGCTCGCCCTCGGCCTGGTGGACCAGCTCGCGGCCGGGAACGACGCCCGCGCCGAGGCGCTGGCGCTGGCCGACCGGATCGCCGCGAATTCGCCGGTCGGCCTGCGCTCGGCCAAGCGCGCGCTGCGCCTGGGCCAGGGTCTCGACCTGCGCGCCGGGCTGGAGATCGAGGACGCCGCCTGGCGCGCCACCGCCTTCTCCGCCGACCGCGCGGAAGGCGTGGCCGCCTTCAACGACAAGCGGCCCCCGCGGTGGCCCGGCGCGTGATCGCCGCGCGCGGCCACTGTGCGTAGTCGCCGACGGGCGGGCGCAGCGCCGAACGGGCTCCGTTCGGCGCAGCCAGCGCTCCAAACCGGACAAACCTCCCTAGCCTGGACAGATGGTGGACGGGACGGCCGATCTCCGGCTTCGAGCGGTCGTCGAGCTGGCACAGGCACTGGCGACCGAACAGACGCCGCTGGCCGCGGTACGGGCCGGGGCGCGGCGGGCGCGGCTCGCGATGGACGCGTCCTTCGCGGCGATCTCGACGTGGGAGCGGGAGACCGGGCGGCTGCGGGTCCTGGTCAACGACGGGGAGCTGGCGCCCGGTGAGGAGCCGGAGCCGGACGACGAGTCGTACTCGGTGCACGACTTCCCGGAGATCGTGGAGTTCCTGCACGGTGAGTGGGCGCGCGGCGGCGAGCCGCACGCCTGGGTGGAGACCGCCGAAGGAACCGGCGCGTCGCCCGGCGGCAGCAGTTGGGGCCGGGCCGCGGCGCTGCGGCGGCGCGGACGCGGCTCCTGCGTGGTCGCGCCGATCGTGCTGCACGGCAGGGCGTGGGGCGAGCTGTACGTGGCCAGGCGCGCCGGGGTGTCCGGCTTCGACCGAGGGGACGCCGACTTCGCGACGGTGCTGGCCGCCGTCATCGCGTCCGGGATCGCCCAGACCGAACGGCTCGCCGAGGTGCAGCGGCTGGCCTTCACCGACCCGCTGACCGGGCTCGGCAACCGCCGGGCCGTGGACGTACGCCTCGACGAGGCGCTGGAACGGCACCGGGCGGACGGGGCCGTGGTCAGCCTGGTGGTGTGCGACCTCAACGGTCTGAAGAAGGTCAACGACCGGCTCGGGCACGCCGTCGGCGACCGGCTGCTGGAACGATTCGGCTCGCTGCTCTCGCTGTGCGGCGCCATGCTTCCCGGCAGCCTGGCCGCCCGCCTCGGCGGTGACGAATTCTGCGTCGTGGCCGTCGGGCAGGAGCCGGACGAGGTGGTCGCGGCGGCCGACGAGCTGTGCGGGCGGGCCGCGCAGCTCGAAGTCGGCGAGGGCGTGGCCTGCGGTGTGGCGTCCACCGGCGATCCGATCGGGCCCGTGCGCTCGGCGCGGCGGCTGTTCCGGCTGGCCGACGCGGCGCAGTACCAGGCCAAGGCGCTGCGCGCGGCGCACCCCGTCGTCGCGGGGCGCGCCGGGCCCGAGGACCCCGTCGTGCGGCTCGCCGACTCGCCGCCGGCCCGCGAGGGCGAGCGCCGCCGCATCCGCGGCAACCGTCCTTAGGGCGTGTCCGCGACGTCCCGTCCGGCCGGGACCCGCGGGGGCGGGGCCGGAGAGTGCTGGTCGCAGAGGGGAGTGACAGGGCGGCTTTCAGTGCTTAGGGTGCGTGAATATGAATATGCATAACGTGGTCATCGGTGCGCACGGCGCCCCCGCCGACGACGTACTCGCCGTGGCGCGCGACGGCGCGCGGGTGGAGCTGGCGCCGGAAGCGCTGGCGGGGATCGCCAGGGCGCGTGAGGTGATCGAGGCGCTGGCGGCGAAGCCCGAGCCGGTCTACGGGGTGTCGACGGGCTTCGGGGCCCTGGCGGTACGGCACATCAGCCCGGAGCTGCGGGCCCAGTTGCAGCGCAGCCTCGTACGGTCGCACGCGGCGGGGATGGGTCCGGCGGTGGAGCGCGAGGTGGTCCGCGGGCTGATGTTCCTGCGGCTGAAGACGCTGGCGTCCGGCCGTACCGGGGTGCGCCCGGTGGTCGCGGAGACGATGGCGGCGCTGCTGAACGCCGGGATCACGCCCGTCGTCCACGAATACGGCTCACTCGGCTGCTCGGGCGACCTCGCCCCGCTGGCGCACTGCGCGCAGGTGCTGATGGGCGAGGGCGAGGCGGAGGGCCCGGACGGTACGGTGCGCCCCGCCGCGGAACTCCTCGCGGAGCACGGCATCGAGCCGGTCGTCCTGCGGGAGAAGGAGGGCCTGGCCCTCATCAACGGCACCGACGGCATGCTCGGCATGCTGGTGATGGCCTGCGCCGACCTGGCCCGGCTCTTCACCGCGGCCGACATCACCGCCGCGCTGACCCTGGAGGCCCTGCTCGGCACCGAGAAGGTCCTCGCCCCCGAGCTGCACGCGATCCGCCCGCACCCCGGCCAGGCGGCCAGCGCCGAGAACATGCGCCGGGTGCTGGAGGGTTCCGGGCTCACCGGCCACCACCAGGACGACGCGCCGCGCGTGCAGGACGCGTACTCCATCCGCTGCGCCCCGCAGGTCGCGGGCGCGGGCCGCGACACCCTCGCGCACGCCCGCCTGGTCGCCGAGCGCGAACTGGCCGCCGCCGTCGACAATCCGGTGGTCCTTGAGGACGGCCGGGTCGAGTCCAACGGCAACTTCCACGGCGCGCCGGTCGCGTACGTCCTGGACTTCCTCGCCATCGCCGCCGCCGACCTCGGCTCCATCGCGGAGCGCCGCACCGACCGGCTGCTGGACAAGAACCGCTCGCACGGCCTGCCGCCGTTCCTGGCCGACGACCCCGGCCTCGACTCCGGTCTGATGATCGCCCAGTACACGCAGGCCGCGCTGGTCAGCGACATGAAGCGGCTCGCGGTGCCCGCGTCGGTGGACTCGATCCCGTCCTCCGCGATGCAGGAGGACCACGTCTCCATGGGCTGGTCGGCGGCGCGCAAGCTCCGTACGGCCGTCGACAACCTCACCCGGATCATCGCCGTCGAGATGTACGCGGCCACCCGCGCGCTGGAGATCAGGACCACGACGGGCGAGCAGCGCCCGGCGCCCGCTTCGGCCGCGGTCCTGGCGGCGGTACGCGCCGCGGGCGTGCTGGGCGCGGGCCCCGACCGCTTCCTGTCACCAGACCTGGAGGCGGCCTACCGCTTCGTACGGGCCGGAGAGCTGGCGCGCGCGGCGGAGTCGGTCACCGGCCCGCTCGCGTGAATCCGTGAGCGGAACGGCGACCGTGTGAGCGACGCCGTCAGAAGCTCTGGCGGGCGCGGCGGCCGGCGTTGACGATCAGCCCCGCGCCCGCCACCAGGAACGCGGCACCGCCGATGAGATACGGCTTGGTGTCGATGCTGCCGGTGTCGGCGAGGCCGATCTGCTCCGCGGCGGAGCGCGTGGCGGCCGTACTGGCCGTGCTGGCCGTGCTTGTCGTACGGGTGTGGGCCGCGGTCTTCGTGTGCGCGGAGGTCGCGGCGTCGTCGGGACTCGCGCTCGCGGACGGGACGAAGAACAGCGCCGCGAGCGCGGCGGCGGCTGCTGCGGCGACATAGGGACGGGGCGAGGTCAACGGATCCCCCAGCTGGTGCGGCGAATTGACCGTAGGGGCAGATGGTAGTGACTTGGTGTGGCTCGTGGGAAGCCGCGGCGAAGGCGCTTACGCTCCGTGGCATGAGCGCTACTGAGATTCCCCGCGGCGAGAGCGGTCCGCGGTACGTACGACTCCAGGTGGAACTCGTCCTGGAGGTCTCCGGGCCCGACGAGCTGCGCGGCGCGGCCCTGGACCACATCGGCGCGGACGAGTTCATGCCGCCGCAGGAACGGCTGCACGCCCGCGACGCCGTCGGCAAGGACGAGTCGGAGGCGCTCGCGTACCTGGTCGACCCGGCCGACCTGCTCTCGGCCGTGCCGGGCGTCGACCTCGTCCAGGCGTCGTGGTCGTGCGCGCACACCGAGTACGACCCGGACTCCGACGAGTGGGACCTCGACGAGGAGGACGCGGACGGGGACGCCGAGGACTAGGGCCTGTCCGGGGGTCCGGCGGCGCCGGAAGCGGAGCCGGACGCTCCGCGCCGACCGGCCCGGAGGCGGCGCCGGGACAACCCCTCCCACCTGCGCGAACGCGCCGCCTCCCGTCGCGTGCGGCCGGAACCGGCCCGCGTGCGTTACCCCACAATTCCGGCACTCGGGGCACGGTTACCGGTGTCGGCCTGTTTTCATGGCATGTGGACGAAGCTCGTCATTCACCCGCGAGCGACCCCAGCCCATTGGAGACACGCGTGACGCCGCCCGACAACGCACATGCCCCCGCCAAGCGCTCGCCCTTCACCCGCCGCCGCGCACTCGCGGCCGCCGCGGTGCTGATCGGCGGTGCCGTCACGCTGACGGCGTGCGGCGGCGGAGGCGGCGGTGGCGACAAGGCCGCGGGCGGCGACAAACCGACCAGCTCCGCCAGCTCGTCCCCGTCTGCCGGGCAGTCCCCGTCGGCCGCCGCCCAGTCCAAGGAGGACGCCGCGGCGGCGAAGCAGGCGTCCGACGCGAAGATCACCATCACGCCCAAGGACGGCAGCACCGGCGCGAGCATCCACAACGACGCCAAGGTCACGGTGGCGGGCGGCACCCTGACCTCGGTCACCATGACGTCCAAGGCCACCGGCAACAAGATCGCGGGCACCATATCCGCCGACCGCACGAGCTGGACCCCGGACGTCGCGCTGGCCCGCGGCACGCAGTACGCGATATCGGCCGCCGCCACCGACTCCCAGGGCCGTACGGCCGCGGCGAACGGCACCTTCTCGACCGTCTCCGCCGCCAGCAGCTTCATCGGCTACTTCACGCCGGAGGACGGCTCCACCGTCGGCGTCGGCATGCCGGTCTCGATCAACTTCGACAAGGCGATCACCAACCGCGCCGCCGTCGAGGCCGCGGTCTCGGTGACCTCCAGCAGCGGCCAGCGGGTCGAGGGCCACTGGTTCAGCTCCACCCGGCTCGACTTCCGCCCCCAGCAGTACTGGCAGGCGGGCTCGCACGTCTCCCTCAAGCTCAAGCTCGACGGCGTCAAGGGCGGCGCGGGTATCTACGGCGTCCAGGACAAGACGGTGAACTTCACCGTCGGCCGCTCCCAGGTCTCCACCGTCGACGCCGCGACCCACCAGATGACCGTCGTCCGCGACGGCAAGGTCCTCAAGACCATCCCGATCTCGGCGGGCGCACCGGACCACAGCACGTACAACGGCCAGATGGTCATCTCCGAGAAGTACCAGACCACGCGGATGAACGGCGCGACGGTCGGCTTCACCGAGGACGACGGCAAGGGCGAGTACGACATCCCCGACGTCCCGCACGCCATGCGGCTCAGCAACTCCGGGACCTTCATCCACGGCAACTACTGGGGCAGCAAGTCGATCTTCGGCGCCACCAACACCAGCCACGGCTGCGTGGGCCTGAGCGACGCCAAGGGCGGCAAGGACCCCAACACCCCGGCCGCCTGGTTCTACAACAACTCCATGGTCGGTGACGTCGTCATCGTCAAGGACTCCGCCGACAAGACGATCCAGCCGGACAACGGGCTCAACGGCTGGAACCTGTCCTGGGCGGCGTGGACGGCTCCGCAGGCGTAAGGCTTTCACGCCTCCTGCTGGAGGGCCCAGCTCGCCGGGTCCTCCAGCACCGTGCGGACGGAGCTGTACGCCGCGCCCCGCAGCACCCCGTCGCGGCCCAGCCTGGACGTCACCACGTCCTCAGGGCGCCACTGCCGGTCGGTGACGCGGGCCGCCAGCTCCCGCCGGACGCCCGGCAGCAGCCACGGCGCCAGTTCGGCCAGCGGGCCGCCGACCACCACCGCCTGCGGGTCCAGCAGGTTCACCGCGCCGCTCAGCGCGATGCCGAGCGCCGCGCCCGCCTCCTCCAGCGCCTTCAGCGCCGCCGGGTCGCCGTCGGCCGCCGCCGCCCGCAGTGCCGGGCCGCCGCCCGCGCCCACCCCCGCCGCCCGCAGCAGCGCCTCCTCGCCCGCGTACGTCTCCAGGCAGCCGTGCGCGCCGCACGAGCACAAGGGGCCGTCCGGGTGCACCGGTACGTGGCCCAGCTCGCCCGCGAAGCCGCGGGCGCCGCGGAACAGGCGGCCCTCCACGACGAGGGCGGCGCCGATGCCGATCTCCGCGGAGACGTGCACGAAGTCCGCGAGCCTCTCGTGGCCGCCGAGCCACAATTCGGCGAGCGCGCCGAGATTCGCCTCGTTCTCCACGACCGTGCCCTCGCCGAGGGGGGCCGCGACGGCCACGTCCTCCCAGCCCAGGTTCGGGGCGCGCAGGACCGTGCCGCGGTCCTTTCCGACCAGGCCGGGGACCGCCACTGTCGTGGCGACCGGGCGCAGGCCGCTCCCGGCCGCCTCCCTGGTCACCTTCGCCGTCAACTCGGCCAGTTCCGCCAGCACTTCGGCGGCCGGGCGGCCGCGGTTCGCCGCCTTCGCCTCGGCGTGGCAGCGGACGGTGCCGCGCAGGTCCACCACGCAGGCGGCCAGGTGGTCGACGCCGACCTCGGCGCCGAGGCCGGCGGGGCCGCGTTCGCTCAGGGCCAGGGCGGTGCCGGGGCGGCCGACGGTGCCGGGGCGCTGCGCGCCGCGCTCTTCCACCAGGCCGGCCGCCAGCAGTTCGTCCACCAGCGTCGAGACGGTCGCCCTCGTCAGGCCGACCTCTGCCGCGACGGCGGCGCGCGTGACGTTCTCGCCTGCGGCGAGGGCACGCATGACCAGTGCCATGTTGCGGCGCCTCAGGCCCGCTTGCGCGCCCATTCCCTTACCCACGCCGTCCTCCATCCCATCCCCCCAAGTATGTGCGGCTGCGCCGCGGCGGTGTTCTCTGCCCGCCCGCCCACCCGTGCGGGTGTTTTCTTCGTCTGCGGGTGCCGCTTGTGCCTGGTCGGTGCCGGTCCGGGGCACCTCCTCGAAATGCGGCTACCTGGTCTCCTGTATCCGGCACCCTCCCTGTCACCGCATTTCTGCGGGGGCACCCCGGCCCGTCCCCTCCCGGTCCGTCGGCGTCCGCCTGCCGGTGGGGGTTGCCGGGAGGGGGATTCTTTCGGCGGGCCGCCCTGCGCCGGTGCCCCCTCCCGGCCGCTCCGGAAAGACCGGGCCCTTCCCCAGGCGCCCGACGAAGCCCCTGCCACCCCCCACTCCCCAGCACCCGCAGCCCCCGCCCACCCGACTGGACGTCGGGTGGCGCAGGGGCCGGGCTCCCCCCACCCCCTTGCGCCCACCCCGCCGGAGGGTTGGGCGTCGCAGGGCCCGCACCCCCTCCCACCCCCTCCCCCCCTCAGCCACAGCGGACAGGCGGACGCCGACGGGCGAGGAGGGGACGGTGCGGGGTGCCCCCGCAGGGGGACGAACGGGCAAGGGCTGGACGTCATGGAAGTGGCCGCAGGTTCGTCGCCCGAGGAGGTGCCCCGGGCCGGGACCGACCAGGCACAGGCGGCACCCGCAGACGAAGAAAGCACTCGCACGGGTGGGCGGGTGGGAAAGAAACGGGCGCCGCCCCCAGAAAGGCGTCAGCGGCCGGCCGCCAGCGGGAGCGCGGAGGAGAGGCGGGCGAGCGCAGCGTCATCGCGGGGAAGGGGCGGGTGGAGAGCCCCGGCCGCGGTACCCCAGCGGAGCGCGACGGCGGAGGGAGACTCCTTGGTGAGGAGAGCCGCGGCCTGCGCGGCGGCGCCCAGCGCGACCAGCTCCGCGGCACGCGGCACCTGAACGGCCCGCCCCGAAAGGCGGCGGACGGTGTCGAGCCAGGCCGCGCCCCGGGCGCCGCCGCCGATGAGGAGAAGGGGCTGGTCGGAGGGGGCGGAGTCCACGGCGAGCACATGGTCGAGGGCGGAGAGAAGCGCGTAGACGGCCCCGTCGTAGGCGGCCTGGAGCACCTGTCCGGCGGACGTGTCGTGGCGCAGGCCGGTCAGCAGCCCCGAGGCGTACGGCAGGTTGGGAGTGCGCTCACCGTCGAGGAAGGGGAGGAAGGCGACGGAGCCGCCGGGCTCCACCTCCTCCCGGTCGAGCCGCAGGAGCGCGGCCACCTTGTCGACGGCCAGCGTGCAGTTGAGGGTGCAGGCCAGCGGCAGCCAGCCCCCGTCGGCGGCGGCGAACCCCGCGACGGTCCCGGACGCGTCGGTGGGCCGCCGCCGCGAAACGGCGTAGACCGTACCGGAGGTACCGAGGCTGAGGACGGCGCGTCCGGGTTCGAGGCCGAGGCCCAGCGCGGCGGCGGCGTTGTCGCCGGTGCCGGAGGCGACGAGGGTGCCGGGCCGCAGGGGCAGACCGGCGGAGACGGTGCCCGCCTCCTCGCCGGGCCCGAGGACGGTCGGGAGCAGCGCGGGGTCGAGCCCGATCTCGGCGAGCAGCCCGTCGTCGTAGGTCTCGGTGCCCGAGGCCCACCAGCCGGTGCCGGAGACGTCGCCGCGGTCGGTGACGGCGGCGCCGCCGAGCCGCTCGGTGAGGAAGTCGTGGGGGAGGCGTACGGCCGCGGCGGCCGCCGCGACCTCGGGCTCGTGCTCGGTGAGCCATGCCCACTTGGCGGCGGTGAAGCTGGCCGCGGGGACGGAGCCGAAGCGCTCGGCCCACCACTGCGCGCCGTGCCGTTCGACGAGCGCGGCGGCCTGCGGCGCGGACCGTACGTCGTTCCAGAGCAGCGCGGGCCGCAGCGGGCGGCCGGCGGCGTCGAGGACGACCAGCCCGTGCTGCTGCCCGCCGACCGATATCGCCTCGGCGCGCGCCGCGTACTCCCCGGTCTGCCCGATCGCGTCGCGCAGCGCCGTCCACCACACCTCGGGGTCGGTCTCGCGTCCGGCCCCCGAGCTGACCGTGTGCGGCGCCTGCCCGGCGGCCAGGACGGTGCCGCTGTCCACGTCGACGGCCAGCACTTTCGTGGACTGTGTGGAGCTGTCCACCCCGAGCACGACCCGTCCCGTCCCTGCTTTCGACCCCATGCGATTCCCGATCCCTTCGCGAGCGCCACTTCCCATCGCTGGTCTCGCATACTAATTTGTTTAACAGTCTGACGAATAGGAGCCAGTCGCAATGACTTCCGAGAGTCTTACCCCGGCCCCCGAGCACAAGTTCACCTTCGGCCTGTGGACCGTCGGCTGGCAGGGCCGCGACCCGTTCGGCGACGCCACCCGCGCCCCGCTGGACCCGGTCGAGTCCGTCAACCGGCTCTCCGAGCTGGGCGCGTACGGCGTCACCTTCCACGACGACGACCTGATCCCGTTCGGCTCGACGGACGCGGAGCGCGACGCGCTGGTCAAGCGGTTCCGGCAGGCGCTGGACACCACCGGGATGACCACCCCGATGCTGACCACGAACCTCTTCACGCACCCGGTCTTCAAGGACGGCGCCTTCACCGCCAACGACCGCGACGTCCGCCGCTTCGCCCTCCGCAAGACCCTCCGCAACATCGACCTCGCCGCCGAGCTGGGCGCGGAGACGTATGTGGCGTGGGGCGGCCGGGAGGGCGCGGAGTCCGGCGGCGCCAAGGACGTACGGCTGGCGCTCGACCGGATGAAGGAGGCGTTCGACCTGCTCGGCGAGTACGTCACCGAGCAGGGCTACAACCTGCGGTTCGCGGTCGAGCCGAAGCCGAACGAGCCGCGCGGCGACATCCTGCTGCCGACCGTCGGCCACGCGCTGGCCTTCATCAACTCGCTGGAGCGCCCCGACATCGTCGGCGTCAACCCCGAGGTCGGCCACGAGCAGATGGCCGGGCTCAACTTCCCGCACGGCATCGCCCAGGCGCTGTGGCACGGCAAGCTCTTCCACATCGACCTCAACGGCCAGACCGGCATCAAGTACGACCAGGACCTCCGCTTCGGCGCGGGCGATCTGCGCTCCGCCTTCTGGCTGGTCGACCTGCTGGAGACCGCCGGATACCAGGGGCCGCGGCACTTCGACTTCAAGCCGCCGCGTACCGAGGACTACGACGGGGTGTGGGCGTCGGCCGCGGGCTGCATGCGCAACTACCTGATCCTCAAGGAGCGCGCCGCCGCCTTCCGCGCCGACCCCGAGGTGCAGGCCGCGCTGCGGGCCTCGCGCCTGGACGAGCTGGCCCTGCCGACGCTCGGCGCGGAGGACACGCTGGGCGGACGGCTGGCCGGACTGCTCGCCGACCGCGGCGCGTACGAGGACTTCGACGTCACGGCGGCGGCCGAGCGGGGCATGGCCTTCGAAGCGCTCGACCAGCTCGCCATGGACCACCTGCTGGGTGTCCGCTGACCGGGGACAGGCGGCCCGGCCCGCGGTGACTCCCGCGGGGTGCGGGTCGCACCCCGCGTCAGACTTCCCGAGCGAACTGTCACGGGCCTGTGCAGGGCCCGTGGGAGAGCTGTTCAAGGAACTCCTCACCCGGGCTTTATCCCCGGCTCATCGCGGCACCCTGTTTCTCAGCACTCCCTCACACCCGCCTCACCGGAACGTCACCGCTGATTCCTAGCGTTCGCGGCAGCGGGAGCGGAGTGGACGCACCCCCTCCTCGCGTCCACTCCACTCCCGGCTCCACCCACTGCCACCCACGAGGAATCGGATGTTCTTCACGTATCTCCGGCGCGAGCTGCGCCGCCGACGCAAGGCGGCACTCGTCGTCGCCCTGGGCCTCGCGCTCGGCATCGGGCTGGTCATCACCGTCAACTCCGTCTCGTCCGGCATGGGCCAGGCGCAGGACAAGGTCCTCCAGTCGCTGTACGGCCTCGGTACGGACATGACCGTCACCAAGGCCGCGCCCGCCGCCACCGCGAGCGGCGGTACGACCCGCCCCAAGTTCGACTTCGACGCGAACAGCGACGGAAAGACGCAGAGCAGCGACCGCGTCATGGTCCAGGGCTTCCAGACGCTGGCGTCCTCGGTCGTCGGCAAGGTGAGCGGTCAGCAGCACGTCGCGGGCGCGGTCGGCGGCCTCAGCCTCCAAGTGCTCAAGATCGACGGCTCGTTCACGCAAGGACAGTTCCAGCAGAAGCAGGGCACCTCCGGCGCCAGCGGCGGCGGGCGCGGCGGCGGCAACACCCCGCCGCAGGGCGAAGTCCGGGGCGGCGGCGCGCAGTTCGACGCCAACAGCTACACGCTGTACGGCGTCGATGTCTCCAACCTCGCGCTCGGCCCGCTGACTTCGTCGAAGATCACCTTCGGCGCCACCTTCACCGCCGCCCAGGCGGACGCCGAGGTCGCCGTGGCCGACTCCGCGTACGCCAAGGAGAACAAGCTCTCGGTCGGCTCGACGGTCACCGTCAAGGACACGAAGTACAAGGTCATCGGCATCGCGACCGCCGACAGCGGCCAGGCGGCGGCCAACCTCTACCTGCCGCTGAAACAGGCGCAGACGCTCTCGGACTCCGCGGACAAGATCACCACGGTGTACGTCAAGGCGTCCGGCTCGCAGCAGATCGACAGCGTCAAGTCGGCCATCCAGAAGAACATTTCGGGGACCACGGTCACCACCTCGGCCGACCTGGCCTCCACCGTCTCCGGCTCGCTGTCGACGGCGTCCTCGCTCGCCACCAACGTCGGCAAGTGGCTGTCGATCGCCGTCCTGGTCGCGGCCTTCCTGGTCGCGGGGCTGCTCACCTCCTCCGCCGTCAGCAGGCGGGTACGGGAATTCGGCACGCTCAAGGCGCTCGGCTGGAAGAGCGGCCGGGTCACCCGGCAGGTGATGGGCGAAGCGCTGGTCAACGGGCTGCTCGGCGGTGTCCTCGGCATCGCGCTCGGCCTGGCGGGGGCGTACGCGGTCACCGCGATCAGCCCGACGCTCAGCGCTCAACTCGGCTCCAACGGTGGCGGTGGCGGTGGCGGCGCAGGCGGCGGTGGCGGCGGCTTCGGCGGCCCGGCCCGTTCCGCCGCCAAGACCGTCGACATCGCGCTGAGCGCCCCGGTCAGCGTCCACACCATCGCCCTCGCCGTCGGCCTGGCCGTCGCGGGCGGCCTGATCGCGGGCGCCTTCGGCGGCTGGCGCGCCTCCCGGCTGCGCCCCGCCGACGCCCTGCGCCGCGTCGAATAGCCCCTCGTCCAGAAGGAATTGACCATGTATCAGTTGACCGGCGTGACCAAGCGCTACCGGCGCGGCAAGGCCACCGTGGACGCCCTCAAGGGCATCGACCTGGCCATCGCCGACGGCGACCAGCTCGTCATCCAGGGCCCCACCGGCGGCGGCAAGTCCACGCTCCTCCAGATGCTCGGCGGCCTCGACCGCCCGACGTCGGGCGCCGTGGAGCTGGACGGCGTCGACCTCGCCAAGCTCGGCGAGGCCAAGCTCACCAAGGTGCGGTCGGAGAACATCGGCTTCATCTTCCAGAGCTTCAACCTCATCCCGACCCTCACCGCGCAGGAGAACGTCGAGACCGCCCTCGTACCCATGGGGGTCAAGGGCGCGGCCCGCCGCGAACGCGCCGCGCGGGCACTGGAGTCGGTGGGCCTCGGCGAACGGCTGACCCACCTGCCGTCCGAGCTCTCCGGCGGCCAGCAGCAGCGCGTCGCCATCGCCCGCGCCCTGGTCAAGGAGCCCAAGGTGCTGCTCGCCGACGAGCCCACCGGCAACCTCGACGAGGGCACCCGCGACGACATCATGGGCCTGCTCGAAGGGCTCTGGCGCGACCGCGGCCTCACCTTCATCCTCGTCACCCACGACTCGGGCATCGCCAAGCGGGCGCCGCGGCTGGCGACGATCAGGAAGGGGACGCTGACGCTGCGCGAGCGCACGGCCGCCTGAGTCGGGAGCGCGGCGGGCCCCTCGCCTCCCCTCCGCCGGTCGATCCGTCCGGCGGCGGAGAGGCGGCGCCGCGTTGTCGGTGCCCGGTGCCACGCTGGACCGCGGACGGGCCGCACGCCCGAGAGCCGGGCCGCCGCGACCAGGGGAGACCGATGTCAGAGCCGACCGCACCACTGCGTACGACCTTCACCGCCGTCGTCCTCGACGCGCCCGACGCGACGGCGCTCGCCGACTTCTACCGGCGGCTGCTCGGCTGGGAGGTCACCGCGCGGGAGCCCGACTGGGTCAAGCTCAACCCGCCCGGCGGCGGCACGGGCCTGTCCTTCCAGACCGAGCCCCTCTACACCCCGCCGACCTGGCCCTCCGCCCCCGCCGCGCAGCAGATGATGCTGCATCTCGACTTCGAGGTCACCGACCTCCCGGCGGGCACCGCCACCGCCCTGGCCTGCGGCGCCACCCTCGCCGCGTACCAGCCGGAGGACGACACGCGGATCTTCCTCGACCCGGCCGGGCACCCCTTCTGCCTCTGGGTGCGCACCGACGTCTGAGCCCCGCCGGGACCGGGGGTGCGGAGCCTCAGGACCCGGGCCGGGCCCGCTCCCGCCGACCCGCGCGGGAATCTCTTCGAGAAGATCCCGGATTCGCGCGTGAGGTCTCCGGATCAGGGGTGTCTTAAGAATGTCAGGGCCCATGAGGCCGCCACATGCACCGTAGGGTCGGCGTATTCGTACGATCCACCGTCGTGCGATCCGCGTCAGTGGATCCGCGCGACCCGGCCGGTGTACTTGCGAACACCAGGAGACCCGGTATGACCACGACGAAGGCCGAAGCGCCGGTTTCGCCCCAGCGCACCAGCACGGACCGCGACGACGACGGCAGCAAGGGGCAGGGCCTGGAGAAGCGGGCCGACGGCGCCTTCCGCGTGCCCGCCGAGCGAGGCCGTACGTCCATCGCCAATTCCGTCGTGGAGAAGATCGCGGGCATGGCGGCACGCGAGGTGCTCGGCGTCCACGACTTCGGCGGCAGCCTCGCCCGCAGCATGGGCGCCATCCGCGACCGCGTCCCCGGTGGCCGCCCCAACGTGACCCGCGGCGTCAAGGTCGAGGTCGGCGAGCGGCAGACGGCCGTGGACCTGGAGCTGGTGGTCGAGTACGGCGTCGCCATCACCGATGTGTCCGCCGACGTACGGGAGAACGTGATCTCCGCCGTCGAGCGCATGACCGGCCTCGAGGTCGTCGAAGTCAACGTCTCGATCGTCGACGTGCACCTGCCCGACGAGGACGACGACATCCCCGCCGAGGGACGAGTGCAGTAGCCGTTCTCCGGGGGCGCCGGGGCTGTCCCACCCCGGCGCCCCCGCACGCCGCTGCCGCTCGCACGAACCCGGTGCCGTACGGCACACCCCCGTGGACCGCGATCACCTGTTGGACGGACGACGTTGACCTGCTTGTACGTGCCTCTGCTCGCCGCCGAGGACCCGGCGCGGTGCCGTGTCCGGTGAGGCGTCCGACGGGGCGCCGTCGCATGTGCCCCCGCCCGAGCCGGAGCCGCCGGCGTCCGGGCGGGAGGAAGACCTGCTGGTCGCCCGCGCGAGCGAGGGCGACGACGAGGCGTTCGAGATCCTGGTACGGCGGCACAGCGGCGAACTGCTGCGCCTGGCACGCCGGTTGCTCGGCAACGACGCCGAGGCGGAGGACGCGGTGCAGGACGCGTATGTCAGCGCGTGGCGGCGGCTGCCGGAGTTCCGCAGGAACGCGGCCTTCGGCACGTGGATGTACCGCATCGTGACCAACCGCTGCCTCAACGTCCTCAGGGGCCGCCGCCCCACCCAGCCGCTGGACTCGATCGTCGAACCCGCCGCGCCCGAGTACCAGTCCTCGCCCGTCCGCGCCGCGGAGTCCGCCGCGTCGGCCGAGGCGCTGCACCGCGCGCTGGCCGGGCTCACCCCCGAGCAGCGCGCGTGCTGGGTGCTGCGCGAATTCCACGGCCTGTCGTACGACGAGATCGCCGCCGCCGTGGGGATCGGCGAACCGGCCGTCCGGGGACGGATCTTCCGGGCCCGCCGCTATCTGACGGAGGCGATGGACACATGGCGCTAGACGACGAACTCCTGCCCTGCGACGCCTCGTTGGCCGATCTGTGGGAGGGCGGCGAGCCCGCCCCCGGCCACGAGGACTGCCCGCACTGCCGGGACTCGCTCGCCGAACTGGCCCAGCTCGACCAGGCCGTGCACCAGGCGCTGGCGGTACGCGACCTGCCCGCGCCCGATCTGGCCGCCCGCGTGATGGACCTGGTGCGGACCGAACTGCGGCCCGGCCGCCTCGTACCGCTCGGCGACCCCGCGGCCGACGACTGGATCACCGAGACCGCCGCCGCCCGGCTCTTCCGGCAGGCCGCGGACGCGGTTCCCGGTGTCGTGGCCGGGAGCTGCCGGATCACCGCGGCCCGCGAGCCCGCGCGCTACGTACTGCCCGGGCTGCCGCTGCCGCGCGTGCCGCTGCGGGTCCGCCTGGAAGTGGCCGTCGTCCTCAGCCGTACCGTCCCCGAGGCCGCCGCGGCGGTCCGCGAACGCGTCATGAACGCGGCGCACGCGGTGATCGGCCTGGACGTCGCCGCGGTGGATGTGTCGGTGGTGGACGTTCTGGACGACGGGGCGGCGGCCGACCGCCCGCTCAACGACGCGACCTCCGGGGAGGGCTGACCCGATGAACCCGCTGACCCGCACACCGGAAGAGCGCGAGACCGCGACCGCGGCGGGCGCCGCCGCGGCCGACGTCCCCGGCGTCGCCTACCTCAGCCCGCGCCTGACCGACCGGCTGCGCTCCCGTACCGCCCCCGGTGTCACCGTGCGGTGGCGGACCGACCCCGCGCAGTGCGCGGTCACGGTCTCGCTGGCCGTACGCACCGGCTACCAGGCGGCCCGGGTCGCCCAGCACGTGCGGGAGGCGGTCGTCGAGGCGGTCTACACGACGTATCCGCAGACGCTGACCACGCCGGTCACGGTGTCGGTGACGGTCACCGCGATCGTCTGAGACCGCCCGTTTTCACCGGGTACGTCCCCGCGCGTGATGTCCGTCCGCCCACGGTGTCCAAGGGTGCAGACCCTTCGAGATTCGAGAGAGGACACAGACCGCCATGGACGCCACGGCTCCCTTCACCTGTCCGACCGCGCTGGACGACGACGGGATACTCACCCTCCGGCCGTGCGGGGACATCGACCTCGAAGCGCGCCCGGCCCTGACCCAGGCCCAACTGGCGCTGCGCCCCGGCCTGCGGGGGGTCCACCTCGACTTCGACGCCGTCCCCTTCATGGACACGACGGCGCTGCGCTTCCTGAGCAGCCTGCACGCCCGCTGCACCGCCTTCGCGCTCCCGCTCCACATCACGGGTCTGCGCCCCCAGCACCGCCGCATGCTCTCCCTGTCCGACTACCGCCTCCCCACCTCCCCGACCTCCCCCACCACAACCGCCTGACCCTCCGGCGGCGCCCCGAAGCGGGCCACGCAGTGCCAGACGCGCTTGAGCGACTGCGGGTCGTGGCGGCCGGTGCGGGCGGCCTCGCCGATGACGCGCGGGTCGAGGAATCCGCCCTCCGCGATCTCGGCGCCCAGCGCGACGAATTCCGGCCCCCGGTAGTCCGGGTGGCGGCGCAACTCCGTGACGGCGAGGCGGAAACCGGCGTGCCACTCCAGCGGGCACGGCAGCAGGCGCGCGGCGTCCTCCACGGCGGTGCCGCGGTGGCTCGGGTCGAGCACCAGCGCCTCCACGTCCTCGGCGAGCACCACGGGACCGTGCACCTGCGCCTCCACATAGCCGTCGAGCGCGTCCCCCCGCCCGGCCGCGGTGTCCGCGCGGGCCAGCTCCACCAGGGCCGACACCGTCCCTTCGACCCCGAAGTCGGACGGTTCCCGGGCGCTGTCCGGATAGCAGAAGGTCGCCCGTGCCAGCGTCCCGGCGCGCAGCCGGAAGTGCGCGGACCCGAAGCGCGGGGCCGCGCCGACCCGCTCGCGCCGGAAGTTCAACGCCCCGTACACCGGCCGTGCCCGCCCGTCCGCCCGGTCGTACGCGCCCCCGAAGATCCGGCTCTCCCACCGCCACCGGTCTCCGCCCGGATACGCGGTCAGGCCCCCGTTGCTCGTACCGGTCACGAACTGCGACCGGTACACGCCCTCCCGTCCCAGCGCCTCCAGCATCCCGCCGCGGTCCGGATGGAAATTCACACTCACCCGCACCCCGGCGGCAACCGGCGTCCCGGCCCGCGCCAGGCCGGTCACGTGGCGCAACGCCTCATCCGCCGCGAGCGGCGGTTCCCCGGTCACGTCATCCACCCCTTGCCCCCTGCCTCCTGTGCGGGCCGAGCCGTCGGCCGTCAGCGCGGGGCCGGGGCCGGGGCCAGGCCGTCGGCGACGAGGCCGGCGAGGACGGCTTCGCCGAGGGTCTGGACGGCGGACTGGGGGCGGACCATGACGGTGATCTCCTTGATCAGCCCGGCCGGGTCGAACTGGAGCATGTCGATGCCGTGGATCTCCTTGCCGTTGACGGTGGCGCGGAAGAGCAGGATCGCGGACGGGGTGTCGGTGCCGTCACCGGTGGTCCGGGCGGAGCCGTCGAACCGGCCGATGTAGCGGAAGTCCTCGAAGGTGCGCACCAGGACGTGGAAGAGGCCGACGACGAGCGGCTTGCCCTCGAACGGGGTGAACTTCACCGGGCTGTAGAGCCGGATGTCGTCGGTGAACAGGCGGCTGAGGGCCTCGACGTCGCCCGACTCGACGGCGGCGCGGAAGGCGGAGGGGTCTGCGGTCACGGCGTCCGTCGCGGTCACGGCGGCTGCTCCTTCGGTTCTGGAGGGCTGCCCTGGGCGGACCCCCTAGTCGTGCATCTGATTAGTCACTTTCTTGAGTACCATGTCGAGCGTACAACGGACCGGGCGGACGGGAGGAGGCCGGGCGATGGCTTTGCGCCACGCGGTCCTCGCGGCGCTGCTGGACGAGGAGCTGAGCGGCTACCAGCTGGCCAAGGCGTTCAACGTCGGCGTGGCCAACTTCTGGCACGCGCTGCCCCAGCAGCTCTACGCGGAACTGACCAGGCTGGAGAGCGACGGCCTGGTCACCGGCCGGGAGGTCGTCCAGGACACGCGGCCGAACAAGCGCCTCTTCCAGGTGACCGACGCCGGCCTCGCCGAACTGGAACGCTTCGCGGCGGCGCCCGCGAAACCGTCCTTCATCCGTGATGAACTCCTTGTGAAGGTTCAGACCGCCGACCGCCTCGGCACCGAGGCCGTCATCGCCCAGCTCATGGAGCGCGCCGCCTTCGCGGCGGCGAAGGCCGAGCTGTTCACGACCCTGCTCGGCAAGCTCCGCGGCGACCGGGACGAGGAGGACTTCCTGCGCCACGGCACCCGCATCGGCCCGTATCTGACGTGCCTGCGCGGCCTCGCCTTCGAGCGGGGAAACGCCGAGTGGTGCGAGCGCAGCGCGGCCGTGCTGCGTGCGAGGCTGTCGGCGCGGGCCTGACGGCGGCACTACGCTCGGGGCCATGAGCGACAAGCACATCGGGCACCAGGACATCGGCCACCAGCACTTCGAGACCCTCGCGATCCACGCCGGCCAGGCCGCGGACGCGCAGACCGGGGCCGTGGTGACGCCGATTTACCAGGTGTCGACGTACAAGCAGGACGGTGTCGGCGGCCTGCGCGGCGGCTACGAGTACAGCCGGTCGGCCAACCCGACCAGGACCGCCCTCGAAGAGAACCTGGCGGCGCTGGAGGGCGGCAGCCGCGGCCTCGCCTTTGCCTCGGGGCTCGCGGCCGAGGACTGCCTGCTGCGTACGATGCTCGCGCCGGGCGACCACGTGGTGATCCCGAACGACGCGTACGGCGGCACCTTCCGGCTCTTCGCGAAGGTCGTGGAGCGCTGGGGCGTGCGCTGGTCGGTGGCCGACACCTCCGACGTCCAGGCGGTACGGGACGCGCTCCGGCCGGAGACCAAGCTGATCTGGGTCGAGACGCCCTCGAACCCGCTGCTCGGCATCACCGACATCGCGGCGGTCGCCGGGGTCGCCCGGCAGGCCGGGGTGCGGCTGGTGGTCGACAACACCTTCGCGAGCCCTTACCTCCAGCAGCCGTTGGCGCTCGGCGCGGACGTCGTCGTGCACTCCACGACCAAGTACATGGGCGGGCACTCCGACGTGGTCGGCGGCGCGCTGGTCACCTCGGACGCGGGCCTGGGCGAGGAGTTGGCGTACCACCAGAACGCGATGGGCGCGGTCGCCGGGCCGTTCGACGCGTGGCTGGTGATGCGCGGCGTCAAGACGCTCGCGGTACGGATGGACCGGCACAGCGCCAACGCGACGCGGGTGGCCGGCATGCTGGCCGCGCACCCGAAGGTGGCGCAGGTGTACTACCCCGGTCTGCCGGAGCACGCGGGGCACGAGGTGGCCGCCAAGCAGATGAAGGCGTTCGGCGGCATGGTGTCCTTCCGCGTCGTGGGCGGCGAGGACGCGGCGGTCGCCGTCTGCGACCGCGCGGAGCTCTTCACGCTCGGCGAATCCCTCGGCGGCGTCGAGTCGTTGATCGAGCACCCGGGCCGTATGACGCACGCCTCGGTGGCCGGTTCCGCGCTGGAGGTGCCCGCCGATCTGGTACGCCTGTCGGTCGGCATCGAGGCCGCGGACGACCTGCTGGCCGACCTGGCGCAGGCCCTCGGCTGAGGTCGTGACACGGTCGTGAGAGCGTGAACTCCCGGGCCCGTACGGTCGCGCGCGCCGCGTACCGTACGGGCCCGGCGCCTTTCCCACGAAAGGCGTCAGCCCGTCGCCGACCACCAACTGCCGTCCGTCGGCGTCGTAGGGGCCGAGTGGTCGGGCCACGCCACCGCGGCCAGGACCAGACCGGCCACGACGGCCGCGAACAGCACCAGCCACAGGGCGAGTCGGACGACCCGGCGGCGGCGTACGATCCGGCGTCCGCGGGCGGCGGCGCGGGCGGTGAGATCGAGCGGGACCACCGGGTGCGGGGTGTCCAGCAGGCGGCGCACCTCGTCGTCGCGGCGGTTGGGCAGGCGGCTCACGGCGCCACCGCGCTGGACTCGGCCAACTCCGCTGCCTCGGAAGCCGGTTCGGTCTCCCCGGGGGCTCTGCGGGCCCGCGCCGCGGCGGCGGCCACGGCCCTGGCCGCCGCCGCGGCCGCCGGATCGTCCCCTTCGGGCCTGCTGCGCAGCGTGGCCGTCCCGCGGGCGCAGATGGCGCGCACCCGCTCGACGGGCAGGCCGAGTTGGGCCGCGGTCTGCTCCTCCGCGACGCCCTCGAAGTGCCGCATCACGACGATCAGCCGCTCCTGGCCGCTGAGCCGGTCCAGGGTGCCGCCGCGGGGCCGCCGCCACCACGGGCGGTAGGCGAACCGCCGTACCAGCTCGCTCCTGGCCCGTTCGTACGGGTCCTCCGCGCGCATCGTGAGCCAGTTGGCGTAGACGTGCGCGAGCGTCGCGGTCAGGAGGCGGTCGGCGGCCTCAGGGTCGCCCGCCAGCAGTGTGGCGGCGTGCAGCAGACGGCCCGCCGCGCCCGCGGTGAACGCCGCGAATTCGGCGTCCCGTCGGTTTTCCGCTGCCGCCCGGCGCTTCCCCACGCGGCCATGGGACGGCAACCGGGCGTTCCGGGTCAAGCCCCTTGCGTGTCTCCCCGCGACCCGGTCGCGCCGCCGGTCCCCTCGGTCCCACCGGCCTCGTCGGACTCCGGCTCTTCGCGCTGTCCCGCCCCGGTGTGCCAGTCGGCGAGCGAGGTGTTGAAGCGGGCCAGCAGCTCGGTGAAGATCTCCCGCTCCCGCGGGGTCCACTCGTCGGTGACCTCGGCCATCAGCCGGCGGCGGGAGTCGCGTACCGCGTCGAGCCGGGACCGGCCGCGCGGCGACAGGGCGAGGACGACCGCGCGGCCGTCCTCCGGGTGCGAGGTGCGCTTGACCAGGCCGGTGTCGACGAGCGGGGCGACCTGGCGGGTGACCGTGGAGGAGTCGATGCCCATGGCCTCGGCGAGCGCCTTGACGCCCATCGGGCCTTCGCGGTCGAGCCGGTTGAGCAGCAGGTAGGCGGCGCGGTCCATGGAGTTGCGGGCCTTGCCGACTCCGCCGAGCCGCGTCTGTTCCGCGCGACGGGCGAAAAGTGCGACCTGGTGCTGGAGGCGCTCAAGGAGTTCGGTCGAGGTCTCCGTGGGGTTGGACATGACCTTGAAGCTCGCGTTCTGTCGGTCCTGTGAAGGGGAACGGGAAGGCGGAAGTTGTGGAGAAGAGTACGCGGCGCGGAAGGCCCCGTGACCCTTCACCGGCAATACGCCGCCCGCCGCGGCCCCGGCCCTGACACGTATTCCGGCCGCCGGTGACACCCTTGGCCCCCGGCGGTGGCGGTCCGCCGGAGCTGGGAGACTGGGCCCATGGACAGTTCGGTGCCCGCAGCGTCCCCTTCGATCACCCTCGATGACGTGCGAGGAGCGCACAAAATGCTCTCCGGGGTGGCCCGTATCACCGCGATGGAAGGCAGCCGCCATCTGTCGTCGCTGGTCGGAGCACCTGTGCACCTCAAATGTGAGAATCTTCAACGCACAGGTTCGTTCAAAATTCGCGGCGCGTACGTCCGCATCGCGGGCCTCGGCCCGGAGGAGCGCGCGGCCGGGGTGGTGGCGGCCAGCGCCGGGAACCACGCCCAGGGCGTGGCCCTCGCGGCCTCCCTGCTCGGCGTCCGCTCGACCGTCTTCATGCCCGTCGGCGCCCCGCTGCCCAAGGTGGCCGCGACCCGTGACTACGGCGCCGAGGTACGGCTGCACGGCGCGGTCGTCGACGAGACGCTGCGGGCGGCCATCGAGTACGCCGAGCAGACCGGGGCGGTCTTCATCCACCCCTTCGACCACCCGGACATCATCGCCGGGCAGGGCACGGTGGGCCTGGAGATCCTTGAGCAGTGCCCCGAGGTCGGCACCATCGTGGTCGGCATCGGCGGCGGCGGTCTCGCCGCCGGTCTCGCGGTCGCCGTCAAGGCGCTGCGGCCCGATGTGAAGATCGTCGGCGTGCAGGCCGCGGGCGCCGCCGCGTATCCGCCCTCGCTCGCCGTCGGCCGCCCGGTGGCGCTCGGCACGGTCGCCACGATGGCCGACGGAATCATGGTCGGCCGTCCGGGCGACATACCGTTCGCCCTGGTCAGGGACCTGGTGGACGAGGTCGTGACGGTGACGGAGGACCAGCTCTCCTCCGCGCTGCTGCTCTGCCTGGAACGCGCGAAGCTGGTCGTGGAACCGGCCGGGGCCAGTCCGGTCGCGGCGCTGCTGGCCGCGCCCGAGGCGCTGCGGGGGCCCGTCGTCGCGGTGCTCTCCGGCGGCAATGTCGACCCGCTGCTGATGCAGCGCATCCTGCGGCACGGCATGTCGGCCGCCGGCCGTTACCTGTCCCTGCGGCTGCGTCTCACCGACCGGCCCGGCGCGCTCGCCACGCTCCTGGGGGTGTTGTCAGTGGTCGACGCTAACGTCCTCGATGTCAGCCATGTGCGCACCGACCCGCGGCTCGGCCTCACCGAGGCCGAGGTCGAGGTGCACCTGGAAACCAAGGGACCTGAGCACTGTGTCGCCGTGGGCGAGGCACTGGAGAACGCGGGTTACACCGTCATCCGGTGACCGCCCCGGCGGGCGGAGCTCGCCGTCGTACGACCCGCCGCCGCGGGGGAACCGCCCGCCGAGCCCCGCGGCGGCGCGCCGTGTACCAGGTTCCGTGGCGGACGCGAAATTGGCTTGACGCGATATATCGCGTCTGTCATTCTCGCGTTCCATCGCGGTTCGCCGCGCGGTCCGCCGCGCGCTGAGCGATGAGTTTCGGCCGTTCGGGCGGTCGAAGTCATGAAGCCGCACACCGCACCAGTCGTGAGAGCTGCACACCGCACCAACGGACGGAGTGACAAAATGCCGGGCGCCATCTATGCAGAGGGTCTTGTGAAGACCTTCGGCGATGTCAAGGCACTGGGGGGAGTGGACCTCGACGTGCCGGAGGGCACGGTCCTCGGGCTGCTCGGGCCGAACGGCGCGGGAAAGACCACCGCCGTCCGGGTCCTGACCACACTCCTGCAACCCGACAGCGGCAGAGCCGTCGTCGCGGGCATCGACGTACTGAAGCACCCCAACGAGGTCCGCAGGCACATCGGCCTGTCGGGCCAGTTCGCCGCGGTCGACGAGTATCTGACCGGCCGGGAGAACATCCAAATGGTCGGCCAGCTCTACCAGATGAGCGCCAAGGCGGCCCGCGCGCGGGCCGACGAACTGCTGGAGCGCTTCAATCTGGCGGACGCCGCGAACCGGCCCTCCAAGACCTACTCCGGCGGTATGCGCCGCCGCCTCGACCTCGCCGCCGCGCTCGTCGTGAGCCCGCCGGTGATGTTCATGGACGAGCCGACCACCGGACTCGACCCGCGCAACCGCCAGCAGCTCTGGGAGGTCATCCAGGAACTGGTCGCGGGCGGCACCACCTTGCTGCTCACCACCCAGTATCTGGAAGAGGCCGACCACCTCGCGCACGACATCTGCGTGATCGACCACGGCAAGGTCATCGCGCGCGGCACCTCCGACCAGCTCAAGGCGCAGACCGGCGGCGAACGCGTCGAGGTCGTCGTGCACGAGCGGGACCGCATCTCCGACGCCGCCCGCGCGCTCGCCGGATTCGGCAAGGGCGACGCGAAGATCGAGGAACACCAGCGGAAGATCACCGTCCCGGTGACCGGCGGCGCCAAGCTGCTCGCCGAGGTGATCCGCGACCTGGACGCGCAGGGCATCGAGATCGACGACATCGGCCTGCGCCGACCCACCCTGGACGACGTGTTCATCTCCCTGACCGGCCACGCGGCCGAGCAGGACAACGCCGCCGACGAGGAGACCGAGGACCCGGGCGCCCGCAAGGCCGACGCGTCCCGCAAGGAGGCAGTCAAGTGAGCGCCACGACCGACATCGTGACCACCGCCGCGCCCAAGGGCGCGGGCGGCGTCGTCCAGTCCGTCAGGGACTCGCTGGTCGTCGCCAAGCGCAATCTGATCCGGATGCTGCGCATCCCCGAGATGATCATCTTCGGGCTGATCCAGCCGATCATGTTCGTGGTGCTGTTCAGCTACGTCTTCGGCGGCTCGGTCGCCGTCGGCGGCTCCCTCAGCGCCTCGGACTACCGCAACTTCCTGATGGCGGGCATCTTCGCCCAGACGGTCACCTTCGCCACCGCCGGCGCGGGCGCGGGCATCGCCGACGACATGAACAAGGGCCTCATCGACCGCTTCCGGTCGCTGCCCATGGCGCGCGGCGCGGTGCTCACCGGCCGCACCCTCGCCGACCTTGTCCAGACGACGCTCACCGTCGTCGTCCTCGCGGTGGTCGGCGTGCTCGTCGGCTGGCGCATCCACAACGGCGTGCCGAAGATGATCGGCGCGTTCCTGCTGCTGCTCCTGCTGGGCTACGCCTTCTCCTGGATCGGCGCGCTGATCGGCCTGTCGGTCCGCACCCCGGAGGCGGCCACCTCGGGCGGCCTGATCTGGCTCTTCCCGGTGACGTTCGTGTCGAACGCCTTCGTGGACTCGTCCAACATGCCGGGCTGGCTCCAGGCGGTCGCCGACTGGAACCCGTTCAGCGCCACCGTGCAGGCGTGCCGCGTGCTCTTCGGCAACCCGGGCGTCTCGCAGTCCGGCGCCTGGCCGATGCAGCACCCGGTGTGGGCGTCGCTGATCTGGTCCGTGCTCATCATCGTGGTCTTCCGTACGCTCGCGGTCCGCAAGTACCGCTCGGCGACCGCTTAACAGCCGGTCACCGCGGAGAGCCGGACGACCGCCTCACGCTCGACGATCGCGTCACGCCCGACGCCTTCGCGGAGAGCCGCGTCACACATGTGCCGCCCGTGCCACGGGGACGGGCGGCACACCGCTGTCCGCTCAGCCCTGGTACGGCTTCACGTCGAGGACCTTCACCGACGCGCTCTTGCCGTTGGGCAGTTCGTACGTGGCGTCCTCGCCCGGCTTCTTGCCCGCCACACCGCGGCCGAGCGGCGACTGCGGCGAGTACGTGTCCAGGTCGCTGGAGACGCCCTCGCGGGAGCCGAGCAGGAAGGTCATGGTGTCGTCGGGGTCGCCGTCGAAGGCGATGGTCACCACCATGCCGGGCGCCACCACACCGTCGTCCGCGGGGGCCTCGCCGACCTTCGCGGACTCCAGGATCTGGTTGAGCTGGCGGATGCGCAGCTCCAGCTTGCCCTGGTCCTCACGCGCCGCGTGATAGCCGGCGTTCTCCTTGAGATCGCCTTCCTGGCGGGCTTCCTCGATCTTGGCGACGATCTCGGCGCGCGCCGGACCAGACAGATGCTCCAGCTCGGCCTTGAGCTGGTCATACGCCGCCTGGGTCAGCCAGGTGACGTTCTCGCTGGTCTGGGTCACAGGTGCTCCTCGTCGGTACTGGTCATGCCGTGTGCCTGTCCCGCGGACTCCCCGCGGGGCGGTGTGTGCCGTCGCACCCGTGGGGCCGACGGCTCGTCCCCACGGCCGGTGCCGGGGTGCGCCCCGATGAACAAGTCCATTGCCACCGGTCGCCGGGACGAAACCACGAGCCTAACAATTACTCGTCGGTCAAGGGGACGAGAAACGAACGCGGGTGCCGGGGTCCGGGGTCAGCCGCGCGGGGCGGTCTGGCAGCTGACCAGCTCACCGGTCTCACCGCGCGAGGTCGTCCGCACCGTGACGACGGTGTCGACCTGCCGGGCGTGCTGCGCGAGGCGGACGTCCTTGCGGCCCACCTCGTTGTGGTCGACGTCCACCGAGCGCAGGGTGCAGACGGCGACGGTCCCCGGGTCCTTGTGGACCTCCAGGTGGATCTCCACGGCCTGGTCCGACACGGCCTTGAAGGCGATGACCTGACCGCTGACCTTGGTGCCGGTGAGGGCGTGCCAGCCGTACCAGCCGACGCCGACGACCATCAGCGCGCCCAGCACGACGGCGGCGATCCGCAGCTTGCGGTCCGCCCGCGCGTCGGCGCCCGGACCGTACCTGCCGTCGGGCAGGGCGGGGCGGGCGCCCGGCTCACCGGGCCGCACGGCGGTCATAGGCTTTTCCTCCCGAGCGCGGGAACGGCGGAATTAATCGTCCCCTCACTCGGTCACTATAGGAGGCGCCCTCTCGGCCGACGGAGGGGGCTTAGAAGACGGGGGCTCGGCGCCGCTCGGACCCCGAAGACCTGAGGACCCAGCCTTGACTGAGCAGCTTCGACTGATGGCCGTTCACGCCCACCCCGACGACGAGTCGAGCAAGGGCGCGGCCACCATGGCCAAGTACGTGTCCGAGGGGGTGGACGTACTGGTGGCGACCTGCACCGGAGGCGAGCGTGGCTCGGTGCTCAACCCCAAACTCCAGGGCGACCCCTACATCGAGGAGAACATCCACGAGGTACGCGCCAAGGAGATGGACGAGGCGCGCCAGATCCTGGGCGTCCGCCAGTCCTGGCTCGGCTACGTCGACTCGGGACTGCCCGAGGGCGACCCGCTGCCGCCGCTGCCCGAGGGCTGCTTCGCCCTCCAGGACGTGGACGTGGCCGCGGGCACCCTGGTGAAGCTGATCCGCGAGTTCCGGCCGCACGTCATCACCACGTACGACGAGAACGGCGGCTATCCGCACCCGGACCACATCATGACGCACAAGATCTCGGCGGTGGCCTTCGACGCCGCGGGCGACCCCGAGCGCTACCCCGAGGCCGGGGAGCCGTGGACGCCGCTGAAGCTCTACTACAACCAGGGCTTCAACAAGGAGCGCACCCTCGCGCTGCACGAGGCGCTGCTCGCGCGCGGCATGGAGTCCCCGTACGGCGAGTGGCTCAAGCGCTGGGAGGAGTTCGACCGCCCGGAGCGGCAGCTCACCACCCACGTGCCCTGCTCGGACTTCTTCGAGATCCGTGACAAGGCGCTGCTCGCGCACGCCACGCAGATCGACCCGGACGGCGGCTGGTTCCGTATCCCGATGGACCTCCAGCGGGAGGTCTGGCCGACCGAGGACTACGAGCTGGCGCAGTCCCGCGTGGACACCTCGATCCCTGAGGACGACCTCTTTGCGGGGATCGAGAGGGCCTAGGCGACAATGGGCGGGTGAACGCCTCCCACGGATTCAATACGCTGGTCCCGCTCGCCTCGAACGCCGCCGGTGAGCTGAACCAGGACAAGGTGACGCCGGGGCTCCTCGGTTTCGTGATCTTCGCCGCCATCGCCATCGGGCTGTGGCTGCTGATGAAGAACATGGGCAAGCAGATGAAGAAGATCGATTTCACCGAGGAGCCCGCGGCTCGCCCGCCGCATGAGGCCCCCGCGGCCTCTCCCTCCGCCTCTCCCGCTGCCTCCGCCTCCGCCTCCTCCGCCCCGGAGCCGCCACGCCCCTGACGGGGGGCGGCCCTTGCGCAGGGCGTGCTTTTCAGGGGCGCGGGGAACCGCGCGAGCAACCCGCCACCGGCCGGTGGTCCGGAGACCACCGATCTGCCCCGCCGGGGCGGGCGGTGACCTGCGGGAGCGTCGTGGCCGGCCGCGCGGTTCCCCGCGCCCCCGACGGGGCACATCGTGTGCAAGGGGTCAGACGGGGACGGCCATGACCATGCGGGCGGAGCGGCCGGGGGTCATGCCGAGGCGCCAGGTGTCCCAGGGTCCGCCGGGGGCGACGGTGCCGCGCTCCAGGAGGAGGGCGTACGCCTCGACGTACTCCTCGAGGTCCGGGTCCCGCCCCGGATAGGCGTCGGCGAGGAGCCCGGCGAGGGCTGAGCGGGCCAGGGGCAGGCCGTCCTCGGAGAGCAGCGGCTGGACGGTGGCGCGCAGGAAGACGGCCCAGTCGTGGCCGCGCCGGTCGCCGAGCCCACGGAAGAGCTCGACGGCCTCGTCGAGGAGGGCGAGGGCCTCGGGCAGCCGCCCGTTCCCGGCGTCGATGACGGACAGCTCGACGCACGACCACGCCTCGCCGTGCTCGACGCCGATCCGGCGGAAGTCCTGGCGGGCGTCCTGGAGGAGCTGCCGGGCGAAGCCGCTGTTGCGCAGATTGCCGGTACGGGCCGCCCGCTGGTCACGGGTGACCCGCGCGGAGTGGTGCCGGGCGCAGGCCAGCCCGTAGACGTCCCGCATGCGGGAGAACATCGTGCGGGCGCGTTCCAGGGTGCGCAGCGCCGAGTCGGTGTCGCCGGACTCCTCCAGCGCGTGCCCGAGGTAGTACAGCGTCCACGCCTCGCCGCGCGCGTCCTCGCAGGCGCGGTGCCGCTGCACCGCCTCGTCCAGGTCCTGGGCGGCCTGCCGGGCCTCGCCGCGCAGCAGCAGGGCCCGGGCGAGCTGCGTCGCGGTCCACGCGCCGCCGCGCGGGTCGCGGGCCAGCGCGTACGACTGCCCGGCGGCGCGCAGTTCGGCCTCGCCGAGGTCGAGCCGCCCGAGCCGCAGGTACACCTGGCCGAGCTGGAGGTGCGCCCACGCCTCGCCCTGCACGCTCTCGTTCTCGCGGTGCAGCGCCAGCGACTCGCGCAGCAGCTCCAGCGCCGTGCCGACC
This sequence comes from Streptomyces sp. NPDC008079, assembly GCF_042957385.1. Lineage (NCBI taxonomy): Bacteria > Bacillati > Actinomycetota > Actinomycetes > Kitasatosporales > Streptomycetaceae > Streptomyces > Streptomyces sp. NPDC008079. The sequence goes on from NZ_JBIBIC010000012.1 coordinate 37,743, forward strand.
TGGCCCATGTCGCGCAGCACGGCGGCCAGCGCGTGCAGCGTCCAGGCCCGGTCCTCGTCCAGCTCGGGGGCGGACTGAATCTCCAGCGCCTCGCGCAGCCTGCGCTCGGCCTCCTTGAGGTTGCCCTGGTGGTGCAGGGTGATGCCGAGGCTGTCCAGCGCGCGGGCCGCGCCCGACGGGTGCCGCGCCTCGAAGTACAGGTCGACCACCGACGTCAGCGTCGACCGCGCCTTGTCCAGCTCGCCGAGCTGCCGGGCCGCGATGCCCGTACGCCACTGCACCGACCGCACCAGCACCGAGCGGTCCTCGTCGGGGCCCGACTTCTGCTGCCCGGCGGCCTGTTGGGCCTGCGCCATCTCGCTGATCTCGCCGAGCCGGTAGAGGTCGCCGCGCAGCAGGCAGTAGTCGCACAGCGCGCCGAGCAGCGCCTGTACGGCGGCCCGGTCGACGCCCTCGGTGTCGCGCAGCGCGGCGGTGATGAAGCTGGACTCCTCGTCCAGCCAGCGCAGCGCCAGCTCCAGTGAGGCGAAGCCGTGCTGGCCGAACCGCCCGGCGCGGGTGGAGGTCTTGCCCTCGACCAGCCGGATGACGGTGTTCGCGAGGTCCGCGTACGAACGGATCAGCCGCTCGTGGGCGGCGCCGCGCTCCACCGGGTCCTCCTCGTCCAGCAGCCGTTCGCCCGCGAAGGCGCGGACGAGGTCGTGCGGGCGGTAGCGGCTGCCGCGGACGTTCTCGATCAGCCCCGCGGCGGCGAGTTCGTCGAGCCTGCGGGCGGCCTCGCGTTCGTCGGTGGCCATCAGGGCCGCCGCGGCGGCGGCGCCGAAGCTGGCGCGCCCGGCCAGCGCGAGGCGGCGCAGCAGACGGCGGTTGGGCTCCGGCTGGTCGTGGTAGCGCAGTGCGAGGACGCGGTCGACCGGGTCGCGCGGGCCGAACACCTCCAGGTCTGCGGCGAGTTCGGTCGCGCCGTGGTGGTCGGGGAGCGCGGCTCCGGCGATCCGCAGGGCTATCGGCAGACCCGCGCACAGGTCGCGCAGCCGCTCGGCCTCCTCCCGCAGCGGGGCGGCGGCGCCGCCCGCCGCGGCCAGTTCGCCCAGCAGCTCCAAGGTGTCGTCCGCGTCGAGCGCGCCGACGTCCAGGCTGTGCACGAAGGCGCCGGGCAGCGCCAGTTCCTCCGGGTCGAACGGCGCGCGGCTGGTGACCAGCACCAGGCTCTCGGACCGCTCGGGGACCAGCGTCCTGATCTGCGCCGCGTCGGTGGCGTCGTCCAGCACGATCACCACGGGCACGTCCCTGAGGTGCTGCTGGTACTGCTCGGTGAGCCGTCGCAGGTGCTGTTCCTGATTCTGCCGCTCGCGGAAGAGGAGCTGGTCGCGGGGCGCGCCGAGCCGGTTGAGCAGGTGCAGCAGCGCCTCCCTGGTGGGCAGCGGCGTCCTGCCGTCGCTCGCGCCGCGCAGGTCCACCACGCACGCGCCGCGGAACTGGTCCCTCAACTGCCGTGCGGTACGCACCGCCAGCGTCGTACGGCCGCTGCCCGCCGGGCCGTGCAGGACGACCACGGTGGGCCGTACCGCCGTGGACACCCGGGCCTGGTGCACCCACTGGGCGATCCGCGCGACATGGGCGCGGCGCCCGGCGAACGGGCCTTCCGCGTCCGGGAGATGGCCGAACGACTGCTCCAGTACGGCGCGTGTGCGGGCCGCCGCGCTGCGGTCGTTGCCCGAACGGCGCGGCGGGGAGGGCTGGTTGGGCACCTTGGCGGACTGCTTGCGGGGCGGCGCGGGGACGACCGCGCGCTGCGCCTCGATGAACGGCCGTACGCCGCGGCGGTCGAGCGCGGCCAGCCACAGCAGCCGCAGTTGTTCCGGACCGCCCGGTAAGCCCTGGCCGGCGCCCGCGCGCCGCGCCTTTCCCTGCTTGCCCGCTCCGGTCAGCGTCACCGCTCCCGCCGCGCCGACCGCGAGGCCGGTCACCAGCGCGGGTCCCGCCGCGAGTCCGTAGCCGAGGTCGACTCCGAAGGCCACCGCGGCCGTTACGCCCGCGACCAGGCCCTGCACCGCGGCGGTGGCGCGCCCCGAGCGCTCCTGCGGTCCGGCCGCTTGACCGGCCTCCAGCGCCCTGACGTACGCCCCGTACTCCTCGTCCGCCGCGGCCGCGATCTCCTCCAGCCGCTCCAACCCCCGCGCCAGCAGCGCCTTCCCGTCCACGCCCTGCCCCTGCTGGGCCACCGCCCGCTCCAGCAGGCGCACCACCTCGGCCCGGTGCGGTGCGCGCAGCGCGGCCCGTGACTCCGGCACATGTCCTCCCGCGTACGGCTTCGACAACTTCGACGTGCGGACAACCCATGAGTGGGTTTGGTGCCCACCCAGCGCCCGCGTCAAGCCCCCGCGGCCCTGTGGATCCCACAGCGCCGTCCCCGCGCGCCCCTCCTGGGCGCGGAGCCGCCGTCGCCGCCGCGCGCACGCGCGCGGTTCAGGCCCGCGCGGGGGAGGCGGGTTCCGGTGGTGCGGCGCCGGTGAACAGGCCGATCAGGCCGTAGGGCGCCTTGTCGCCGAGGCAGAGGTCGAGCTTCTCGTGCGCCTCGGCGTCGGCGGCCGGCTCTCCCGCGCGCCGTGGCAGTCCGCGATGCCGCGCGTCTTCGACGGCGTCGGCGCTACGGCTTGTGAACCGCCCGGCTCACGGGGAGTGGTTCCAGACCAGCAGCAGATAGCCGCCGAAGTACCCGGACACCAGCGTCAGCGTCGTCACGACCGTGACGGCCGTACCGGTCCTGGCCTTGGCCAGTGCCACGGCGGGCGGGATGAGCAGCGGGAAGGCCGCGACGAGGAAGCGCGCCTTGGAGTGGTAGTAGCCGGAGCCGCCGATCGAGGTGGCCAGCAGCAGGAAGCTGAAGAGCAGCAGCGGCCAGGGCTGCCGGTCGAGCACGCCGAGGACGAAGAGCGCCACGGCCAGCAGCAGGACGACGGTCACCGCGTACAGGTCGAGCGCCGACGGCGTGCTGAGGATGTGCCGGGCGCTGTCGACGGTGAACCGGCCGCCGTCCCACGACGATCCCCAGCCGTCCTTCTGGATATGGAACCAGCCGTCCAGCCGGTGCACCCGCAGGCCCACCCACACCAGATAGCCGATCCAGCCGGCGGGCGCGATCAGCAGCGCCGCCCACGCGCGCCAGGCGCGCGGCGCGCGGACGATCGCGAACAGCGCGGCCAGGCAGACCACCGGCACCAGCGCGGAGGCGGTCGGCCGGGTCAGCCCGGCGAGCAGGCACAGGAAGGCACTGCTCAGCCAGTGTTCGCAGAGCAGCGCGTACAGCGTCCAGGCGGCCAGCGCCGTGAACAGGCTCTCGGTGTACGCCATCGACTCGACGACGGCGTGCGGGATGACGCCCCACAGCACGGCGAGCACCACCCCGGCGCGCTGGCCGTACAGCTTCGCGCCGACCGCGTAGATGCCCCAGGCGGCGGCCAGCGCGAAGAGCCAGCCGAGGACGACGCCGGTGGTCGCGGGCCCGGTGGGGGACAGCGCGGCGGTACCGCGCACCAGTTGGGGGTAGAGCGGGAAGAACGCGAGGTTGCTCTGCGCCGGGGTGCCGTGGTCGTAGCCGTGCTCGATGATGCCCAGGAACCACAGCGAGTCCCATTTGCGGCCCAGCAGCCCCAGCAGGCTCTTGTGTTCCGACCGCGCCCACATCCAGAGCATCGCGGTCGCCGCGAGCCGCACCAGCAGATAGCCGAGGACCGCGGGCGCCGCCGCGCGGGCCGCGCGCCGCAGCGCGTCTCCCCGGCCAGTGGGCTCCGCCGCGGGCGCCGGCCGGGTGTGGTCGAGCAGCGCCACGACGCTCCCTCTTTGGCGTGAAAAACGGTGCATACGGGTGAGGTGCAGAATTGCGGCAGTCTATCCGGTCGGTGTACGGCGGTTGTCCCGCACCTGTCCGGCAGCTGTCCGACCCCTCGCCGAAGCCCGCGCCACGCGCCCCGCCGACTTCCAGGCCATGTCGCCGCCTGTTCCGTACCCAGCAGGCCCGGTAGCGGTCGCGGCCACCGCCGTGTGCGGATCGGTGCGGATCGAGGCGGGCGGTGGGGGCTACCGGCGGGTGACCGAGCGGATCCAGGCGAGCTGCTGACCGACGTCCCCGGCCTCGGCGACCTTCTCCCGGTCGGAGCCGTCGAAGACGCCGAGGAGGGTTTCCGCGCCGTGCGGGGCGACGCTCATCACCGGTCCGCCGGAGTCCCCGCCCGCGGGGATCCCGGACACCTTCACCATGCAGAAGTCCGAGCCGCCCGGCGCGGTGGCGCCGTCGCACCGCGGGTCGTCCGGCCGGACGACCCGCAGCCGCGACTGCTTGAGCACCGGCGACTGGCAGGAGTTCTCGTCCCCGGCGCACGTCGCGCCCCACCCGTACACCCGCACGGTCCGGCCGGGGCGGACGGGCGCGGTGGACAGGCGCGCCGTGCGGACGTTCATGGCCGGCACCTCGACCAGCATCATGTCGGCGACGGCGCTTCCCACGCGCCCGCCGGGCACCGGCCGGACCGTCGTGCCCTTGCGGACGTCGAGGCTGCCCACCCGGAACGTGATCCGCTTGTCCGCGACCGGCCGCGCCTGCTCGAAGAAGCAGTGCGAGGCGGTCAGAATCCACCGGCGCGTCACGGCCGTCCCGGTGCACACCGGCTTCCCGTCGACGAACATCCGCACCGCCCACGGCCCGTACGTGCTCTTCGACCCGCCGATCACCGCGGAGGCCGGTGCCGACGCCGTCACGATCCCCGTCACGGCCACCAGTACGGCCGTCAGCAGCACCCGAATCCGCCCCGCCATCCGCGACCACCCCTCACGCTCACCCGGCACCGCTCCCGCTGGCGCCACTGGTGCCATTGGCACCACTTCCGCCACTTCCGGAACATCCGCCCATGAGCGTACGCGCCGACCCCCGGCTTTCCGGACCGGACGCGCACCGGGCGTCACGTCGGTCAGCCGCCACCCGGCGCATCCGGCCCGGAGTTCGTCGGCGGTGACACCGGAGACGGGGGGATCACCCAGTCGGGGCGCCAGGTCCCGGCGGCGTCGTGGGCGGTCGCCGCGGCGGCGAGGTGGGCGCGCAGAACGGCCAGCGCCGGGTGGGGGTTGTCGCGGTGCCACAGGAGGGCGTGCGGGTAGACGGGGGTGGGGTCGGTCACCGGGATACGGCGCAGGCCGTGGCCCGCGGGCCAGATGAGACGGGTGGGCTCGCCCATGAAGGTGGCCAGCGCCGGGGTCTCGGCGAGGGTGTCGAGAAGCGCGTCGGAGCCGAAGTTGGGGCCGGTCGCCTCGATGGTGAGGCCGAACTCGTCGACGAGGTCGTCGTAGTAGGCGCCCCACTCGGAGCCGGGGACGATGCCGGGCATCCAGATCCGGTGCCCCACGAGCCGCTCGACGGTCACCGACCGGGCCCCCGCCAGCGCGTGGGCCGGGCCGGTGAGGAGCTGGAGCGGCTCGTCGAGCACCCGTACGGACGCGACGTCCTCGGGAAGCGGCAGGCCGGGCGCGGCGACGGCGCGGAAGGTCGCGTCGATCGCACCGGACCTGACGGCGCCGACGGCCGTGCCGAATTCCAGCAGCATCACCACGTCGAGGTCGATCTCGGGGTGCGCGCGGTGGAAGCCGCGCATCAGGCCCGCCTGCGCGCCGCGCGAGGCCATCACGTCGACGCGCAGCGGACGGCGGCCGGGGCGTACGGACGCGACCGCGCGTTCGGCGACGCGCAGCAGTTCGCGCGCGTGGGGCAGGAACGCCTGGCCGTCGATGGTGAGTTCGGCGCCGCGCGGGGCGCGGGCGAACAGCCGCATGCCCAGGGCGCGTTCCAGCGCGGCGACCCGCTTGGAGACCGCCTGCTGGGTGATCGACAGGTCGGCGGCGGCCTTCTGGAACTGGCCCGCGTCCGCGACGGCGACGAAGGTGCGTACGGCTTCGAGGTCCACGTCGATTCACCTTAGTGAACAACGAATGGTTGTGGATCGCGGGCGGTGCGGTTGTTTGACCTGCGGTTGTGCCGCTCGCTTAGCTCTCACCGGTGCACGTCGGCCCGTCGAAGGGGGAGCGCCGCGCATGAGGGGCAGGAGAGCGCTGGGGCGGCCGTTCGGCTGGCTGTGGGCGGCGTACGCGGTGAGCGCATACGGGTCGGGGCTGGGCTTCGGCGCGCTGCCGCTGATCGCGGTGCTGGCCCTGCACGCGGGCCCCGCCGAGGTGTCCGCGCTGTCCGCCGTGGGGCCCGCGGTGGGAGCGCTGATCGCGCTGCCGCTCGCGCCGTGGGTGGAGTTCCGGCGCAAGCGCCCGGTCATGGTCGCGATGGACCTGACCCGGTTCGCGGTCATGGCGACGGTCCCGGCCGCGTACGCCCTCGGCTGGCTCAGCTTCGTCCACCTGCTCGTGGTCTCCGCCGTGTCCGCCGCGGCCAAGATCGCCTTCAACGCCTCCAGTGGCGCCTACCTCAAGGCGCTCGTCCGGCCGGACGACCTGCTCGTGGCCAACGCCCGCTTCGAGTCCACGAACTGGAGCTCCATCGCGGTCGGGCCGCCGCTCGGCGGAGCGGCCATCGGCCTGTTCGGGCCGGTCGTCACCGTCGTGGCCGACGCGCTCAGCTACCTGTGCTCCGCGCTGTGCGTCACCGCGATCCGCGGCCGGGAGGACGCGCCGCGGCCCACCGGCACACCGACGACCCGGGCGGGCGCGCTGCTCGACGGCTGGCGGCACCTCCTGGGCCACCCCGGACTGCGGGCGCTCTACCTCAACCAGCTGCTCGTCGGCGGTCTGATCATGGCCACAGAACCGCTGCTCGCCGTGCTCCTGCTGCGCCAACTCGGCTTCCCGCCCTGGCAGTACGGCCTCGCCTTCGCCGCGCCCTGCGTCGGCGGGCTCATCGGCTCGCGGCTGGCCCGCCGGGTGGTGGCCCGCCACGGGCAGCAGTGGGTCTTCCGGACCGTCGGCACCCTGCGCGCCGTCTGGCTGATCGGGCTGGCCTTCGTCCGGCCCGGCGTCGTCGGCCTGCTCACCGTGATCGCCGTCGAGCTGGCGATCATCGTCAACATGAGCCTGTACACACCGGTGCTCGCCACCTACCGGCTCGAACACACCCCCCGGCACCTCGTCGCCCGGACCCTGTCGGCCTGGTCGATCGGCCAGCAGACGGCCATCGCCGTCCTCACCGCGCTCGCCGGGCTGCTCGCCGACGTCACCGGCCCGCGCACCGCCCTCACGGTCGTGGGCCTGCTCATCCTGACCACCCCGCTCCTGCTGCCCCGCCGCGACCTCACCCCGAGCCCCGAGCCGGCCGTGGCCCCCGGCCGGCCGTGACCGACCGGGCCCGGGCGGGGGTATCGGCGGATCGCGGCACCGCCGCTGCGCCGTTGCGGACCGGAACTGACCGCAATCGCGCCTAGCGTCGCTGTCGACAACCGATGTCAGCGAAAGGACCGCGATGCCCGAGAAGACCAATGCCGCGCCCGAGGGCTACACCACGGTGGCGCCCTGGGTGGTCACCGACGACACGGGGGCGTTCCTCGACTTCGTGGCCGCGGCGTTCGGGGGTGAGGAACTCGGGCGGGTGGCGACGGAGGACGGCCTGATCGGACACGGCGAGATCCGTATCGGCGACACCGTGGTGCTGGCCTTCGACCGGCACGCGGACTGGCCCGTCGTGCCGAGCCTGCTGCGGGTGTTCGTCGCCGACGCCGACGAGGCGTTCGCGCGGGCCGTCGCGGCCGGCGGCCGTATCGTCACGGAGCTGGCCGACGACGCCTTCGGACAGCGCGGCGGCCGGATCAAGGACCCCTTCGGCAACATCTGGTGGGTGGTCAGCCGCGTGGAGGACGTCTCCGCGGACGACATGTGGAAGCGGCTGGAGGACCCCGTGTACGCCGAGGCCATGCGCGTGGCCCAGGAGACCCTCGACGCCGAGCTGAGCGGCCGGGCCGGCCGCAGCAGCGCCCCCGTCAGGACCTGGCCCCGCGGCCAGGACGCGTAAGGCGTAGGTCAATCAGCGTCAATCAGCCGTCGTCAGCGCGTCGGCGGTGAACCTCCGGCGCCAGGCGAGCGCGACGTGGACGAGGCCGATCAGGACGGGGACCTCGATCAGCGGGCCGACGACCCCGGCCAGCGCCTGGCCGGAGGTGACCCCGAAGGTGGCGACGGCGACCGCGATGGCCAGCTCGAAGTTGTTGCCCGCCGCGGTGAACGCGAGGGTCGCGGTGCGGTCGTAGGCCAGACCGACACCCTTGCCGAGGAGGAAGGCGCCGAAGAACATGACCGCGAAGTAGACCAGCAGCGGAGCCGCGATCCGTACGACGTCCAGCGGGCGCGAGGTGATCGTCCCGCCCTGGAGCGCGAAGAGGACGACGATCGTGAACAGCAGCCCGTACAGCGCCCACGGGCCGATCCTCGGCAGGAACGCGCTCTCGTACCGCTCGCGCCCCACGCGCCGCTCGCCGACGCGGCGCGTGAGGAACCCCGCGAGCAGGGGCACGCCGAGGAAGACGACGACGTTCAGCGCGATGTGCCAGGCGGAGACGTCCAGGCCCTGGCCGTCGCCGAGGTCGAGCAGACGCGGCAGCAGGTCGAGGTAGAACCAGCCCAGCAGCGCGAACGCGAGCACCTGCAACACCGAGTTGAGCGCGACCAGGACGGCGGCGGCCTCGCGGTCGCCGCACGCGAGGTCGTTCCAGATGATGACCATGGCGATGCAGCGGGCGAGTCCCACGATGATCAGACCGGTGCGGTACTCGGGCAGGTCCGGCAGGAAGAGCCAGGCCAGCGCGAACATGATGGCGGGCCCGACGACCCAGTTGAGGAGCAGGGAGGACGCCATCAGCTTCCGGTCGCCGGTGACGCGGTCGAGCCGGTCGTAGCGGACCTTGGCCAGCACCGGGTACATCATCACGAGCAGGCCGAGCGCGATCGGCAGCGAGATCCCGCCGATCTCGGTCTTCGCGAGCGCGTCGTTCAGCCCCGGGACGGCGCGGCCCAGCCCCAGACCGGCCCCCATCGCGGCCAGGATCCAGACCGCGAGGTAGCGGTCCAGGGCGGAGAGCTTCGCGACGACCGAGTCGCGCGGGGCCGGACCGCCGTCCGGTGAGCGGGCGGCGGCGGGCTCCGCGGAGGGCGCGGGTCGGGGTTCCGCCGAGGTCACGGGCACGCCCGCTTGTTCTCGGCGGCGGTACGCGCGGACTCCGCGAGCGCGGCGAACCGCTCGGACAGTCCGGCCAGCACCTCGGGGCGCAGCTTGTAGTAGACGAACCGGCCGCAGGGCTCGGTGTCCACCACGCCCGCCTCGCGCAGGACCTTCATGTGGTTGGAGAGATTGGTCTGCCTGGCTCCGGTCTCCTCGACCAGGTGCGTGGTGCACAGGGTCTCGCGGGCGAGCAGGGTCACGATCCGGAGCCTGAGCGGGTCGGCCAGCACCCGCATCAGATCAGTGTCGACTGATGTCAGCATGGACTGATACTGTCACACATCAGTCGCCGCTGATACCAGCGCGGGCTGAATCGTTCGTTCGCCTCGCCACGTCGCCGCAGCGAACCCGTCCCGTCACGCCGGTCCCACCACGCCGTTCAACCGAGGAAGGAACAGGGAAGTCCCATGTCCGACAAGCCTTCCGTCCTGTTCGTCTGCGTCCACAACGCCGGCCGCTCGCAGATGGCCGCCGCGTGGCTCACCCACCTGGCCGGGGACCGCGTCGAGGTCCGCTCCGCCGGGTCCGACCCGGGCACCGCCGTCAACCCGGCCGCCGTCCGGGCCATGGCCGAGGTCGGCATCGACATCTCCGCCGAGGCCCCGAAGATCCTCACCGTGGACGCGGTACGCGAGTCCGACGTGTGCGTCACGATGGGCTGCGGCGACACCTGCCCGGTCTTCCCCGGCAAGCGCTACCTCGACTGGAAGCTCGACGACCCGGCCGGCCAGGGCGTCGAAGCCGTGCGTCCGATCCGCGACGAGATCAAGTCCCTGGTCGAGACCCTCCTCCACGAGATCGCCCCACCCCCCGCCCCTTGACCGCCCCGCCCCCCCCGCCGGACCCCGTCCCCACCGGTCCCGCTCCCGCTCCCGCCCGGTGCGTCGAGATGCCCGAACGACAGCCTCCCGCCGCCGCGCGCGATCGTCTCGCGGGCCTTGCTTTGTGAGAGGCTAGGCCGCGTGAACCGGTTGGCTGACGCGACCTCGCCCTATCTTCTCCAGCACGCCGCGAATCCCGTGGACTGGTGGCCGTGGGGGGCGGAGGCGTTCGCGGAGGCGCGCAAGCGCGGTGTGCCGGTGCTGCTGAGCGTGGGGTACAGCGCGTGTCACTGGTGCCATGTGATGGCGCACGAGTCCTTCGAGGACGAGGTGACGGCCGCGTATCTCAATGAGCACTTCGTGTCGGTGAAGGTGGACCGCGAGGAGCGGCCGGACGTCGACGCCGTGTACATGGAGGCTGTGCAGGCGGCCACCGGTCAGGGCGGCTGGCCGATGACGGTGTTTCTGACGCCGGAGGGCGAGCCGTTCTACTTCGGTACGTACTTCCCGCCGGCCGCGCGGCAGGGGATGCCCGGCTTCCGGGACGTGCTGGAGGGCGTCGTCGCGGCGTGGCGTGACCGGCGCGAGGAGGTCGCGGATGTCGCGACGCGGATCGTCCGGGACTTGGCCGAGCGGGCGGACGCGTACGGCGCGGCCGTCCATCCGGGTGAAGGCGAACTGTCGGCGGCGCTGCTCGGGCTGACCCGTGAATACGACGCGCGGCGCGGCGGGTTCGGCGGGGCGCCGAAGTTCCCGCCGTCCATGGCGCTGGAGTTCCTGCTGCGGCACCACGCGCGGACCGGCGCCGAGGGCGCGTTGCAGATGGCCCGCGACACCTGCGAGGCGATGGCGCGCGGCGGGATCTACGACCAACTCGGCGGCGGCTTCGCCCGGTACGCGGTCGACCGCACCTGGACCGTCCCGCACTTCGAGAAAATGCTTTACGACAACGCGCTGCTCACCCGCGTGTACGCGCACCTGTGGCGGGCCACCGGCTCCGACTTCGCGCGCCGCGTCGCGCTGGAGACCGCGGACTTCATGATCGCCGAACTGGCCACGGACGAGGGCGGGTTCGCGTCCGCGCTGGACGCCGACAGCGACGACGGCACCGGCAAGCACGCCGAGGGCGCCTACTACGCGTGGACGCCCGCGCAGCTCACCGAGGTACTGGGCGCGGCCGACGGGGAGTTCGCGGCGGGCTACTTCGGCGTCACCGAGGAGGGCACCTTCGAGGAGGGCGCCTCCGTACTCCAACTCCCGCAGGGCAACGGCGTGGTGGACGCCGACCGGGTCGCCTCCGTACGCGAACGGCTGCTCACCGCCCGCGCGTCGCGCCCCCGTCCGGGGCGTGACGACAAGGTGGTCGCCGCCTGGAACGGCCTGGCCATCGCCGCGCTCGCCGAGACCGGCGCCTACTTCGACAGGCCCGACCTCGTACAGGCCGCGGTCGACGCCGCCGACCTGCTCGTACGCGTCCACATGGACGAGCGCGGACGGCTCTCGCGCACCTCGCGCGACGGTGTCGCCGGGGCCAACGACGGTGTGCTGGAGGACTACGGCGATGTCGCCGAGGGCTTCCTGGCGCTCGCGTCGGTGACCGGCGAGGGCGTCTGGCTGGACTTCGCCGGGCTGCTGCTCGACTCCGTCATCGTCCACTTCACCGCGGACGACGGCGGGCTGTACGACACCGCCGACGACGCCGAGACCCTGATCCGCCGCCCGCAGGACCCCACCGACAACGCGACGCCGTCCGGCTGGACGGCCGCCGCGGGTGCGCTGCTCACGTACGCCGCCCACACCGGCTCCGACGCCCACCGCACCGCCGCGGAAAGGGCGTTGGGTGTCGTCGGCGCGCTCGCCTCCCGCGCGCCGCGGTTCGTCGGCTGGGGTCTGGCCGTCGCCGAGGCCGCGCTCGACGGGCCGCGCGAGGTCGCCGTCGTCGGCGCGGTCGGCGATCCCCTGACCGACGAACTCCACCTCACCGCGCTGCTCGGCGCCGCGCCCGGCGCCGTGGTCGCGGTCGGCGAGGAGGGCAGTACGGAATTCCCGCTGCTGCACGCCCGGCCGACGCGCGCCGGGCAGGCCGCCGCGTACGTCTGCCGCAACTTCGTCTGCGACGCGCCGACGTCCGACGCCCGCACCCTGCGCTCGCAGCTCCGCTCCGACGTGTGGACCGGACCCCGCCCGAGCTAGCCGGTCCCCCTGCGGGGGTGCGCGCCCAGCCACGACGCTCCCGCGGGTCACCGGCCGTCCCGGCGGGGCGGATCGGGGGTGGCCGGGTCACCGGGGGGTGGGGGCTGGGGGCTCGGTCATGGGGGTTGGCGCCGGGGAGGCGTGCGGGTCAGAACTCCAGGCCACCGCGCAGCAGGCCGAGGGCTCGGTCGAGGAGGGGGAGGAGGTCTTCGGTGCGGCCCTGTTCGACCCAGTACATCGTCGTCTCGTGGATGACGCTGAAGACGGCGGCGGTGAAGACGCGTACCTCGAGGTCGTCGGCCGAGCGGCCGGACCGCTCGGCGATGATGCCGCCGAGCAGCCGACCGGTCTCCGACATGGTTTCGTGCGAGCGGGAGCGGATGGCGGGGACGTCGCGGACCAGTTCCTCGCGCTGAACCATCTCGGCCTGGCCCTCGGGGTCCTGGAGCAGCAGGCTGAGCGATTCGTGCATGACCATTTCCAGCGCCGTCAGCGGTGACTCGTCGGCGGGCCGGGACCGCAGCATCTCGGCCATGCCCGCGTCGTACTCGTCCGTGAGGACGATGTCCTCCTTGGTGGGGAAGTACCGGAAGACGGTGCTCGGCGAGACGTCCGCCTCGGCCGCGATCTGGTCGACGGGGGTGGCGTCGTACCCCTGCTCGGCGAAGAGCCGGTAGGCGGCGGCGCGGATGGCCTGGCGGGTCTGGGCCTTCTTGCGTTCGCGCAGACCGGTCTTCGCCGGGATGATGCCGCTGGAGCGAGGGGACATGGCCTCATTGTCCGGCATCCGTGGTGCGTTCTGCCACGGGCAGCGATGCCCCGGCGCGGGTGTCGGAGCCGGTCACGGCGCCGGTCACGATGCCGGGCGCGGTGTCGCTCCCGGCTCCGGACCCGGACTCGGACCCGGACCCGTATCCGGACCCGTCTCCAGACCCCTTCGCGCCCCCGTCGGCCGCGCCCCCGTCCGTCGCTTTCCCGGTGCGCGGGTTCGGCAGGAAGGCCGCCACCAGCGCGGCGGCCACCAGGGACGCGACACCGCAGACGGTGAGGACGACGCTCATGCCGTGCAGGTACGCGGCGTCGGCTGCGGTGGCCAGCGCGCGGTCGCCCAGGGAGGCGGCGACGGCGTGGGCGCCGACGACGGAGTCCTTGGCGGTGTGCGCGGCGGCCGAGGACAGGCCGCCGGTGTCCAGCCGTCCGGTGTACCCGGCGGCGAGGACGCTGCCGAGGATGGCGACGCCGATCGCGCCGCCGGTCTGCCGCAGCGTCTGGAGCAGTCCCGAGCCGCTGCCCGCGCGCTCGCGGGGGAGCGCGCCGAGCGCGCTGTCCATGGCGGGCACGATGGCGAGGCCGAAGCCGAGTCCGGCGATCGACAGCCACAGGGCGGTGACGCCGTAACCGTCACCGACGCGCGTGGTGCTGCCGAGGAAGGCCGCGCCCGCCAGGACGGCGAGTCCGCCGACGATCACCGGCCGCGGGCCGAACCGCTTGACCAGCGGGGAGCCCGCGCGGGCGGCGAACATCAGCCCGCCCATCATCGGCAGCAGCCGCAGACCGGTGCCGAACGCGTCGTAGCCCAGGGAGGTCTGGAGGTAGGACGGCAGGACGAAGAGCAGCCCGGTGAGGATGAAGGTGACCAGGGTGGCGGCGACCGCGTTCCACACGAAACCGCGCTGCCGCAGCAGGGTCAGGTCGAGCATCGGCCTGCTCACCCCGCGCTCGCGCAGCACCAGCCCGGTGATTAGCGCGACCCCGCCGAACAGCATCAGCAGCACCAGCGGGTCGCCCCAGCCCCGGTCGGGCGCCTCGATGATTCCGAAGACCAGGGCGCCGAGGCCCCCGGCGGCGAACACCGTGCTGGGGACGTCCACCCGGGGCGCGGCGGGGTCGCGGGTCTCGGGCAGCAGCGTCATGCAGGCGACGACGCTCAGGCCGACCAGCGGGATGTTGATCAGGAAGACCGAGCCCCACCAGAAGTGTTCGAGCAGCGTGCCGCCGATGATCGGGCCGAGCGGCATGCCGAGCGCCATCGCGGTGGACACGATCGCGACCGCCCGCGAGCGCTCCTGCCCGCTGAACATCGACGGCAGCACCGACAGCGCCAGCGGCATGATGAAGGCCCCGCCGACGCCCATCACCGTACGGGCGGCGATCACCGGTCCCGGGCTGTGCGCCAGCACGCCGAGCATCGATCCGGCCAGGAACACGACGAGGCCCGTGACCAGCATCCGGCGCCGTCCGAACCGGTCGCCCAGCAGGCCCGCCGGGAGCATCGCGGCGGCGAAGACGACGGTGTACGAGTCCACGATCCACTGCATGTCGCCGGTGTCGGCGCCGATCTGCGCGGACATCGTCGGCAGCGCCACGTTGAGGATCGTCGTGTCGAAGCTGAGGACGAGGACGCTGGCGATGATCGCGAGCAGCGCCAGCCAGCGCCGCGGGTCCGCCTGCGGCGGGGCTTGCGCGTCCGCCGGGGGCGGGGCCGGGGAGGAAGAGGTTGCCATGACGGCTCCTGAAGGTCTGTGTCAAATGAGAGTGACTCCTAAAAAAGAGTAGCTGTCAGATCGCCGCATGGGAACCCGCGCGGGTGGGCGCGTCCGCGGATGGGTGTCGGCGTACGCGTACGCACCGGCGTACGCGCCCTCACTCACCCGCGGGCGCGCGCCGACGTGCGGGCGTACGAAAAAACCCGCCCCCGTGGGGACGGGCGCGGGTGGGTGAAGGGGCGGGCGGCTGCGGCCCGGCGGATTACGCGTGCTGGTAGGCGACCAGCGAGATGCCGACGTAGTGGACGATGAAGGCGACCAGCGTGAAGGAGTGGAAGACCTCGTGGAAGCCGAACCAACGCGGTGACGGATTCGGCCGCTTGAAGCCGTAGACGACGGCGCCGCCGCTGTAGAGCAGGCCGCCGACGATGACGCAGACCATGACGGCCACGCCGCCGGTCCGCAGGAAGTCCGGCAGGAAGAAGACCGCGACCCAGCCGAGCGCGATGTAGCACGGGGTGTAGAGCCAGCGCGGGGCGCCGACCCAGAAGACGCGGAAGGCGATTCCGGCGAGCGCGCCCGCCCAGACGACCCACAGCAGCGCCTTCGAGGTGTCGCCCGGCAGCAGCAGGATCGCCAGCGGCGTGTACGTGCCCGCGATGATCAGGAAGATGTTCGCATGGTCAAGTCGTCGCAAAATCGCTTCGCCCCGAGGGCCCCAGTTGCCCCGGTGGTAGAGCGCGCTCACGCCGAACAGCGCGCACGCGGTCACGGTGAAGACGCCGCAGGCGATCCGTCCCCTGGTGCTCTGGGCGAAGGCGGTGAGCACGACTCCCGAGACGAGCACGGCGGGGAACATCCCCGCGTGCAACCACCCTCTGAGCTTGGGTTTCACGGGGATCGGCAAGTCGACGCCGTCGACGGTGGGGAGCACCTCTGAAGTGTCGTTGCCAAGGGCCATGCCGTCAATCCTACCTACGGTCGCGTAAGTTACCTGTTAGTAGATTCAAAGGTGGCGCGGGACACTCCCGGAGTGGTGATGCTCACTCGCGGCGCCCTGGACAGAATCATTTGACGGGGCCCACACTCATATGAGTGCGGTCGGTACCGGATGAGCACTCCACGAACGCGTCCGGGCCGCAGCCCCCAAGGGGCCGAGAACCAAACCCTCAATTTGTGACGCCGGTTCTGTGCGGACCCGGCGGGACGGAGCGATCGTGGCGCGCGGTATTGCGGCTCCCACCAACCATCAGGAACTGACCCGCTGGGTCGGCGAGATCGCCGAACTCACCCAGCCCGACGAGATCGTGTGGTGCGACGGCTCGGAGGCGGAGTACCACCGCCTGGCCGGAGAACTCGTCGCCAAGGGCACCTTCACCAAGCTCGACCCGACCCTGCGCCCCAACTCGTACTACGCGGCCTCCGACCCCTCGGACGTGGCGCGGGTCGAGGACCGGACCTTCATCTGCTCGGAGAACGAGGCGGACGCGGGCCCGACCAACCACTGGAAGGCCCCCGCCGAGATGCGGGAGATCTTCACCGGCGACAAGGGCGTCTTCCGCGGCTCGATGAAGGGCCGCACGATGTACGTCGTGCCCTTCTGCATGGGCCCGGTCGGCTCACCGCTGTCCGCCATCGGCGTGGAGATCACCGACTCCGCGTACGTCGCCGTCTCCATGCGCACCATGACCCGGATGGGTCAGGCCGTGCTGGACGAACTGGGCACCGACGGCTTCTTCGTCAAGGCCGTGCACACCCTGGGCGCCCCGCTCGAAGAGGGCCAGGCCGACGTGCCGTGGCCGTGCAACACCACCAAGTACATCTCGCACTTCCCCGAGAGCCGCGAGATCTGGTCCTACGGCTCCGGCTACGGCGGCAACGCCCTGCTCGGCAAGAAGTGCTACGCGCTGCGCATCGCCTCCGTCATGGCCCGCGACGAGGGCTGGCTCGCCGAGCACATGCTGATCCTCAAGCTCACCCCGCCCAAGGGGGGACCCGAGGCCGTCAAGTACGTCGCCGCCGCGTTCCCCTCGGCCTGCGGCAAGACCAACCTCGCGATGCTGGAGCCCACCGTCCCCGGCTGGACCGTCGAGACCATCGGCGACGACATCGCCTGGATGCGCTTCGGCGAGGACGGCCGCCTGTACGCCATCAACCCCGAGGCCGGTTTCTTCGGCGTGGCGCCCGGCACCGGAGAGCACACCAACTCCAACGCGATGAAGACGATGTACGGCAACTCCGTCTTCACCAATGTCGCCCTCACCGACGACGGCGACGTGTGGTGGGAGGGCATGACCGAGGAGCCGCCCGCGCACCTCACGGACTGGAAGGGCCAGGACTGGACGCCGCAGTCCGGCACGCCCGCCGCCCACCCCAACGCCCGCTTCACCGTCCCCGCCGCGCAGTGCCCGATCATCGCGCCCGAGTGGGAGGACCCGCGCGGCGTCCCGATCTCCGCGATCCTCTTCGGCGGACGCCGCGCCTCAGCCGTACCGCTGGTCACCGAGTCCTTCGACTGGCAGCACGGCGTCTTCCTCGGCGCCAACGTCGCCAGCGAGAAGACCGCCGCCGCCGAGGGCAAGGTCGGCGAACTGCGCCGCGACCCCTTCGCGATGCTGCCGTTCTGCGGCTACAACATGGGCGACTACTTCGGCCACTGGGTCTCGCTCGGCAAGACGCACGACGCCGCCAAGCTGCCGAAGATCTACTACGTCAACTGGTTCCGCAAGGACGCCGCCGGGCGCTTCGTCTGGCCGGGCTTCGGCGAGAACAGCCGGGTCCTGAAGTGGATCGTCGAACGCCTCAACGGCGAGGCCAAGGGCGTCGAGACCCCCATCGGCATCCTGCCGGCCCCCGGCGACCTCGACACCGAGGGGCTCGACATCTCCCAGGGCGACCTCGACCTGCTGCTGTCCGTCGACCGCGAGGTCTGGAAAGAGGAAGCCGCCCTCATCCCCGCCCACCTCGAAACCTTCGGCACCCACACCCCGCGCGAGCTGTGGGACGAGTACGAGTCCCTGGTGGCGCGCCTGGGCTGACGTGGGGGGCGCGGATCGCCCGCGCCCCTTCGCGGTGACCTCCCGCGCTCCTTCGCCGTACCTCTTCCGGGCCCGTACCCCTCCCGGACGCCGTACCTCTTACGGCACCTGGCTGTAGCCGCCCAGGAAGTCGCCGATGCGGGTGACCGCGTCCGTCAGGTCCTCCTTGGCGGGGAGGGTGACGAGGCGGAAGTGGTCGGGGTCGGGCCAGTTGAAGCCGGTGCCCTGGACGACGAGGATGCGCTCGGCCCGCAGGAGGTCGAGGACCATCTGCTGGTCGTCCTTGATCTTGTGCACCTTGGGGTCGAGGCGCGGGAAGGCGTAGAGGGCGCCCTTGGGCTTCACGCAGGTGACGCCGGGGATGGCGGTCAGGGCCGCGTACGCCGCGTCGCGCTGCTCGGTCAGCCGGCCGCCGGGCAGGACGAGGTCCTTGATGGACTGGCGCCCGCCGAGAGCGGTGGCGATGGCGTGCTGCGCGGGCACATTCGCGCACAGCCGCATGTTCGCCAGGATCGTCAGACCCTCGATGTAGCTGGTCGCGTGGTCCTTGGGGCCGCAGACCGCGAGCCAGCCGCTGCGGAAGCCCGCCACCCGGTACGCCTTCGACAGACCGTTGAAGGTCAGGGTCATCAGGTCGGGGGCGATGGCGGCGAAGGGGGTGTGCGTCGCGTCGTCGTACAGGATCTTGTCGTAGATCTCGTCGGCGCAGACGATCAGCCGGTGCCTGCGGGCGATCTCGGCGATGCCGCGCAGCATCTCGTCGTCGTACACGGCGCCGGTCGGGTTGTTCGGGTTGATGATCACGATCGCCTTGGTGCGGTCGGTGATCTTCCGCTCGATGTCGGCGAGGTCCGGCTGCCAGTCCGCCTGCTCGTCGCAGCGGTAGTGCACGGCCGTGCCGCCGGACAGCGAGACCGACGCCGTCCACAGCGGGTAGTCCGGCGCGGGCACCAGCACCTCGTCACCGTCGTCGAGCAGCGCCTGCATCGACATCTGGATCAGCTCCGACACCCCGTTGCCGAGGTAGACGTCCTCGACGTCCAGGTCGATGCCCTTGGTCTGGTAGTGCTGCATCACCGCGCGGCGCGCCGGGAGGATGCCCTTGGAGTTCACATACCCGTGCGCCGTCCCCAGCGACCTGAGCATGTCCTCCAGGATCTCCGGCGGGCACTCGAACCCGAACGGCGCCGGATTCCCGGTGTTCAGCTCCAGGATGCGGTGACCCGCCGCCTGAAGCCGCATGGCCTCTTCGAGGACCGGGCCCCGGATGTCGTAGCAGACGTTGGCGAGCTTCGTGGACTGGATCACCTGCATGCCGGTCACCTTACGGCCACGTCACGCGGACCGCTCGGTGTTTTCCGCCACGTACCGGCGGACCCGGGGGCGCGGCTGCCAGACTTGGACGGTGTCCTCCCCAGCGGCCGGACCGCCGCCCATGTCGCCGTACGCGACGCCTTACGCGACGCCGTACGCATTCCCGTACGGGTCCTCGTACCCGCCGGTGACCCCGCCCGCGTTCGCTCTGCTCAACGACGAACCCGTGGCCGACGAGACGCGCGACCTGCT
The DNA here is from genome assembly GCF_042957385.1 of Streptomyces sp. NPDC008079. Lineage (NCBI taxonomy): Bacteria > Bacillati > Actinomycetota > Actinomycetes > Kitasatosporales > Streptomycetaceae > Streptomyces > Streptomyces sp. NPDC008079. Next base: position 57,046 of record NZ_JBIBIC010000012.1, read on the forward strand.
CGGCGCCAACCGGGCCGCGGCGCAGCTCACCGGACTGCTGGTGGCCTCGCGCGACGCGACGCCCTTCACCCTCGCGGTGGACGCCGGATGGGGGATGGGCAAGAGCAGCCTGATGCGGCTGGTCGACGTACGGCTCCAGCGGTTCCCCGACGTGCACACCGTCTGGTACAACGCCTGGACCTCGACCGGCGGCGACGCCCTCGAAGGGCTCATCAAATCGGTGCTCAACCAGGTCGACCCCAGCATCCTGCGGCGCGCCCTGCGCCGGATCAGGGCGGGCGGCGCCCTGATGGGCCTGTTACGGGCGCTGACCGTCGTCGCCGCCGGGCCGCTCGGCGTGGCGGGCATGGTCGACGAGCTGTGGAAGCGCCTGTCGGTCGACGCGGGCGCCCGCAACGGCATGCGGGACGCGCTGCGCGACATGGTCGGCGAGTGGACCGCGACGCGCGGCTCCGCGCCCGGCGGCAAACTCCTCGTCATCTTCATCGACGACCTCGACCGCTGCTCGGAGCAGACCTTCCTCGCCGTCTGCGAGGCCGTGAAGGTCTACCTCGACGTGCCGGGCCTCGCCTTCGTCATCGGCTGCGACCGCGCCGCGATCGGCCCCGGCGGACTGCTGCCGGACCTCTCGCCAGCCGGGGCCGCCTTCGTGGAGAAGATCTTCCAGACCAGCTACCGCATCCCCGCGCCCAGCGGCCGGGAGATCCAGGCGTACGTCCGCTCCTGCGCCGAACTGGCCGGTATCGACCACCTGTTGGACCCGCACCTGGTCGAACTCCTCGCCTACCGCGCCGCCCGCAACCCGCGCCGGGTCAAACGCCTGCTCAACGGGCTGCTGTTGGAGGCGAGCCTCAACCCGGTCTGGGCGGGCATCCGCCCCGAGGCCGTCATCCGCACCCTGCTGCTCCAGTACCTCTATCCCGACTTCCACCGCATGATGACGGCGCCCGCCGGGCCCGGGGACGACGCCGACGTGGTGCGCGAATTCCGCACCTACCGCCGGGTCCGCACCCGCCTGTGGTCCCCGGCGCCGCTCGCCGACCCCGACCGGCCGATGGTCGCCGACTTCCTGCGCGCCCACTCCCTGCCGCCGCTGCACGGGCACGAGGACCACGGCACGGTCCTCGCCGACCTCGAAGCCCAGCTCCCGGTCGGCTTCCCCGACCTGGCGGGCGACCCCGCCTTCGTCTCCCTGGTCGAGGACCTGGTGGCGCTGCCCGAGTCCGAACTGGTGCTGCGACGGCTGCGGCAGGGCACCGAGGACGGCGAGGCGGCGCCGTATCCGCCGCTGGCCGGTCCGTGGGAGAGCGCGCCGCAGCCCGCGGCCGGGCCGGAACCGGCCGGGGACCCGGTGGCGTCACCGGGGCCGAGCGGATCGTCGGTCGACTACGGCGATACGGGGGTCGGCACGCCGCCGTACCCGGGGCCCGTGCCGGGGTACGGGCAGGGGCCCGTGCAGGGGTACGGGCAGGGGTACGGCTACCCGCGCGGTGACGGGTCGCCGTACGAGCCGGATCCGCTGGAGCGGCCGCAGTCGGTGAGCCCCGCGCTCGACGACCCGGAACTGGCCGGATACGGCGCCGACGCACCGGCCTGGCACGCGCCGCAACAGGGTTCCGGCTACCCGGCCGGGACGCCGGAGCGTACGTTCGCGCTCGCGGTGGCGGCGGGCTTCGCGCGGGGCAGAGGCCGTGCCATCGCCCAGTTGCTGACGGTGAGCTCCGCCGTGCTCCCCGCCGACACGGAAGCCGAACTCGTCCAGATCTTCGCCGAACACCGCCCCGCCCTGCTGCTCTGCCACGCGGGCTTCGCGGACGAGCCCGCCAAGGGCTTCGCGCTGGTACGCGGTGTGAGGTCACGCGGCTACGCGGGTCCAGTGATCTTCTACTCCGGGCGGATCACGCCCAACGACCGGGCCGCCGCCGGGGCGTTGGAGGCGGTCATCACCGACGACCTGACCGCCGTACCGGCGATCGCCGAGACCCTCACCTCAGGGACTCTCGCCCCAGGGGGCCTCACCCCCGGGCCGTTCGCCGACCAGCCGTTCCTCGCGCCTCGGTCCGCCGCACCTCGGTCCGCCGCACCGAGCGTCCCGCCAGCACGTCCGTCCGACGGGCGTCCTCGATGACGAACCGGCCGTCGATCAGGACGTACGGGATACCGGTGGGCAGGGTGCGGGGGCGGTCGTACGTGGAACCGGCCGCGACGGTGGCCGGGTCGAACAGGACCAGGTCGGCGCGGTAGCCCTCGCGGACCAGGCCGCGATCGGGCAGCCGCAGCCGGGCGGCGGGCCTGCCGGTCAGATGGGCCACGCACTCCTCAAGGGGCAGCACCCCCAACTCCCTGACGTAGCGGCCCAGATACTCGGGGAAGGTGCCGTACGCGCGCGGGTGCGGCTTGTCGCCGCGCAGGATGCCGTCGGAGCCGCCGGTGTGCACGCGGTGCCGCATGATGGCCCGGACGTTCTCCTCGTGGCCGACGTGCTGGAGGATCGTGGTGGCGAGCCGGTCCTCCAGCAGGAGCCGCCGGGCGGTCGCGAAGTCCGCGATCCTGCGCCCGACATGGGCGGCCAGCGAGCGCTCGCGCACCCCGGCGACCTCGATCACCGACCAGTCGACGGGGACGCCGTGGCTGCCGTCGGCGCCGTCCACCTCCATCACCCGGCGGATGCGCGCCGCCGTCGCGTCGTCGCGCAGCCGGGCCAGCGTCGCCTCGGGGCCGCCCTCGGTGGCCCAACTGGGCAGCATCGCCACGAGGGTTGTGGAGCCGGGGAGGTAGGGGTAGCTGTCCAGGGAGATGTCCGCGCCTGCGGCCAGGGCCGCGTCCAGCAGCGCCAGCAGTTCGGGGGCGCGGCCCTCGTTCTCCGGGAAGTTCATCGTGGCGTGCGCCAAGTGCAGCGCGCAGCCCGCCTGTTCGGTGAGCGCCACCATCTCCTCGTACGCCCGCAGCGCGCCCGCCCCGTACGACCTGTGGTGCGGGCAGTAGTAGCCGTCGTACGCCGCCACCACCCGGCACAGCTCGGTCAGTTCCGCGTCCGACGCGTACATCCCCGGCGTGTACGTCAGCCCCGACGACAGGCCCACCGCGCCCTGGGCCAGGCCGTCGGCGACCAACTCCTTCATCCGTGCCAGCTCAGCCGCCGTGGCCGGGCGGTCCTCCCAGCCCAGCGCCAGCATCCGGACCGTGCCCTGCGGCACCAGATACGCGGCGTTGACCGCGATGCCCCGGTCCAGCCGGTCTAGGTACTCGCCGACGCTCCGCCAGTCGAACTCCACGTCCGAGCCGTCGCCGTTCCACCCCGCGATCTGGGCCCGCACCTGCGCCAACGTCCGGTCGTCGACCGGCGCGTACGACAGGCCGTCCTGGCCGAGGACTTCCAGCGTCACGCCCTGTGCCGCCTTCGCCTCGTGCGACGGGTCCCGCAGCAGCGCCAGGTCGCTGTGCGCGTGCATGTCGATGAACCCCGGCGCCAGCGCCAGACCCTCCGCGTCCACCACCCGTCTCGCCGTGAGCCGCCGCCCCCCGTCCTTCCGCCGGATCTCCCCGACCCGGCCCCCCGCGAGCCCCACGTCCGCCACGTACGACGCCGCCCCCGTTCCGTCGATGACGCGAGCGTCGCGGAACACGAGATCCATGGCGGGGCCTTTCATGTCGTCACGGTTGCCACTCATCACCGCCGGGCCTGGTCCTCAATCGCCGGACGGGCTGGTCCGGCGCTTCTGGCGCGCCCGCCCAACCGGCCGCCCGTGCCCAGGGTTTGGACCCGGTAGTCGTCCCGTCCGGGCCCCGCTTCCGGCGCGGGACGCGCCAACCCCCCCTTTTCAGCCCGTCCGGCGATTGAGGACATGGGGGGGCGGGTGGGTTAGAAGAAGGTGCGGATGTAGGCGGGGACGGTGGCGTCGGGGGCGGTGACCGGGATGAGGGGCCACTTGTCGAAGGTGGTGCAGGGGTGGGAGAGGCCGAGGGCGACCCAGTCGCCGACGGCGAGGGGGTCGGAGGCGGGCACGGCCAGCCAGGTGTGCTGGTCGGACAGGGCGGTGACGGTGAGCCCGTCCGGCGCCGGACGCGGACCGGCGTCGGCGCCGCGAACCGTCTGGACGGACGGCAGCCCGAGATCGTACGGCGCGTCGCGCTTCCCGGCGTTGAGGAACGCCTGGGTGGGCGAGGGCCGGGAGACGACCTGGGCCCAGAGCCGGAAGGCCGGTTCGAGGGCGCCCTCGTCCGGGACCCGGTTGAACGGCGTGCGCCGCCGGTAGTGGTCGTCGTCGTGCGTGACGTACGCCCCGGAGCGCAGCAGCTTCAGGACCGGCCGGGACATCGCGGGCACGTCCGCGAAGACCTCCGCGACGAGGTCGAACCAGGCGGAGCCCCCGGCGCTGACCACGATCTGCTCGGCGTCCCCGAAGAGCCCGTCGGCGTCGAGGGCGCCGGCGAGCGCGACCAGCCGCCGCAGCCACGCACGTACCCGCCCGGGGTCGGCGTCCGGCACCTCGCCCTCGTACCCGGCGACGCCGGTCAGCCGCAGCGTGCCGGTCGCGGCGACGGCCGCCGCGACGGCCGCGCACTCGTCCTCGGTCCTGACACCGGTCCTGGCGCCCTCGCCGCCCGCGAGCTCGACCACGACGTCCAGCCGCCGCCGCGTCCCGGCGTCCCGCAGCGCCGCGTCCATCAGCTCGACACCGCGCACGGAGTCGACGTACGTGACGACGGTGAGGCCGGGGTCGGCGTCGAGCTGACCGCCGATCCAGCGCAGCGCCACCGGGTCGACGACCTCGTTGGCGATGAAGATCCGCGGCACCCCGAACGCCCGGCACACGCGCGCCTGGTGGGGTACGGCGACGGTGATCCCCCAGGCGCCGCGCGCGAGTTGGTCGGCGAAGAGCTGCGGGGCCATGGACGTCTTGCCGTGCGGGGCGAAGGACAGGCCGTGTTGGGCGGTGTACCGCTCCAGCAGGTCGAGGTTATGCGCGAGGGCGGCCTGGGACAGGACGAGGACGGGCGTGGTGAAGCCGCCGTCGAAGAGGCCGCGGCGCTGGTCGGCCAGCTCGCCGACGGTCAGCCCCTCGGCGTCCGGCGGCAGCCCCTTGAAACGGTGGTCGACCCGCTCCTCGCGCAGCCCGGCCGCCAGCGCCGCCACCCGCTCGGCACCGGCACCGGCACCGGCACCGGCTCCCGTGCCGACCCCGGCCCCGGCCCCGCCCCCGTGTCCGCCCACGTCCGCCGTCATCGAACCTCCCGAGTTGCAACATATGCAACGGCCGTTGCATACAGTGATGCAAGCTGTCTAACATCCCCGCGAGTGCCTGGTCAACGGTGCTCCTGCCCACCAGGCCACCGCCGCTCCCGCCGCGGCCCGCAGAAGTGAGTGACCGCCGTGACCGTACCGACGAGCCCGAGCGCCGCCCCCGGCGCCGCCGACTTCGACGTCGTCTGCCTCGGCGAGTCCATGGTCACCTTCGTCCCCTCCCGCCCCGGCCGCCTCGCCGACGTGCCCGCCTTCCACCGCGCGATCGGCGGCGCCGAGTCCAACGTGGCCTGCACCCTGGCCCGCACCGGCCACCGCGCCCGCTGGATCAGCCGCGTCGGCGCCGACGGCTTCGGCGACCACCTGGTGGAGACCATCGCCGCGGCAGGGGTCGACGTCAGCGCCGTACAGCGCGACCCGCACCGCCCCACCGGCGTGTACTTCCGTACGGCGGGCGAGCGCGCCGTCGGTACGGACGCCCCCGCCGACCGGGCCGAGGTCGTCTACTACCGGGCCGGTTCCGCCGCCTCCGCGCTCGCCCCCGACTTCGTCGCCCGCGCCGACGCGTGGAGCGGCCGGGTGCTGCACCTCACCGGCATCACCGCCGCGCTCTCCGCGACCTGCGCGGAGCTGATGCGCGGCCTCACCCGCCGCGCGCCGGGACGCCCGCTGGTCTCCTTCGACGTCAACCACCGCCCGGCGCTGTGGCGCGACGCCGACCCCCGGCGCACGCTCGACCTCGCCCGCGGCTGCGACCTCGTCTTCGTCGGCGAGGACGAGGCGCAGGCCGCCTGGGGGCTGCCGGACGCGGCCGCGGTACGGGCCGCGCTGCCCGAGCCGCGGACGGTGGTGGTCAAGCAGGGCGAGGCGGGCGCGACCGTCTTCGACGGCGACGAACGCCGTCACGTCCCCGCCCTCGCGGTCGACGTCGTCGCGCACGTCGGCGCGGGCGACGCCTTCGCCGCCGGGTACCTGTCGGCGGCCCTGCGCGGCCTGCCCGTACGCGACCGCGTCAGGCACGGCCATGTGCTGGCCGCCGCCGCGCTGACCGAGCCGGGCGACCTCGGCACGCCGCCCGGCCGCGCCCGCGCCGACGCGCTGGTCGCCCTGGACGACGCGGCATGGGGGAGACTGCGGCTGGGCGCCGGGTGGACGGCGTCCGGAGATCGTGCGCCCACGACGACGGAGGAGGGACCGCGGTGAGCCAGACGGTCGACCGCGCGCTGAGCATCCTGCCGCTGCTGGCCGAGGGCCCGGCGGGGCTCGAACAGGTCGCCACCCGGCTCGACGTCCACAAGTCCACCGCGCTGCGGCTGCTGCGGACCCTGCACGAACACGGCCTGGTCTACCGGCAGCAGGACCAGCGCTACCGGCTCGGCGCCCGCCTGTTCGCCCTCGCCCAGCAGGCCATCGAGACCCTCGACATCCGCGGCATCGCCCACCCCCACCTCGCCGCGCTCAACGAACGCACCGGTCACACCGTGCACCTCGCGGTGTACGAGCAGGGCGAGGTCGTCTACATCGACAAGGTCGAGAGCCGCTATCCGGTACGGATGTACTCCCGGATCGGCCGCCCGGTCGCCATCACGGTCGCCGCCGTCGCCAAACTGCTCCTGGCCGACCTGCCCGAGCCCGAACGGCGCTCGGTGGCCGAGCAGTTGGAGTACCCCCGCTACACCGCGAAGTCCACGCCCGACGCCGCCGCGTTCCTGGCCGAACTGGCCCGCGTCCGCGAACAGGGCTGGGCCACCGACCTCGGCGGCCACGAGGAGTCCATCAACTGCGTCGGCGCGCCCCTGCGCGGTCCCGACGGCCGCGTCTGCGCCGCCATGTCGCTCTCGGCCCCCAACGTCGTCGTCCCCGCCGACGAACTGCTGCGCCTGCGCCCGCTGTTGCTGCGGACGGCCGAGGCCGTCAGCCGCGACCTGTCGGGAAGCGCGCCCGCGCCCGCATCCGCATCTGTACCCGTACCCGCATCCGTACCCGTATCCGCGTCTGTACCCGCACCAGATTCAGTGAAGGACAACTCCGCATGAGCAACGGACAGAAGACCGCGATCGTCCCGGCCACCCACACGGCGCCGCCCGCCAAGTTCTCGCACGGCGTCCGCAAGGGGAATCTCCTCCAGGTGGCCGGCCAGGTCGGCTTCCTCCCGGCCGTCGAGGGCCAGCCCCCGACGCCCGCGGGCCCCGGCCTGCGCGAGCAGACCCTCCAGACCCTCGCCAACGTCCAGGCCGTCCTCGAAGCGGGCGGTGCCACCTGGGAAGACGTCATCATGATCCGCGTCTACCTCACGGACACGGACCACTTCGCCGAACTCAACGCCATCTACAACGAGTTCTTCGCCTCCCTCGTCGAGCCCCCCGCCGCCCGCACCACCATCTACGTCGGCCTCCCCGCCGGCCTGCTGATCGAAATCGACGCCCTGGCCGTCCTGGGGTGACGGCTCCTCCCGCGCGGGAGGAGAGCTTTCGGGGCGCGGGGAACGCGTCGGGGGCGCCCCCTGTCCCGCACGTGCGGGACAGGGGGCGCCCCCTTGGAGCGGACTCCGTGTTACGGCATGCCGTGCACGTGGGCCCCGACGCTGTTGGACCAGGCGTTGCCCGCCGAGGCGTCCCAGTTGGTGGACCAGGTCATGGCCCCGCGGATGGTGGGCCAGGTGGTGGACGGGTGGAAGGTCCCGCACCCGGTGCCCTTGGCGAGGCAGTCCAGCGCGTTGTTGACGACGGTCGGGCTGACGTAACCGGAGCCCGCGGCGCTGGTGGACGCCGGGGTGCCGATGCCGACCTGGGACGGGGAGAGCCCGGCCTGGATGGCGGTGCAGGCCAGGGTCGTGATGAAGTCCACCGTGCCCTGGCTGTAGACGCCGCCGTCGCAGCCGTTCATCGAACCGCTGTTGTAGTACTGGGTGTTGACGACGGTCAGGATGTCCTTGATCTTCAGCGCCGTGGCCAGGTAGTCACTGCCCGCCGAGAGCATGTCGATGGTCTGCGGCGCCATCGTGATGATGAGCGACGAGCCCGCCTTGGCGCTCAGCGCGCGCAGTGCCTGCGGCATGTAGGTGGTGTCGATGCCGTTCTCGAGGTCGATGTCGACGCCGTTGAAGCCGTACGTCTGCATCAGCGTGTAGACGCTGTTGGCGAAGTTGGTGGCCGAGGCGGAGTCACGGACCGAGATGGTGCCGTTCTGACCGCCGACGGAGATGATCACCTTCTTGCCCGCGGCCTGCTTGGCGGCGATGTCCGCCTTGAACTGCGCGGTGCTGTAGTTCAGCGCCGGGTCGAGGGTGAACGAGACCGCGCCGGGCGTGGTCGTCGCGTCCGCGAAGGCGACGGCGATGATGTCGTACTGGCTCTGCACCTGCGCGATGGTCTGCACGGTGGCGCCGTTGTTGAAGTTCTGCCAGTAGCCGGTGACCGCGTGCTTGGGGATGCTGCTGGTGGGCGGGCTGGTCGGCGGCGTGGTGGGAGGCGTCGTGGGCGGGGTGGTGGGAGGTGTCGTGGGGGGAGTGGTCGGCGGCGTCGTGGGAGGCGTCGTCGGCGGGGTGGTCGGCGGGGTCGTGCCCGTACCGCCGGGGCCCGACAGCGAGATGTCGTCCGCGAAGTACGCGGGCTGCGCGTACCAGCCGTGGGTGTAGATCGTCACGGACTTGGTGTTCGCGCCGGTGGTGAAGCTGACGCTGAGCTGCTGGTACGAGGAGGCCGACGGCGTCCAGGTGGACGGGTCGGTGCCGCCGGTGCCGGTCGCGCCCAGGTAGACGTACGAGCCCTGCACCCAACCGCTGAGCGTGTACTGGGAGTTGGGCTGCACGCTGACGACCTGGGAACACTGGCCGGTGTCGCTGCTGGTCGGGGTGGCCTTGAGGGCGGCGGAGCCGGAGTGCACCGGGCTGGAGACGGTGCTGCCGCTGCCCGCGGTGCAGGTCCAGCCGGAAAGGCCGCTCTCGAAGCCGGGGTTGGCGGCGAGGTTGGTGGTCGCGGCGCTGGCGCTGCCCATGTCGACGAGCGCGACACCGGTGCCGATCACCGCGGCGGCGCTCAGCCCCGCGATACCTCGGCGGAAGAACGTCGAGCGGACGAGCTTTGATCTGTGCTGGGCATGGCTCGCTTGATTCGCGTGCGATGCACGTTCCACGACTGCCTCCTGGGGGCAAGGAGTTGGGGGGTAGTGGGAGTGCGGTGGCGCATGACATGACGTACGGACGTGAACGGGTGACCTGAAGTGCCGACGTGCGGAGCAATGTGAAGCGCATGCAGAAAACAGATGACAGGGAGAAAGTTGGTCCAGACCAATTCGGTTGTCAAGACCTCCGCCGGACACCTGTCGTTCACCACTTCCGATCCGCAACTTTCCGCACCCAAGCCGCTACACATCGATAAGCTGACGACCGCGAATCGCCAGGTACCGGCCACCACCGGGCGCAGGAGGGGAGGTTCCGCATGCCGAGCGTCATCACCGTCACCTCTGACGATCTCTCGCTCTCGCTGGAAGAGCAGTTGACGCGCACCACGACCGCGCTCGACACGTACGGGCACCTCATCGCCCTGGCACCGGCCGAACCGGCCGACCCCGCCAGGCGCCGGATGCACACCGTGCGGTCCGCCCTCGAAGCCGACCGGATCGCGATCGTCCCCAGCCCGCTGCCCCCGCTGGCCATCGCCCTGCTCGCCGAGCAACTGCGCCAGCTCTCCGGCACCGACCTCGGCCCCGGCGTCCTCGCGGGCGCCGCCCGGCTGCTCACGTACTACCTGCACTCCGGCGCGCTGCTCGGCTCCGTCGCCAAGCTCGACCGCGTCCCGGTCGGCGTGGGCGCCCACGTCAAGTCCCTCGTGCCGGGACGGCACTTCGCCGTCCTCGCGCACCCCGAGCCGTACCTGGCCGAGGCCGAACCGGGCACCGTCCCGCCGGGGCCCGGCTACCAGACACAGCTCGCCGTCGCGGGCAAGGGCGTCGACCCCGCCTGGGTCACCGGACCGCTCGCCAGCGGCTGGCGCGCCCAGCACCTGCGCGAAGTGCCGCTGCCGACCGACTCCCCACGCTGGTGGGGCACGTCCCGGCTGGTCGAATTCACCGCCTACATCGCCGATGTGGGCATGCTCTACCAACTCGTCACCTCGGTACGGCGCGACACCTGCACCTGGTGCGGGCTCGAAGTCATCGGTGACCAGTGCTTGTTCTGCGCCACACGGCTGGGGGATCGTACGGCTCCGGCGAAGCACGCCGCCGCCCGGCCGGGGCGCGAGGTCGAGACACCGCGCCGCCCCCAACTCGAACCCCACAAGCGATAGGTCCGCCCGCACATGAACTCACGTCAGCGTCGTGGTGTCGTCCTCCTCGTGATCTCCGTGATCTGCGCGGTGGCCGCCTTCGCGGGAGTGCTCGCCGTCGTCAGCGACGCGCGGTCACAGGTCGGACCGAAGGTCACCGCGTACGAACTCAGCGCCGACGTACCGGCGTACCAGGCGCTGACCGCGTCCCAGGTGCACCGGATCCGGATACCGAAGCGCTGGCTGCCGGACACCGCCGTACGCGATCTCGGCCAACTCCAGGGCAAGATCGCCGCCGTGCCGCTGCGCAAAGGCTCGCTGCTCCAGTCCGACATGGTCGCCGCCCGGCCCGAACTCCAGGCCGGACAGATGGAGATCGCCATCATGATCGACGCCGAGACCGGCGTCGCGGGCAAGATCACCCCCGGCGCCCGGGTCAACATCTTCGCCACCTTCCAGGGCCGCAAGGACACCGACCCCGACGTCTCGAAGATCATCGTGTCCGGCGCGCAGGTCATCGACGTCGGCGAGATCAAGGCCTTCGACAAGAGCGAGAACGCCCAGCGGCTGTCCACCGAAGGCGTGCCGATCACCTTCGCGCTCAACGCCGGGGACGCCCAACGCGTCGCCTACGCCGAGTCGTTCGCGGAACACGTACGCCTCGCGCTGGTCGCCCCAGGTGACAGCTCCGCACCCTCGCAGACCGACCGCACGTACACCCTGAGCGGCGACGGCGGCACCGGAGGCAAGCCGTGACCGTACGCATCCTCGCCGGAACCGCCGACCCCGACGCCGCGCGCGCCCTGCTCGGCCTGCTCGGCCAACTGCCCGGCGCGGAACCGGCACCCGCGCTCGGCGACTCCACGGCGCTGCTTGAAACCCTCACGCGCGCCGCCGAGGCCGGGATCGACGAACTGCCCGAGGTCGTCATCGTGCAGGAGGGCATCGGACCGATGCCCGCGCTCGACCTCATCCGCGACGTCGCCCTGCGCTTCCCCGCCATCGGCGTCGTCCTGCTCACCGCCGACCCCAGCCCCGCCGTGCTCGCCGCCGCCATGGACTCCGGCGCCCGAGGCGTCGTCGGATTCCCGCTCTCCTACGACGAGTTGGGCGCCCGCGTCGAAGCCGCCGCCACCTGGTCGGCCGGCGTCCGCAGACACCTCGGCCCGCAGCGCGCCCTGCCCGCCGTCGCGGGCGGTACCCTCATCGCCGTCGCCGGGGCCAAGGGCGGCGTCGGTACCACCGTCACCGCCGTCCAACTCGCCCTCGCCGCCCACGCGTCGGGCCGCTCCACCGCCCTGGTCGACCTCGACCTCCAGGGCGGTGACATCGCCTCCTACCTCGACGTCCAGTTCCGCCGCTCCATCGCCGACCTCGCCGACATCGCGGACGTCTCCTCCCGGGTCCTGCACGACGCCATGTACGTCCACGAGTCCGGCCCCGCCCTGCTGCTCGCCCCCGCCGACGGCGAACGCGGCGAGGACGTCACCGACCGCTCGGCCCGCCTCGTCCTCGCCGCGCTCCGGCAGCGCTACGAAGTCGTCGTCGTGGACTGCGGCACCCAGATGACCAGCGCCAACGCCGTCGCCGTCGAGGTCGCCGACGCCGCCGTCCTCGTGCTCACGCCCGACGTCATCGCCGTGCGCGCCGCCAAGCGCATGGTCCGCATGTGGGACCGGCTCCAGATCCGCAAGCCCCAGGACACCACCGCCGTCGTCAACCGCCACACCCGCGGCACCGAGATCCAGCCGTCGCTGATCGGCCGCATCACCGGCACCCGCATGGCGACCTCCGTCATCCCCGCCGGATTCCGCGAACTCCAGGCCGTCATCGACGCCGGCCGCCTCCAGGACCTCGACGCCCGCTCCACCGTCAAGGCCGGAATCTGGGCACTGGCAGGGGAGTTGGGGCTGGTCAGCGGCGCGACGCTGCCCGCCGCACGCGGGAAGAAGCAGCGCCGCGAGCGGTCCGAACGCGGCGACCGGGGCCAGGTCACCCTCGAAACCCTCGGCATGACGCCGATCATCCTCATCACCCTGCTGCTCATCTGGCAGGCCGTGCTGGCCGGTTACACCTTCACGCTCGCGGGCAACGCCGCCGATCAGGCGGCCCGGGCCGCGGCGGTGGGTTCCGACGCCTCCGCCGCCGCGAGCAGCGACCTTCCCAGCGCGTGGGGGCCAGGCGACACCTCGGTCAGCCGCGCGGACGGCACCGTCTCGGCGACCGTCACCCTCAAAATGCCCCTCCTCATCCCCGGCATCGGCGACTTCGTCCCCATCTCGGGCCACGCGAAGACGCTGGACGAAACGGCCAAGCGATGAAGCGCTCCCGCCGCCGGGCTCCCGCAGCCCGTACCTCCGCCGTGCGCGCGGTTCCCCGCGCCCCTTCGGGGCCCTCCCGGCGCGGGTTCGGGGGCGGCGCCCCCGAGAGGCACCGCGGGCCCGCCCGGGACCGGGGAGTGGCATCGCTCGAATACCTCGGAATGCTCCCGTTCCTGCTCCTGATCGCCCTCGCGGGCATCCAACTCGGCCTCGTCGCGTACTGCGGCGAACAGGCCGGCACGGCGGCCCGTACGGCGGCCAGGACCGCCGCGCAGGCGGGCCCGAACGGGGGAGAGGCGGCCGGCCAGCAGGCCGGCCAGGCGGCGGTGAGCGACTGGCTGACCGCGACGATCCGGTTCACGACGTCCGACGCGACGACCGTGACCGCGCAGGCCACGGTGAAGGTCCCGTCCGTCCTGCCGGGCGTCAGCTTCTTCGACCCCGTGAAGCGCTCCGCCACCATGCCGAAGGAGGACACGACACGATGAGCCTCCGTGCCCGCCTCGCCGTCGAAGAGGCGACCCCGCAGACGCAGGAAGGCCACATGGTGGCCGTCTACCGCGCGAAACTGCTCCAGGAGATCGACCTCGCGGAGATGTCGGCGCTCGCGCCGGGCGAGCGCAGGGCCCGGCTGGAACGGGTGCTCGGTCACATCATCAGCCGCGAGGGCCCGGTGCTGTCCACGGCGGAACGCGCCGCGCTGATCCGCCGCGTGGTGGACGAGGCGCTCGGCCTCGGCATCCTGGAACCGCTGCTCGAAGACCCCACCGTCACCGAGATCATGGTCAACGGCCCCGACAAGATCTACGTCGAGCGCGGCGGCCGGGTCGAGGCGGTCGCCGCCCGCTTCTCGTCGGCGGAACAGCTCCTCCAGACCATCGAGCGGATCGTCTCCACCGTCAACCGCCGTGTGGACGAGTCGAATCCGATGGTCGACGCCCGGCTGCCGTCGGGCGAGCGCGTCAACGTCATCATCCCGCCGCTGTCGCTGACCGGACCCACGCTCACCATCCGCCGCTTCCCGCGCGCGTACACGCTCCAGGAGCTGATCGCCCTCGGGACGCTGGACGAGCACATGCTGTTGCTGCTCTCGTCGTTCGTGCGCGCGAAGTGCAACATCATCGTCAGCGGCGGGACGGGCTCGGGCAAGACCACGCTGCTCAACGCGCTGTCCGGGCTGATCCCCGACGGCGAGCGGATCATCACGGTCGAGGACGCGGCCGAACTCCAGCTCCAGCAGGAGCATGTGATCCGGCTGGAGTCGCGCCCGCCCAACGTCGAGGGCGAGGGCCGGATCACGATTCGCGACCTCGTACGCAACTCGCTGCGGATGCGCCCCGACCGGATCATCGTCGGTGAGGTCCGCGGCGGCGAGACCCTCGACATGCTCCAGGCGATGTCCACAGGACACGACGGCTCACTGGCCACCGTGCACGCCAACTCCGCAGAGGACGCGGTGCTCAGGCTCCAGACGCTCGCGTCGATGAGCGAGGTCAAGATCCCCTTCGAGGCGCTGCGCGACCAGATCAACAGCGCCGTGGACGTCCTCGTCCAGCTCAACCGCCACATCGACGGCACCCGCAGGATCGGCGAGATCGCCGTCCTGTCCTCCCGCGGCCGTGACGTCTTCCGGCTCACCTCCGCGACCCGCTTCCGCGCGGAACCGCTCGGCGTCGACCGCATCGTCCGCGGCTGGTACGAACACCGGCCCGTCCCGCGCGAGATCGCCGAGCGGCTCTACCTGTCCGGCGAACACGTACCCGCCGCCTTCGGCATCGGCGCGAGCGAACTCGAACTCGACAGCAGGGAGGCGAAGTGACCGCCGTTCCGGAAGAGTTGACGGCGGTCGCGGCCCCGCCCGGCAGCGGTCTCCCGCACCTGGCAGCGAGCCCCGGATTCGCCTCGGGACCGTACCCGCTGCTCGTCCTCGGCGTCAGCGTGCTCGCCCTCGCACTGGCCGTGTGGGGCGGCCACGCCTGGCGCGGCGGCAGGGCCGACCGGGCCGCGCTCGTCGACCGGCTCGCCGGCGACTTCGGCGGCGGCCCCCGCGAATCGGCCTTCGCCGGACTCGACCGCCGCGTACGCCGCTACGCCTGGGGCCAGCGCCTCGCGGGCCGACTGGCCGCCACCGGGACTAACTTGACGCCAGGTCAGTTCACCGCGGCCGCGATCGGCGTCGTCCTCGTCGCATGGGTGCTCGCCGCGGCGGTCCTCGCCCCCTTCTTCGGGCCGATCGCCGCACTCATCGCGGGCTGGTCCGCGTACAGCTTCCTGGAGTGGCGCCGCCGCGTCCGTACCGAGCGCTTCATCGCCCAACTCCCCGAGCTCGCACGCGTCCTGGCCAACGCCACCCAGGCCGGGCTCGCCCTGCGCACCGCCGTCTCCATGGCAGCGGAGGAGCTGGACGCGCCCGCGGGCGAGGAGCTGAAGCAGGTCGCGGACGCGATGGCGGTGGGCCACTCCATCGAGGACGCGCTGGCCGAGCTGCAACAGCGTCTGCCCAGCCGCGAGTTGGTCGTGCTGGTCTCCACGCTGGTGCTCTCCAGCCGCGCGGGCGGCTCCGTCGTCGAGTCGCTGCGCAACCTCACGGTCACCCTGGAGGAGCGCAAGGAGACCCGGCGCGAGATCCGCACCCAGATGTCCCAGGTCACCGTCACCGCCTACGCGGTCCCGGTCATCGGCATCGGCTCCCTGCTGCTCCTCAACCAGATCATGCCGGGCTCGCTCAGCGCCATGACCGGCTCCACTGTCGGCCGGATCTGCGTCCTGGTCGCGCTGGGCCTGTACGTGGTCGGCTTCGCGCTGATCCGCCGGATGTCGAGGATCGACGTATGACCGCGACCGTGCACACCTCACGCGGCAACCGGCCGGTGACCGGAGGGAATTCCCGATGCTCCTGATCGGCCTCGTCCTGGCGGCGGTCGTCGCCGCGGGCGTCGTCGGCGTCGTCCACGCCGTCGCACTCCTGCGCGCCGACGTGAAGCTCCCCGACGACCTGGCCCTCGCGCTGGAAGTCGGCAGGACCCGGACGACCCGTACCGGCAACGCCATCGACCGGATCGGCATCCGCTGGGCGCCGATGGTGATGCGGATGATGGGCCCGGCCCGGATCGCCAAAATGCGCGCCCGGATCGACCACGCGGGCCACCCGCACGGCCTCACCGTCGAGCGCTACGCCGCCCGCCGCGCCGTCTACGGCGGCCTCGGCGGCTTCGCGGCCCTGCTGCTGCTCGTCCAAGGGCACTGGATCCTGGCCCTGTTGCTCGCCGCGTACGCCTGGTGGTGGGCCGACCTCGGCATCTGGCTGGCCGTCCGCCGCCGCCGCGACGACATCGAACGTACCCTCCCCGACTTCCTCGACGTCCTCGCCGTCGTCGTCAGCGCGGGCCTCGGCTTCCGCCAGGCCCTGGAGCGCGTCAACGCCGTGTACCAGGGCCCCTGGTCGGACGAGATCCGGGTCGCCCTGCGTCAGATGGACGTCGGCGTCAGCCGCCGCGACGCCTTCGACCAGCTCCGCAGGCGCAATCGCAGCGACCAGGTCGGCCAGTTCGTCACCGCCCTCCAGCAGGGCGAGGAACTGGGCGCCCCGATCGCCCGCACCCTCCTCCAGATCGCCAACGACATGCGCCGCACCGAGGCCCAGAACGCCCGCCGCCGCGCCGCCCGCATGGTCCCGCGCGCCACCGGCGTCATCACCACCATCCTCGTCCCGGCGACCATGATCCTGCTGATCACCGGCACGATCATGGGCTCCCACATCCAGTTCGGCGACACCTTCGGCAGCGGCGGATGACGGGGCGGGTGGTGGTTCGTACGTCGGGCCGGGTGCCGGTTCGTACGGCGGGGCGGGTGATGGGGCGGGTGTCGGCGCGGACGACCGGGCGGATGACGGTCGTGGCCGCCGGACGCGGCGGGGGCGTGACCGGTGACGATGAGCGGAGATGGCGGCCGATGACCGGAGATGAGCGGTTGATGACCTGGCGATTACCGTGATCCGCTGGCCACACAGTGTGATCAACCGGCATGCTGTAAGCGCCAATTGGCGCAGAACGGGCTGCGGATGTCCGAGGTTCGGGTGTACCTTTGCATTCGCAACCATATTTGCACCTGCAATCAGAACCGATCCGCTGCGGACGGCAACACGACCAGCGAGAGGCGGTGTGCCGTGGACACCTACCCCGACAGGTGGAACGCGGCCGTCGCACGCATCCGTCAGGTGACGAAGAATGGGGCGAACGATGATGAACAGGTGGGTAGTCCGGCGCTACACGGACACCGAGATCTGGCTGCGCGACCGCACGGACAGACTCGCGGCCCGGATCGCCGACCGGTCGGCGGACGGGTCGGCCGACAGGGGTCAGACGTCGTTCGAGTATCTCGGGATCGCGGTGGTGATCGCGGTGATCATCGGAGTGCTGGCGGGGACGACGGACATCGGCACGAAGATCAAGGACGGCATCAACTCGATGATCGACAAGATCACCGCCGGAAACGGCAAGTAGGCCGGTTCGGGGATGACCGCGGTCAGACCCTCGGCATCTACATCGTGTCCATGGCCGCGCTGTTCTTCCTGGCCTTCGCGTACTTCGCGGTCGGCCAGGCCGCGGTCGTCCGCAACTCCGCCCAGACCGCGGCGGATTCGGCGGCGCTGGCCGCCGCTCGCGCGGACCGTGATGCCGCGTCCGCCGACTTCCTCGCCGCACTGACCTCGGGCGACCTCGTCCAACTGGGCAAACTGCTGGCGAATTTGGGGTCGCACGACGCGGAGGCGTGCGCTGCCGCGTCCTCGTACGCCGGGCAGAACGACGCCGCCGTGGACGCTCCGGACGGCTGCGGCCGGGCCTCCGGCGTACCGCTCGGATACACCGTCTCCGTCACGACCCTGGGCACGGTCGGCACCTCCGTGATCGACGGCACCGAGACCAAGCACGCCAAGGCCACCGCCACCGCGGTGGTCGAACCGCGCTGCGGACTTGGCGACAAGGACGGCAACGCGATCGGATTCATCTGCAACGGCGACCATGTGACGGTCGATCCGACGGCGGGCGGCTTCGTGCTGGACCTGTCGACCTTCTACACCGTCCACTTGAGCAAGTGACGGCGGCCGAGCGATGAGGGAACGGGGAACGATGCGATACGGGCGCAGGGCGACGATTGCGGTGGCGTTCGCCGCCGGTGCCGCCATCACGCTGGCGGGTTGCGGTGGCGGAGGCGGCGGCGGTGACAAGGCGGACAACAAGCCGTCCACCTCCGCGAGCGCGTCGAAGAACCCTGGATCGAGTGGCGGTGACACCGCCGCGCCGAGCGCCACCGCGACCCAGATCCTCGCCCAGATCAAGGGCGAGAGGGACATCGAGGTCACCATCAACTCGGCCGTGCGGGACTCCGGCGGATTCGTCACGGTCCAGGGGGTTGTCACCAACAACGGCACGAACATCTTCAACGCGGACAACTGGGTCGGCAACGAGACCGCGCTGTCCTCGTCCGGCGCGTCCGTCGCGGGCGCGGTCCTCGTCGACGAAGCCGGAAAGAAGCGCTACTACGTACTGCGCGACACGGACGGCAAGTGCCTGTGCACGATGAAGCTGCTGAGTGTCCAGCCCAAGGAATCCCGCCCGTTCTTCGCCCAGTTCCCCGCCCCGCCGGAAGCCACTACCCAAGTGTCGTTCGAGCTGCCGACGATGCCGCCCGCGAAGATCACGATCTCGGAGGGGTGAGGACGATGAAGCGCAACGCGTCGCCGCCCGGGGCGGCATCCCGCGCCGGAGGTCAGCGGGCCGCCCTGTCCGCGGGTGTGGTGATCGTGCTCGTGCTGGCCGCCGGGACGGTGGCCGGGGGGACCGCGGCCGTGGCCGACACGAATCCGCCGCCCACGGCCGGTGACAGCACGCCGACGGCCCCCGTGCGGATCGACCCGACCTCGCCAGGACTCAGGCTGCCGGAGGGCTCGACGCTGGCGCCGGCGAAGGTGCTGGACATCGTGTCCGTGACGGACGAGTCGTCGACGAAGGCGAGCCAGCCGGAGCAGCGGCAGGAGACGTCGAACTCGACGGTCACCTACGCGCTCCAGTCGGAGGTGCTGTTCAAGAAGGACAGCGCCGTGCTGTCGCCCACGGCGACCTCGCGGATCCAGGCCATCGCGGACGACATCACCGCACGCCATGTGACGTCACCCATCCGGGTGTTCGGGTTCACGGACAATCTCGGCAGCTCCGAGCACGGCATGGTGCTCTCGAAGCAACGCGCCGACGCCGTTTACCAAGTCCTGGCAACGGAAATGGGCAGCGCCGGTGACCCGTCCCACACGTTTCAGGTCCGTGGGTACGGCGAGGATTACCCGATTGCCGACAATTCGTCCGAAACCGGACGCAGCCAGAATCGCCGCGTCGAGATCACTTTCACGCCACCTGCCGCGTAACGTGCTGAGCGGTCGCTCTGACGCGGTACGGTGTAACTCCCCCCCTCGGGCCGGTTCGCTCTCCCCCCCCTGCGAACCGGCCCGTTTTTCTTTTCCCGCACCCGCGCCCGCACCGCACCTGGCACCGCACGCGCGCGGCCCCCATAGGCCGCCCCCGCAGGGCCCCCGCGAACGCCCCTCAGCCCGTCTCCACCCCCGCCGCCCGCAGCGGCCGGTAGGCCAGCCCCAGGCCGCGGTAGAGCCGCAGCGCCGGGGCGTTGGAGTCGTCGACGATCAGGGCGGCGGTGCCGTGAACGGCCAGCGCCTCCGCGACGACGAGCGCGCAGACCTCGCGGGCCAGCCCCCGGCCGCGCGCCGCCGCGGCGGTCGCGACCCCCGCCACGTACCCGACCGTCGGCGCGCACCAGGTGAGCGCGGCGACCGCGGCCAGGCGCCCGTCCACGCGGGCCCCGGCCCACCGGTCCCGCGCGCCGGGGCGGCCGGGGTAGGCGTACGAGGCGGGGAAGGCGGTGTCCAGCAGGGCGCCCACCTCCGGGGCGGCGCTGTCCGGAAGCCACCGGGCGGAACCGTCTCCCGAGGGGACGGGCCCGACCGGCGGCCCCGTACGGTCCATCCAGCCGAAACCGGCCACCGGCCGCAGCGAGGGCACCGCGCGCACGACCGTGTCGATCAACTCCCGGTCGCCGAGCGGCCGATAGCTCGGGCCGACCTCGCGCAGCACCTCGCGTACGAGCGGGACGGCGTCGTCCGCGGCGCCGGTGACCGCGAGCCGGTCGAGCAGCGACAGATTCGGCGCCGCCACCGCGACCGCCGCGCCGCGGACGAAGGCCCGGCCCGCGCTCAGATCCTGCGCCGCCCAGCGGCACAGCGAGTCGTCGGTGGGCAGGTCGCGGAGGCGGCCGATCTCGTGGGTGGAACGGGCGGAAGAGGTCGCGGGCATTCCGCATGCCTATCAAGGAGATGCGGGCCGCCGCATCGTAGATTGCCCGCATGCGGAACAAAACGGCGAAAAGCCGCCGGTATTCGCTCACCGGCGCCGCCCTGACCTGCCTGGTCCTGGCCACCCTCTCCGCCTGCTCGGTCGGCGCCGGAGCCCCGGACGGCTGGCGCTATCTGCGGGCCGACCCGCTGGCGGTCGCGGTCCCCAAGACCTGGCAGGACGTGCGCGGCGGGGCGGTGCTGCGCGGCCCTGACGGCCGTACGGACGCCGAGGTCGCCGTCAGCGCCAATCCGGGCGCCGGCGGTCCCCCCGACAAGGCGACGGCCACCGCCCTCGCCACCGCCCGCAAGGAGTCGCTGGACTTCGACGGCCAGCCCGGCCAGGTCCTCAGTTACGTCCAGGCCGCCCCCGACGGCCGCCCCGCCGCCCGCGTCGAGGTCCGCCTGCACGACTACGAGGGCCACCCGGTCACCGTCCGCGCCTGGACGGCCGACGGCGCGGCCGACCCGATGCTGCTGCGCCGGATCATCAACAGCATCGAATTCGCCACCGACCCGAACCGCTAGGGCGTGTCCGGCCCGCCTCCCACGTCCGCCTCCAGCCGGACCCCCTTGCGCACCCCCCACCGCGCCAGTGCGCCCGCCTCCGCCTCCAGGACGTGCCGGGCCAGCAGCCGGGGGCGGCCGACGCGGCCGGGCGGCATCGTACGGACGGCCAGGACGCGCAGCCGGCGGTCCAGATAGGCGACGTCGATCGGAAACCGCATCCGTACGGTGTGCACGCTGGAGGCCGGGGTCAGCAGAAGGGCGCCCTCGATCCCGTCCAGGCCGAGCAGCCCGCGGGTCCGCGCCCGGTACGACGCGGCGACCCGCAGCGGCACCTCGGCGTCGGGCGTACGCAGCGTGCCGTCACCGTCTCGCCAACGTCGGCGCATGGCCACTCCCCGGGGTGCTCGATCAGGCGGCAGTTGACGCGGTACGGGCCCCGTTACGGGTCCGCGGCGGCCGTGTACGGTCGGCCCGGTGCATGTCTATCCGATCGTGGCCGCCGCCGTGTGGGGAATCGTCAGCGGCCTGTCGCTGCCGCGCGCCGCCTACCGGTTGGCCGTCCCCTCAGGTGAGCCGTGGGCGGCGCACTGCCCCGAGGGTCACCCGCTGCCCGAGGGCATACGCGGCTGGCTCGGACCGGCGCGCTGCCCGCGCCGCGCCGAGGGCGGCTCCTACGGCTCCTACGGGCCCGCCGTCGTCCTCGCCCTCGCGTGCGCGCTCGCCTGCGCCGGACTGGCCGCCAGGGTGGGCGCCCACCCCGAACTCGTCGTCTGGCTCCTGCTGGTGCCGCTCGGCCTCGTCCTCGGCCGCGTCGACCTCAAGGTCTTCCGGCTCCCGGACGTCCTCACCTTCCCCGCCTTCTTCGGCACCGCCGCGCTGCTCGGTCTCGCCGCCCTGCTCCCCGATCACCGGGGCTCCTGGCCGCGCGCCCTGCTCGGCGCCCTCGCCGTCGGCTTCGTCTACCTGCTCCTCTTCCTCGTCAACCCCGCCGGCATGGGCTTCGGCGACGTCAAACTCGCCCCCACCCTCGGCCTCGCCCTCGGCTGGTACGGCTGGCCCACCGTCTTCACCGGCACGTTTCTCGGCTTCGCCCTCGGCGCCGTCATCGGCCTCGCCCTCATCGCCACTCGGCGCGCCACCCGCAAGACCCCACTGCCGTTCGGGCCCTTCATGCTCCTCGGCACCCTCACCGCCCTCCTGCTCACCCCCTGAGCCCCCCTCAGACCCCCGCCCCCTGTCCGCCCGCCCTCCGCAAGACGATGCCCCCCCGGGGGCGCGGGGAACTGCGCGCTCAGCCCCCACCTGCCCAATGGTCGGGAGACCACCGAACTGCCCCTCCGGGCCCGGTGGTGACGCGCAGCCATCGCCCTGGCCGACCGCGCAGTTCCCCGCGCCCCTGAAAACGCGGCGTACCGCCCGGCGCAGCCGCGGGCCCGGGGCCCGAGCCCCGAAAGAAAGGGGGGTGCCCCCCTCCGCCCGGTGAGGGGCGAAAGGGGGCACCCCCCTTTAAACGGAAGCGAGCCGCAGGCTAGGCCTCGCTGCTGACCGACCAGAGGTTGACCCCCTCCGGCTCCACCGCGTGCGCGTCGATGGAGGAGAGCTCCTCGGCGGTGAGGGGGGCGGCGCCGACGGCGGCGACGTTGGCCTCGAGCTGGGCGACGGAGGAGGCGCCGATGAGGGCGGAGGTGACGCGGGGGTCGCGCAGGACCCAGGACAGGGCGAGCTGGGCGAGCGACTGGCCGCGCGCGGCGGCGATGTCGTTGAGGGCGCGCAGCCGGCCGATGGTCTCGTCGTTGACGAGGCCGGGGTTGAGGGACTTGCCCTGGGCGGCCCGCGACCCCTCGGGGATGCCGCCGAGGTAACGGTCGGTCAGCAGCCCCTGGGCGAGCGGCACGAAGCCGATGCAGCCCATGCCCTCCTCCTCCAGGACGTCCAGCAGACCCTCGTCCTCGATCCACCGGTTGATCATGGAGTACGAGGGCTGGTGGATCAGCGCGGGCACCCCCAGCTCGCGCAGGATGCGCGCGGCCTCGCGCGTACGGTCGGGACCGTACGAGGAGATGCCGACGTAGAGCGCCTTGCCCTGCTGGACGGCGGTCGCCAGCGCGCCCATCGTCTCTTCGAGGGGCGTGTCGGGGTCGAAGCGGTGGGAGTAGAAGATGTCGACGTAGTCGAGGCCCATGCGGGACAGGGACTGGTCGAGGGAGGACAGCAGGTACTTGCGCGAGCCCCATTCCCCGTACGGTCCCGGCCACATGTCGTAGCCCGCCTTGGTGGAGATGACCAGTTCGTCGCGGTAGGGCCGGAAGTCCTGGGCGAAGAGGGTGCCGAAGTTGGCCTCGGCGGCGCCGTACGGCGGGCCGTAGTTGTTGGCGAGGTCGAAGTGCGTGACGCCGAGGTCGAACGCGCGGCGCAGGATGGCGCGCTGGGAGTCCAGGGTGCGGTCGTCGCCGAAGTTGTGCCACAGACCCAGGGAGACGGCGGGGAGCTTGAGGCCGCTGCGGCCGGTCCTGCGGTACTCCATCGAGTCGTAGCGCTCGTCGGAGGCGCGGTAAAGGGAACGAATATTCACGGTCTCTGCTTATCACGCGGGGGTGTCGGCCCCGCCTCCCCGGTTCGTCCGCGAGCCCTTGTGCGCAGTAGTGTGGCCGCCGGGCGACAGGCCCAGGAGGGGCTGGTGTGCGATGAATCTGCGCGACCTGGTGTACGGGCTGTACTCCCGCAGGGTGGAACGCCGGCTGGACGTGGCGCAGGGCCCCAAGCACATCGGCGTGATCCTGGACGGCAACCGGCGCTGGGCCAAGGCGTCCGGCGGCAGCCCCGAACAGGGGCACAGGGCCGGGGCCGACAAGATCTCCGAAATGCTCGGCTGGTGCGAGGAGACCGGTGTCGAGGTGGTCACGCTGTGGCTGCTGTCCACCGACAATCTGGACCGCCCCGCCGACCAGTTGGTGCCGCTGCTGGGCATCATCGAGGACGCGGTGCGTGAACTGGCCGCGACCGGCCGCTGGCGCGTGCACCACGTGGGCACCATGGACCTGCTGCCCGCGCACACCCAGTCGGTGCTCAAGGAGGCCGAGCAGGAGACGCACGCGCTCGGCGGCCTGCTGGTGAACGTGGCGGTGGGCTACGGCGGCCGGCAGGAGATCGCCGACGCCGTACGGTCGCTGCTGCACGAGCACGCGGGGCGCGGCACCACCATCGAGGACCTGGCCGAGATCCTGGACGTCGAGCACATCTCGGAGCACCTCTACACGCGCGGCCAGCCCGACCCGGATCTGGTGATCCGCACCTCGGGGGAGCAGCGGCTGTCCGGCTTCATGCTCTGGCAGAGCGCCCACTCGGAGTACTACTTCTGCGAGGTCTTCTGGCCCGCCTTCCGCAAGGTGGACTTCCTGCGGGCGCTGCGCGACTACGCGGCCAGGCACCGGCGCTACGGCACCTGACGACTTCCGTACCGGCGCGCCGGTACGGAAGACCCCGTGGAGCCCCTGCCGCGCGGGGCGCGGTGTGGGCCGTACGGGGGGCGTGGGGGCGGCCTGAATCCGGTGCCGCGAGGGCTCGACGACGGCGTGCGGAGGCCGGTTTCTCCCGCGTAATGGCCGGTGAGCGGTCGGTGACCGGGCGATGACCGTCGGATGACTGTCATATGCATTCGCATGGGCAACGGTTTTCCAGGGCATATCACTGGGAGACCGGCATCCGGCCCATGGTTGCCGGTACCGCAGTTCGACCTCTCCCGAGGGGGTTCGTCCACACGTGGTGACCAGCAAGAATCGCCGTGACAACGACCGGCGCACGTACGTACTCGACACCAGCGTGCTGCTCGCAGACCCCAATGCCATCGCCCGCTTCGACGAGCACGAGGTTGTGCTGCCGGTCGTCGTGGTGACGGAGTTGGAAGCCAAGCGCCACCACCCGGAACTCGGCTACTTCGCCCGCCAGGCGTTGCGGCTGCTGGATGAGTTCCGGATCCGCTACGGCCGTCTGGACGCACCGATTCCGATCGGTGACGTCGGTGGCACGCTGCGTGTCGAGCTCAACCACTCGGATCCCGGGGTGCTCCCCGCCGGATTCCGGCTCGGTGACAACGACTCGCGCATTCTGGCGGTCGCCCGCAATCTGCAGGCCGAGGGGTACGACGTCACCGTCGTCTCCAAGGATCTGCCGCTGCGGGTGAAGGCGTCCTCCGTCGGCCTGCTGGCCGAGGAGTACCGGGCCGAGCTGGCGATCACCTCGGGCTGGACGGGAATGGAGGAACTGCTGGTCGGGGCGGACGAGGTGGACACCCTCTTCGCGGAGGAGTCCATCGCGCTGCCCGAAGCGGCCGAGCTGCCGGTTCACACCGGCCTGGTGCTCCAGTCCGAGCGCGGCAAGGCGCTGGGCCGGGTCACCGAGGACGGCCGGGTGCGGCTGGTGCGCGGCGACCGCGAGGCGTTCGGCATCCACGGCCGCAGCGCGGAACAGCGGATCGCGCTCGATCTGCTGCTCGACCCCGACGTCGGCATCGTGTCGATGGGCGGGCGCGCGGGTACCGGCAAGTCTGCGCTGGCCCTGTGCGCGGGCCTCGAAGCCGTCCTGGAGCGCCGTCAGCACCGCAAGGTGATGGTCTTCCGGCCGCTGTACGCGGTCGGCGGCCAGGAGCTGGGCTACCTGCCCGGCAGCGAGGCGGAGAAGATGAGCCCCTGGGCTCAGGCCGTCTTCGACACGCTGTCGGCCGTGACGTCCAAGGAGGTCATCGAGGAGGTCGTGGCGCGCGGCATGCTGGAAGTGCTGCCGCTGACCCACATCAGGGGCCGTTCGCTGCACGACGCCTTCGTGATCGTCGACGAGGCCCAGTCGCTGGAGCGGAACGTCCTGCTGACCGTCCTGTCGCGGATCGGCGCCGGATCGCGGGTGGTCCTCACCCACGACGTGGCGCAGCGCGACAACCTCCGGGTGGGCCGTTACGACGGTGTCGTGGCGGTGGTGGAGAAGCTGAAGGGCCATCCGCTGTTCGCCCACATCACCCTCAACCGCTCCGAGCGGTCGCCGATCGCCGCTCTCGTCACCGAGATGCTGGAGGACGGCGGGGCCTGACCGGGGCACGGCCCCCGAATGGCGGGGGGCCTGAAGTGTCCGGATTTACTGAGTGATAGCGTGAGTTGAGGCTGCTGCGCCCGGCGTGAAGGGTGCAGCAGCCTAGCGTTTTACGGGGTCCGCCGCTCGGATTTACCCTCCTCCGCAGCGTGTGAGCTTTGCCACTCAACCGGAAATTGCCGCGCGGCGTCCGCGTACGGCAGGGTGTGAGGCTGTCAGGCCCCGCTTATGGCACTCCTACACCCTCAGGGGTGTGGGAAGAGCAGCTCCACACAAATCCACATCGACCGCCATGAGCCGCCCGAGCACCACGCGGGACTCCTCCGGGAGTTCGCACCGGGCCAGTGCCCCCGTGACCGACCGGCCCGTATTGGCGGACCGGCAGGAAGGGGACCGTGCCAGGGGCACGATTTCGTCCGTGAGGTCACCCATCGGGCGATGCTGGAAGGAAACCGTGTGAGCCGGATCTCGGTCCGGGGACTCGCGGTGGCTTCGGCCACTGCGGTCACCACTGTGGGCGCCGTCGTAGGCGTCGCGTCGGGCGCCGACCAGGGCTCTTCCGAGCCTGTCGAAGCAGCCGGCACGACGACCCTCCTTGCGGACATTCCCGCTGGGCAGCAGATTCAGCAGGCTTCGCTGACCGAGCAGGTGCAGGCGCAGTCGGACGCCGCCGATGCCACGGCCCGGCAGTCCGCTGAGCAGACCGCCCGCGTCCAGGCGGCCAAGGACGCCGCCGCCAAGAAGAAGGCGGCGGACGAGGCGGCTGCCAAGGAGAAGCAGCGCAAGCTCGAAGAGGCCGCCAGCCGGGGCGGTGGCGACTCACGTGCCACGTTCCCCGTCACGGCCTCGTACACGGTGGCGCAGGTCAAGGCGATGGCGCAGACCATCGTCGGCGGCGACCAGTTCGCGTGCTTCTCCAACATCGTCTCCCGCGAGAGCGGCTGGAACTACACGGCGACCAACCCCTCCTCCGGGGCGTACGGCCTGGTTCAGTCCAACCCCGGTTCGAAGATGGCCTCGGTCGCCTCGGACTGGCGGACCAATCCGGCCACGCAGATAAAGTGGGGCCTCAACTACATGAACAGCCGGTACGGCAGCCCTTGCGGCGCCTGGTCGTTCTGGCAGAGTCACAACTACTACTGAGCCGACGGCGCCCAGCCGTCAGGCGGCAGTGCGCGGTATCTCTCCGCAAGCCCCCGAGCCCTCAGGGCCGGGGGCTTGTGCGTGTCCCGGAACGGGGTAGGCGCGGGGAGGATGTGGGAGGCAACCCTCCTCGCGAATAACATCGTCATTCTCAGCAGTTCCACAGATGGTCGACGGGGTCAGGGGAGAGCAATGCCGGACAAGCGCCACTGGAGCGCCGTACTGGCCTCCGGGCTGGCCAATATCGCCGGACGGATCGACGAACGCCAGGCGGCGGTGAACGCGAGCCGCGGCGTCGGCGCCGCGATCGAGGACCCGCGCCGCGACTCCTCGGACGCCGCTCCCGCCACCGACCCCTCCGCCGGTACGGACCGGGAGGCCGACACGCCCGACGCGGCCTCCGAACCGGGCGGCGGGAAGCGTACGGCGAAGGCCGCCGGTGCGGGAGGCGGGGCCGTCGCGCCCCCGCCCGTCGTCGTCGTGCCCGCGCCGCGCGCGCCGCAGCCCGATCCGGTGTCGGCCGTGCCGTGGAGCATGCGCGTCGGCGCCGAGGTCGGCTGGCGGCTGCTGGTGCTCGCGGGCACCGTCTGGGTGCTGATGCGGGTGATCGGCGCCGTACAGCTCGTGGTGCTGGCCTTCACTGCCGGCCTGCTGATCACCGCGCTGCTCCAGCCGTTCGTCGCCCGCCTCAAGCGGCGCGGTGTGCCGCGCGGGGTGGCGACGGCCATGGTCTTCGTCGGCGGCTTCGTCATCATGGGCCTGGTCGGCTGGTTCGTGGTCTGGCAGGTGATGGACAACATCAGCAATCTGTCGACCAGCCTCCAGGACGGCGTCAACGAGGTGAAGAAGTGGCTGCTCAACAGCCCCTTCCACGTCACCGACGACCAGATCAACCAGGTCGCCAAGAACCTCCAGGAAGCGATCGGCTCCAACACCAAGGCGCTGACCGACGCCGGGCTCCAGGGCGTCACCGTCATCGTCGAACTGCTCACCGGCATACTGCTGGCGATGTTCAGCACGCTGTTCCTGCTCTACGACGGGCCGAACATCTGGAACTGGTTCCTCAAGCTGTTCCCCGACGCGGCCAGGGACGGGCTGGCCGGCGCCGGTCCGCGCGCCTGGCGCACCCTCACCCTGTACGTGCGCGGCACGGTGATAGTCGCCCTCATCGACGCCATCTTCATCGGCGTCGGCATCTTCTTCCTCGGCGTGCCGATGGCCGTGCCGCTGGCCGTGGTCATCTTCCTGTCGTCCTTCGTGCCGCTGGTCGGCGCCGTCGCCTCCGGCTTCATCGCGGTCGTCGTGGCCCTGGTCACCCAGGGGCCGTTCACCGCGCTGATGGTGCTGGTCGTCGTGCTCGCCGTCCAGCAGATCGAGGGGCACATCCTCCAGCCCTTCATCCTCGGCCGCGCCGTCCGCGTCCACCCGCTGGCCGTCGTCCTGTCCGTCGCCGCCGGTTCGATGATCGCGGGCATCGGCGGCGCCGTCGTCGCCGTGCCGCTGGTCGCGGTCGGCAACACGGTGGTCGGCTACCTCAGGGCCCACACCAAGGAGCGGGCGGCGGCCGCAGCCGGTCCGCACGGCGCGACGGCCTACGAGATCGCCCCGGTCACCACCCGTCAGCCCCCGGCGGACCCGGAGGCCCCGGCCTCGGGCGGCCCGACACCGGACGGCCCCGGCCCCGGGGGCTCCGGTCCTGGGGGCTCCGGCCCCGAGGGCTCCGGTCCCGAGGGTTCCGGTCCTGAGGGCCCCGGCCCGAACGGTCCCGGCCCGGACGACCGGGACCCCTCCCACGAGGACGACCACACTCACGAGGGCGCGTCCGCCTAACAGCGCCCCCGCGACCGCCCCCCGCCTCCGACCGCCCCCGCGTCCCCCCTCCGGACGCGGGGGCGGTCGCGTCGTTCGCCCTTCGCCCTTCGCCCTTCGGCCTATTCGGTCCGCAGACCGTCCGGCCGCATCAGCCGCCACAGCGGCGGCAGGCTGAGGAGGGTGACGGCCAGGACGACGGACGCGCCGATCGCCGACATCTGGGCGACGATCGCCCAGTCGACGTGGAACGTACGGCCGACCATCGCCAGGAGCGCGGCGCCGAGCCCGAGCCCCCCGACACAGGCGAGGACCAGGCCGAGCGCCATCGGAATGGCCGTCTGCCACAGCACCGACCAGGCCAGGGCGGTGCGCCGGGTGCCGAAGGCGACCAGGACGGCGAGCAGCTTCTTGCGGTCGCGGAGCTGCTCCAGCATCGTGACGAGCAGGCTGGCGCCGATCAGCGCCATGGTGATGGCCGCGCCCACGAACAGGCCGCGCCGCAACTGGCCGTACTGCGTCTGCGTGGTGCTGTCGCTCACGGCCGAGACGGTGACCGTCGGGCCGAGCGCGGCCCCGGTGTTGCGCAGGTACTCCACCGCGTCCCGCTTGCCCGCGTCGAGGTTGACCATGACGACGGCCGTGGGATCGGCCAGCTTCGACTGGTCGACGGCCTCCGGGGTCAGCAGGACGCCCCAGTTGGTCTGACCGCGCGGGTCGGTCCGCGCCGTGACCGAACGGGCGTCGGACGGGACCGTCCACAGCCGCGGAGCGCCGGTGTACGGCAGGGCGCCGGTGTTGAGGTCGAGGCGCTTGCCGGGCTTGGCGTACTTGGCCAGGTCCGCGTTGGACGACGCGCCCCAATGCTCGTTGTTGGGCACGA
Organism: Streptomyces sp. NPDC008079; assembly: GCF_042957385.1. Lineage (NCBI taxonomy): Bacteria > Bacillati > Actinomycetota > Actinomycetes > Kitasatosporales > Streptomycetaceae > Streptomyces > Streptomyces sp. NPDC008079. Next base: position 86,699 of record NZ_JBIBIC010000012.1, read on the forward strand.
TGTAGACGCTGCCCGCCCCGCAGGAGCCGATGTCGGCCATCTGCCGCAGCGTGTCGCAGTCGGCGACCAGCAGCGGGATGTAGGCGGTCTCGGCGTCGGGGCCGAGCTTGCTGGCGTCCGGCTGCGTGGCCCGCGTGTCGATGAAGCCGTACGCCCGCGCCACGCCGGGCGTCGCCCGGACCTTCGCGGTGTAGTCGACCGCCTGCCGCGCGTCGGCGGTCGGCGCGCTGACGGTGGCCTGGATACGGGACGTGTCGGCGCCCGTGGAGTGCACGAAGGTGTCGTTGACGCCCGCGAAGAGCATCTGGAGCGCGATGGCCCCGGCGACCGCGACCGTGACGCCGCTGACCATCCGCGCCGATCCGTTGCTGTTCAACTGGAGCCTGCGGGTGGCCAGTTGCCAGGCGACCGGTCCGCCGCGCAGCCGTCCGACGACGGCCTCCACGACCCAGGGCAGCACCGTGGTGACACCGAACAGCAGCAGCACCGCGCCCGCCGCGGTCTGGTACTCGTTGACATGCGCGTCGCTGCCGTTGACCGAACCGAACAGCGGGACCAGCAGGCCGATGCCGACCAGCGGCACCAGCAGCCGCCACCACAGGGTGCGGCGCCGGCCGAGCCCCTGGCGGACCACGCCGAGCGGTTCGATCGCCGTGCCGCGCAGGCTGACCAGGGTCACGGCGACGGCCGCCACCGGGACCGCCAGCACGATCAGCGTGGTGAGCGCCGCGTTCGGCGTCATGTCGGCGGGAAAGGCGCTGATGTCGTGGATCGTGAAGTGCGAGGCCAGCTGCCGACCGGTGAAGAAGAACACCGCGCCCAGCACCAGCCCGAACAGCGACCCCAACAGGGCTTCCCCCGCGGCGATTCTGCGGGTCATCCGGATGTCCGCGCCGACCAGCCGCATCGCCGCCAGCCGCCGGTCCCGCCGCTCGCCGCCCAGCCGTACCGCCGCGCCGACGAAGACCGCGACCGGCAGCAGCAGCACCACCAGCATGACGACCAGCAGCAGCGTCAGCACCGGGCTCATCGCCTCGGACGGGGCGTGGTAGCCGTACGAGGTGACCCGCGTGGCGTTGCCGTGCCCGTAGTTCTCGTCACGGGCGGTGAGCTGATCGCTGCCCGCGTAGTACAGCAGCTCGCTCGGGCCCATCAGCCCGGCTTCCCCGACGGTGCCGGTGATCTTGTACGGGATGCGCTCGCGCAGCAGCGGCGTGGAGTTCAGCAGCTTGCGCAGCGCGGGGGAGACCACCATCTCCCCGGCGCCCGGCAGATGGGCGACGCCGGGCGGCGAGGGTGCCTTGGCCCCCTCGGCCTGGAGCAGCGAGCCGCTGATCTGCGAGTCCCGGTAGACGGTCCTGACGTCGGCCACCAGGAGCGAGCGGTCGGACGGCTTGGCGATGAACGTGGCGGAGGAGGTGTCGCGGGCCACCCGCTTCTGTTCCCGCGTGTCCAGCATGGCCGGTACGGCGGCGGCGAGCAGCAGCAGCGCCACGCCGAGCCCGACGCCGACGGCGGTCAGCACCGTACGGGTCCAGCCCTCGCGTCCGCCGCCCGCCGCGAAACGCGCGCCGAGCGCGAGGTCGCGCGCCCAGGTCCGCACGCCGGCCGGCTGGTCCGGTGCCCCGGTGCCGTGAGGTTCGCGGCTGTTCATGACACCCGCTCCATGTCGCGCGACTTCCCGTCCCGCACGACGATCTCCCGGTCGGAGTAGGCGGCCACCCGCGCTTCGTGGGTGACCAGGACGACGGCGGCGCGGGTGTCGTGCGCGGCGTCGGTCAGCAGCCGCATCACCCGCTCGCCGTTGAGCGAGTCCAGCGCGCCGGTCGGCTCGTCGGCGAAGACGACCCGCGGGCCGCCGACCAGCGCGCGCGCCACCGCGACGCGCTGGCCCTGGCCGCCGGAGACCTCGCCGGGCCGCTTGTCGGCGATGTCGGCGACCTCCAGGCGCTCCAGCCACTGCGCCGCCTGCTGCTCGGCCGGCCTGCGCTTGGCGCCGCCGAGCCGCATCGGCATCGCCACGTTCTCCAGGCAGGTCAGCTCGGGTACGAGCTGGCCGAACTGGAAGACGAAGCCGAAGTCGGCGCGGCGCAGCGCGCTGCGCTCGCCGTCCGACATGGCCGACAGGTCGCGTCCCCGGTAGCGCACCTGGCCGGAGTCGGCCTTCACGATGCCGGCCAGGCAGTGCAGCAGGGTCGACTTGCCCGACCCCGAGGGGCCCATGACCGCGACGACCTCGCCGGGCCTGATGCTGAAGTCGGCGCCGTCCAGCGCCGGGGTCGGGCCGTACGCCTTGCGCAGTCCCGCGGCCACCAGCAGCGGCTCGGGTCGGGGCTCGGTCGACGCGTTCATTTGGCCACCTCCGCGGCGAGCTGGTCGAGACGGGCGGCGGTCAGCTCCAGCCACCGCAGATCCGCCTCCAGATGGAACAGGGCGTGGTCGCAGATGAGCTGGTCCGCCAGGTCGCCCGCCGACTTGCGCCGGGTGAGGTCGCGCATCAGCCGCAGGTGCTCGGCGCGCTGGGTGTCGAGCAGGTCGGCGGCCGGGCGGCCGGTCAGCAGCGCCAGCACGACCTTCGTGTACAGCGTGGTCTGGAGGTACGGTTCCGGCTTCTCCGGCTGCGTCAGCCACGTCTCGACGTCCGTGATCCCCGCTTCGGTGATCGCGTACCGCTTGCGCTCGGGGCCGCCGCCCGGCTCTATGCCGTCCACCTCGACCAGGCCGTTCTTCAGCAGCCTGGCCATCGTCGAGTAGACCTGCCCATAGGCCAGCGGGCGGTCGTGTCCGAACCGTTCGTCGAATGCGCGCTTGAGGTCGTAGCCGTGGCGCGGGCCGGACTCCAGGAGTCCGAGCAGGGTGTGCCCAATTGACATGCGGAGCACTGTACACCACGGGTATACACACCATGTATACGCATCGGAGCGCTGCCTTCCGCCGCCGTGCGGTGGTGTCGGGAGGGGGCCGGTGGCGGGCGGGGCCTACGTACCGGCCGACGGCTTCGGGGGCCGGCCGCGGCGGGGGAGGGGGCGGGTCGCGCTGGGCAGGCGGCCCGCCTCGGCGAGGGCGCGGCGCAGCAGGAACTCGATCTGCGCGTTGGTGCTGCGCAGCTCCGCCGCCGCCCAGGACGCGAGGGCGTCGTGAACGGCGGGGTCGAGCCGCAGCAGCACCTGCTTGCGTACGGTGCGGGCGGCGGTCTCCCCGCCGCCCGCCCCGTCGGGCCCGTCGTCGGGCGCGGAGGAGGTCACTGGTAGAGGGTGCCCGTGTTCAGGACCGGCTGCGCGGCGCGGTCACCGCAGAGCACGACCAGCAGATTGCTGACCATGGACGCCTTGCGCTCCTCGTCCAGTTCGACGATCCCCTGCTCGGCGATCCGGGACAGCGCCGACTCGACCATGCCGACCGCGCCGTCCACGATCGTCTGCCGGGCGGCCACGATGGCCCCGGCCTGCTGCCGCTGAAGCATCGCGGAGGCGATCTCGGGCGCGTAGGCGAGGTGTGTGAAGCGGGATTCGATGATCTTCACACCGGCCGACTCGACGCGGGCGGCGATCTCGGCGGACAGCCGCTCGGTGATGTCCTCGGAGTTGCCGCGCAGCGAGATCGACTGGCCGTCGTGGGCGTCGTACGGGTAGTTGGTCGCGATGTGCCGGACGGCGGTGTCGGTCTGGATGCTCACGAACTGGACGTAGTTGTCGACCTCGAAGGTCGCCTGCGCGGTGTCCCTGACCTGCCAGACCACGACCGCGGCCAGTTCGATCGGGTTGCCGTACGCGTCGTTGACCTTCAGCGTCGAGGTCTCGTGGTTGCGCAGCCGGGTGGAGATCTTGCGGCGGCTGGTGAAGGGGTTCACCCAGCGCAGGCCGTCCTGCCGGATGGTGCCCTGGTAGCGCCCGAAGAGCTGGCACACCCGCGCCGAGCCCGGCGCGACCTGGGTGAGGCCGAACAGGGTGATGAACGCGCAGAGGACGACCACCGCGCCCGCGACGATCAGCGTGGTCGCGAGGGCGCCGGGGTGGTCCTTGGCGTGCACCGCCCCCGCGACGATCAGCGCCACACCACCGGCCACCACCACCAGCGCGAGCAGCAGAAAGGGCAGACCGGGCATGCCCACCGCCCGTCGCTCCTGCACCCGCGGCGCGGGCATGTCCGGTGCGTCGACGGCGAGCTGTGGTTTCTGGTCCGACATGGCGGGTCCCCGTTCCTCCGAAAGTGTCTATCAAAGAGATATCACATTTTTGGGAAACCCAAACCTTGGCAAAGCCTCGAACCCGCACCGGACCCGCCCCCGGACGCGATGCAGCCCCGGGGCACGGGACATGATCACGTGCCTCGGGGCTGCGCTTCGGTGGGCGTCAGCCGGTCTTGACCTCACCGGCGATCCGGTCGCCCAGCGACTGGTCGACATTGCGCCAGTACGTCAGCGCCCGCTCCAGCACCGGCGCGCTCACCCCGTCGCTGAGGTGGCCCGCCACGTTCGACACCAGCCGGGCGCGCGCCGCGTCGTCCAGCACCTCGCGCACCATCGTGCCCGCCTGCCCGAAGTCGTCGTCCTCCGCGTGCAGCGCGTACGCCTCGCGCACCATCTCGCCCGCCGCCCGCCAGCCGGTGACCTCCCCGTACGCCTGCGGCGAAGCGGCCGGTCCGCCGTACGAGTTGGGCGCGTACGGCGCCCCCGCGTTCGACGGCTCGTACCGCATCGGGCCGTCCTTGGCATAGGAGTTGACCGGCGAGTGCGGGCGGTTCGGCGGGAGCTGGGCGTAGTTGGGGCCGATCCGGTACCGGTGGGTGTCCGGGTACGAGAACAGGCGGCCGAGCAGCATCTTGTCCGGGGACGGGCCGATGCCCGGCACCATGTTCGAGGGCTCGAACGCCGCCTGCTCGATGTGGACGAAGTAGTCCTCGGGGTTGTGGTCCAGCGTCATCCGGCCGACCTCGATCAGCGGGTAGTCGCCGTGCGGCCACACCTTCGTCAGGTCGAACGGGTTGAAGCGGTAGTCCGCCGCGTCCTCGAACGGCATGACCTGCACATACAGCGTCCACGACGGGTGGTCGCCGCGGTCGATGGCCTCCCACAGGTCCTGCCGGTGGTAGTCGGCGTTCTGGCCCGCGAGGGTGTCGGCGTCCGCCTGGGTGAGGAAGTCGATGCCCTGGTCGGTCTTGAAGTGGTACTTCACCCAGAACTTCGTGCCGCCGCCGTTGACCCACATGTACGTGTGCGAGCCGTAGCCGTTCATGTGCCGGTACGACTTGGGGATGCCGCGGTCGCCCATCAGCCACGTCACCTGGTGCGCGGACTCCGGCGAGAGCGTCCAGAAGTCCCACTGCATGTCGTTGTCGCGCAGCCCGTTGTCCGGGCGGCGCTTCTGCGACCTGATGAAGTCCTGGAACTTGATCGTGTCGCGCACGAAGAACACCGGGGTGTTGTTGCCGACCAGGTCGTAATTGCCGTGCTCGGTGTAGAACTTCAGCGCGAAGCCGCGCGGGTCCCGCCACGTGTCCGGGCTGCCCTGCTCACCCGCGACCGTCGAGAACCGCGCCAGCATCTGCGTGCGCTTGCCCGGCTGGAACAGGTCGGCGCGGGTGAACTGGCTGACGTCGTTGGTCACTTCGAACCGGCCGTACGCCCCGCTGCCCTTGGCGTGCACCACCCGCTCGGGGACCCGCTCCCGGTTGAACTGGGCCATCTTCTCGATCAGGTAGTGATCCTGCAGCAGGATCGGCCCGTCGGCCCCCACGGTCAGCGAGTGCTCGTCGCTCTCGACCGGGATACCGGCGTTGTTGGTGGTGTACGGGGTGCTCATCGAGAGTGTCCTCACGCTCGGGAGTCGTATGACCTCGCTGCTCCCCACCTTCCCACCGAATATGCCTGTCGGCACGCTGAGCCACCTTGCGGTGACCCTTGGTCACGCTGGTGGCCGAGTCACCGGGCTGCGTTCGCGCGAGGGGCTGCGCCCCTACGGCACCGCTGCGCAGGTGGGTTCGCCGGTAGCCAGCGAGCCGAAGGCGGCGCCGGTGTCGAAAGCGACGATGAGCAGGGAGCGAGGAACGAGCGACCGTCGAAGAGGACCGTCGACACCGGATCTAAGCCGCCGGAGGCGAGAGGGCGGCAAAAAAAGGGGAAGGACGGTGAGCATGGGAAAGACGGCTCCCACGCACGGTCCGCCGCCACGCTGAGCTGACGCAAGAGGGTGCCGCGGGCGTTCACCCCCCACGGCAACCCCACCCAAGACGGCACCCCCACCCCCGTACGGCCCTAGATCGGGAGCTCGAACCACACCACCTTGCCCGCGCCCAAGCGGGTGGCGCCCCAGCGTTGGGCCATGCGGTTGACGAGGTAGAGGCCGCGGCCACCTTCCTCCTCCGGGGCGGCGTGGCGCATGCGCGGCAGAAGAGGCGCGTCGTCGCCGACTTCGCAGCGCAGGACGTCGGTGCGCAGGAGGCGCAGGGTGATGGGGCGCTCGGCGTAGCGCACGGCGTTGGTGACGATCTCGCTGACCAGGAGTTCGGCGGCGTCGGACTGGTCATCGAGGTCCCAGCGGCGCAGGGCCTGGCGGATCAGGCGGCGGGCGCGGCCGGGCGTCTGGGGGTGCGGCTCCAGGAACCAGTAGGCGACGTCGCTGGGCGAGATGCCGTCGAAGCGCGCGGCGAGCAGGGCGATGTCGTCGTCGCGGTCGCCGGGGCCGAGGATCTCCAGCACCTCGTCGCACAGCGGCTCCAGCGGCGGCGGCGAGACCACGCTGGCGGCGTCGTGCAGACGTTCGCGCAGCAGCTCGATGCCGCCCCACACGTCACGGCTGCGGGACTCGACCAGGCCGTCGGTGTAGAGCAGCAGGGTCGCCCCCGCGGGGGCGGGCAGCTCCACGGCCTCGAAGGGCACCCCCCCGACGCCGATCGGCGCGCCGGGCGGCACGCGCAGCACCTCGGCGAGACCGTCGGCGTGCAGCAGCACCGGCGGCGGGTGGCCCGCGTTGGCGACCACCAGCCGGTGGGCGATCGGGTCGTAGACGGCGTAGACGCAGGTCGCCATGCGGTCCTGGCCGAGCCGCTGGGCCTGTTCGTCCAGGTGGTAGAGGACTTCCTGGGGCGCCAGGTCGAGCCCGGCCAGGGTCTGGACGGTGGTACGGAGCTGGCCCATGATCGCCGCGGAGGTCATGGAGTGGCCCATGACGTCGCCGACGACGAGCGCCACCCGGCTGCCGGGCAGCGGGATCGCGTCGTACCAGTCGCCGCCGACACGCGCGGACTCGGCCGCCGGAAGGTATCTGCTGGCGAGCTGGACGCCGGTCGGCTGCGGCAGCGAGTCCGGCAGCATCTCGCGCTGGAGGGCGTCCGCGATGTACGCCTCGCGGCCGTAGAGCACGGCCTTGTCGACGCCGAGGGCGGTGTGCGTGGCGAGCTGGGCGGCCACCAGCAGGTCGTCCGCCTCGAAGGGCGTACGGTCCGCGCGCCGCAGCAGCACCGCGGCGCCGATCACCCGGCGACGGCCGCGCAGCGGTGCCAGCAGGGCGCGGCGCCCGGTCGGCATGCCCGGCAGCGGCCCGTCGCTGTGGTCGGGGCGGCCGAGGAGTTCGGCGAGCGCGTCGGCGGCGCGCGGGGAGTCGGCGAAGACCGGCCGTACGCCGCGCAGCACTTCCGCCAGCGGCCCGTCGAGCAGGACCGCGATGGACTCGGCGGCGCCGCCGTACGACGACTCCAGGGCGGGCAGCAGCGGCGCCGCGCCGACCGGGGCGGTCGCGGTCGCCAGCGGGTCCGCGGGCTCCTCCAGGCCGCCGTCGGCGCGCCGCAGCCGCAGCCGCAGCGGCCCGGACGGCCGCTCGTCGCCGACCGGCAGCGGGTCGCGCAGATAGACCAGGATCGCGTCGGCGAAGGCGGGCACCGCCGAGCGGCACAGGCCGAGCAGGATCTCGTCGAGGTCGAGCCCGCGGGCGATCCGCCGGGTGGCGGCACCCACGTATCGCAGCCGGTCGGCCTCGGGACCGGTCTGCACGGGCATCGGGATGCGCATCCCCACAGAATCCTCGTCGCCGGGGTGTCCCGCCGCTTCCAGCGGTGTGCCGCGCGGCGGAGTGCTGACGAACGACGCCAGCGACTCGCCCTCCGGCGGCGCCGTCCAGCCGGAGCCGTGCGTCGGGATGGGCGGCAGCGGCGGCAGGTGCGGCTCCACGGCGCGCGAGGGTCCGCGCGGGGTCTCGGGGGCGGATCCGCCGGGTATGGCCGAGGGCCGGTCCGCGCCGGGGCGGTCGGTGGCAGGGCGCTCGGCCGCCGGGTGGTCGGCGCCGGGGCGCTCGGCCGGCCTGCCCTCCGGCTCGTTCTCGTCGTGCGGGCGGGCCCCACCGGGGCGCGGGGGTGTGGCGGAGGCCGCCGAGGCCAGGCCGCGCGCCGACTCGAAGTCGCGGGCGGCGCGGGGCAGCTCGTGGTGGCCCGCGGCCGAGCCGAGGCCCGCAGCGGTACTCGGCCCCGAAGGCGTCTCGGGTACGGCGAAGCCGCCACGCGGGTCCGGTGGGGTCGCGGCGTGGTTCCTGGGCGTACGGGGCGGGTCCGTGGTCACGCGAGTCGTTCCATCCGTCTGTGCGCCACGCGCTGGCCGCGGCGGGTCGGGCCTGGTCAGGCGCGTCGGCAGGAGAGGAAGATCTGCTCCTCCGGCGGCACGTCGGTGCTCGCCGGTGCGTAGGCGTACGAATCCTCCTTGATCACCTCGAAGCCCGCGTCCACCACGACATGGCGCAGTTCATCCCTTAGATAACCGGATACCCGGATGGTGTGACCGAGGAACGGAATCGGCACATTGTCCAGATCGGCTTCCACCATCGACACGGCGAGCAGGCCGCCGGGCTCCAACAGGCCGTGGAGCGCCCGCAAGGTGCCGGGGATCTCGTCCTTGGGCAGCATGAGCAGCGAGAAGAACGCGGCGACCGCCGCGAAACTTCCCGGCGCCAGCGGCCCGCCCTCGGTGAGGTCGGCGAAGTCGGCCTGGACGAAGTCGGCCGCGGGCACGTTCACCCGTGCCTGCGCGAGCATTCCGGCCGACAGGTCCACGCCCGTCACCCGCAGCCCCGCGTCGGTGAACTGGCGCGCGGTCGGCAGTCCCGTACCGCAGCCGAGGTCCAGCACACGGGCACCGGCGGGCAGGGTCTCGACGAGCCATTCACCGGCCCTGACCTGCCCGTCCTTGTGCGGGAACGCTTCGTCGTACCGGTCGCCGATCGCGTCGAACGCCTCGGCCTGGCCGGTACGGTCCCTGCCCTGATCCTCGTGATCGTCGGCAGGGGGGATCCCCATGTGCTCGTAGCCGCCGGTTCCCACCGTTCCGGGCCTCCCTGACTGCTGCTGGATGGCTGCTGCTGAATGGCTGTACGAATGGCTGTGTTCGCGTCGCTGTGACGTAGCGTCAAACTCTAGGCCGCGATCGGCAATTGCGCAGTGTTCCGGAGCACGATCCTACGGTTGGGGGTCAGGGACGCAACAAGGGGCTCGGAGGTTCACTCCCGCCCCCCACGGCTTACGCCCGCTTACGCCCCCTACCGTACGCACCGCGGCCCTACCCTCGGCTCGGCCCGCCGCTTCTACGACGGCGGCCGGTCCCAGTCCGGCGGCAGCGCGGGCACCGGCCACGCCGGGTCGGGCCGCCAGTCCTCCCAGCCGTCCCGGAACGGCGGACCCCAGGCCCTGACCACCCCCGCCGCGCGCTCACCGGCCCGCCGCACACGCGCCGCCAGCTCCGCCGGCATCAGCCCGTCCGCCTGCGCCTGCGCGAACTCGTCCTCGTCCAGCCAGCGCCAGGAGCGGTCCGGGTGGACCGAGATGTCGAGGAAGTGATCCTCCGAGTCCACCCCTCCCGACCAGCGCCGACGAGGTTCCTCAAGGTTCACATACCAGCATTTGAACCGCCACCCGGGCTCCCAGAACAGCCACACCGACCACGGCTCGCCCGGCCGCGCCAGCTTCAGCACCCCGGCGCCCCACCACGGCTCGACCCGCGCCACCCGCGGCTTCACGTACCGGCTCGCCAGCGGCTCCCGGTGCACCGGCGTCCCGTCCGCCAGCACCGGCTTCACGCACGCCGTACCGGGCGCCATCCACACCGCGAGCAGCTCCGCGTCGTCGCGCACCACGGTCACCGGACGGCAGATGTGCACCGCGTCCGTGCCGTTCCCCCGGTAACGCCACAGCACCTGCGCGCCGGGCGTCCAGAAGTGGCGCTCCCCGGCGCGGGTCGAGAGATCCGCTTCGGCTGTCATGAACAGAGTTTACGGAAGCACTGTTACGGATGCGTCATACGCAGAACGTCCAGCGCCTCGTCGAGCTGCGTTTCGGACAGCAGACCGCGTTCGACGTAACCGGACTCGATCACCACCTCGCGGATCGTCTTCCGCTGCGCCAGCGCCGTCTTCGCGACCTTCGCGGCCTCCTCGTACCCGATGTAACGGTTCAGCGGAGTGACGACCGAAGGCGAGGACTCGGCGTACTCGCGGGCCCGCTCGACATTCGCCGTGATCCCGTCCACCGTGCGGTCCGCCAGCAGCCGCGTGACGTTGGCGAGCAGCCGGACCGACTCCAGGACGTTGCGGGCGATCACCGGCAGCATCACGTTCAGCTCGAAGTTGCCCGCCGCGCCCGCCACCGAGATGGCCGTGTCATTGCCCGTCACCTGCGCCGCCACCATCAGCACCGCCTCCGGGACGACCGGATTGACCTTGCCCGGCATGATCGACGAGCCGGGCTGAAGGTCGGGCAGCGCGATCTCGGACAGCCCGGTACGCGGCCCCGAGGACATCCAGCGCAGGTCGTTGGCGATCTTGGTGAGGCCGACCGCGATCGTCCGCAGCTGCCCCGAGGTCTCCACGATGCCGTCCCTGGCGCCCTGCGCCTCGAAGTGGTCGCGGGCCTCGGTCAGCGGCAGCCCGGTCGCGCGCGCCACCTCCGCGATCACCGCGGCCGGGAAGCCCGCCGGGGTGTTGATGCCGGTGCCCACCGCCGTGCCGCCCAGTGGCAGCTCCGCCAGCCGCGGCAGCGAGGACCGCAACCGCTCGATCCCGTACCGCACCTGCGCCGCGTAGCCGCCGAACTCCTGGCCCAGCGTGACCGGCGTGGCGTCCATCAGGTGCGTGCGGCCCGCCTTCACGACGGTCGCGAACTCCGCCGCCTTCGCCTCCAGGGACTCCGCCAGACGGGTGAGCGCCGGAATCAGGTCGCCGGTCACCGCCGCCGTCGCCGCGATGTGGATGGAGGACGGGAAGACGTCGTTGGACGACTGCGAGGCGTTGACGTGGTCGTTGGGGTGGACGTCGCGGCCCAGGCGCTCGGTGGCCAGGGTGGCGATCACCTCGTTGGCGTTCATGTTGGACGAGGTGCCGGAACCGGTCTGGAAGACGTCCACCGGGAAGTGCTCGTCCCAGCGGCCCTCGGCGACCTCGGCCGCGGCCTCCTGGATCGCCTCGGCGGTGTCCTTGTCCAGGACGCCCAGCTCCGCGTTGACCTTCGCGGCGGCGGCCTTGATCCGGGCCAGCGCCGCGATGTGCGCCCGCTCGATCCGCTGCCCCGAGATCGGGAAGTTCTCCACCGCGCGCTGCGTCTGCGCCCGCCACTTCGCCTCGGCGGGCACCCGTACCTCGCCCATCGAGTCGTGCTCGATCCGGTATTCGCTCATGCCTATAACAGTGCCCGGGAACACCAGGGTGTTCCCGGGCACTGTCTCCCCGTGGTGAGATCGGCCGAATCCGCGCGCAGCCGCGCGAGCCCGCGTGGAGCCGGGCGAGGCCGCGTGAGATCCGCGCGGAGCCTCAGGCGGGCATGGCCAGCCGGCCGTTCCCCCCGTCCTGCGCCTCCTGCGCGTCGAGCGCCGCCCGCGCGGCCGACCTGCGGTCCGCGAGCAGCCGGTCCAGCGCCAGGGCGCCCGGCCCCGAGAAGACGATCAGCAGCAGCGTCCAGCAGAAGAAGACCGCCGCCTCACCGCCGTTCTCGATCGGCAGCAGCCCCCGGTGCTGATGGACGTCGAAGTACGCGAACGCCATCGACCCCGAGCCGATCAGCGCGGCCGGCCTGGTCGCCAGCCCGAACAGCACCAGCACACCGCCGACGAGCTGGATCAGCGCCGCGTACCACCCCGGCCACCGGCCCGCCGACAGCTCGGCCGTGCCGAGCACGCCGAAGAGCGACGCCACACCGTGGCAGGTGAACAGGAGCCCGACGACGATACGGAACAGGCTGAGCGCGTACGGCTGGGCCCGGTCGATGCGGGAGTCCGAACCCGTACCGGTAACGGTGTCCGACATGAGCGCACCTCCTCTCCGCTTAGTTGTAGACGCCGAATTCGTAGAGCGAGTACCCGTAGGCCGTGCCGCGCTGCGTGCCCGTCAGGCGCACATAGCGGCCGGTGCCGGAGACGTCGAGGTCGTCGATGTCACCGTTGCCGTCGGTCACGGACTTCACCGTCGTCCAGTTCTGCCCGTCGTCGGAGGTCTGGATGTCGTACGCCTTGGCGTACGCCGACTCCCAGGAGAGCTGGACGTGGTGGAAGGCGGTGGTGGCGCCCAGGTCGACCTGGATCCACTGCGGGTCGCTCCAGTCGCTCGCCCAGCGGGTCCCGGCGTTGCCGTCCACCGCGTTCGACGGGGTGCACGGGCAGCCGCCGGTCGGGTCGGTCTGGTACGTGGAGGCCGTCGCGGGCTTGTTGAGCGCGACATTCGTACCGTTCGGCTTCGGCGGCACGATCCGCACCGACTTGGAGCCGTAGCTGACGTTGCCGTGGTTGTCGGTGGCGCGGACGTACGCCTCGTACACGCCGACCTTCTCCGGCGCCTTCGCCGTCAGCGTGCCGCCGTTCTGCGTGGTCGCGGCCGGGGTGAGCGAGCCGTTGTTGTCGATGTAGATGCTGCTGAACAGCACCTGGTACGTGATCGGGTCGTTCTCCGGGTCGGAGGTCGAGGTGGTGATCGTCACCGTGCCGCCCGCGGGCACGCCCGAAGTGGCGTTGTCCACGGTCATGTCGGTCACCAGCGGCGGCTGGTTGTCACCTGAGGTGTTCCCGCCGTACGCGCGCTTGACCGCGTAGTACGAGGGCCGCTTCAGGCCGTCGGGCACCAGGTTGAACCAGATGCCGCCGAAGTCGTCCTCGTTGCCGTAGTGGAAGAGCGTGGCGCCCAGCGCCACACCGGGGTGGCCGGCCACGCAGTTCCACGCGTTGGTGTAACCGTCCGCCTTCTGCTGGTCGGTGGGCTCGTCCGCCACACCGTTCGCGTCGTTCGGCACCTCCCACGAACCGGCCGGGCCGCCCTCGGTGATGATGTACGGCTTGTCGTAACCGCCGCTCTCCCACGCCGACTTGACGTTGCAGACGTCCTTGTAGGAGTTGACCGCCAGCAGGTCCAGGTCCGGGGTGTTGCGCTTGTAGTACGGCCACGCGCCCGTCCACGCGTCGGTCGACGTCACTGGGTGGTTCGGGTCCGCCGCGTGCACCGCCTTCGACAGGTCGTTGACGAAGGAGGTGTACGCGTTGCGCTCCTGCTCCAACTGGTCACCGCTGTAGCAGTTCTGGAGCCCCAGCACCGACTCGTTGCCGACGTCCCACATCAGCACGCCCGGGTTGTCCTTGTAGGTGTTCACCCACTTCGGGAACTCCGCGAGCATGTTGTTCTTGTACGTGGTGTCCGTCAGGTAGTCGACACAGCCGCCCGAGCCGGGACCGCCGCCCGGCTGGAGCCAGAAACCGGCGATCACCTTGATGCCGTTGGCCGCCGCCGCGTCGAACAGCGGCGCGCTGCTCGCGTCCGTACCCCACGTACGGATCGTGTTGACGCCCATCCGTGCCACGTCCGGCAGGTCCGCCGCCGCCTGCGAGGGCTGCGGACCCCACGTCAGACCCTTCACGGTGTACGGGGCGCCGTCCACGGTGAGCTGCCAATTGCCCTGCGAGCCGGTCACCTTGACCACGCTGCCCGCCGCCTGCGCGGCCGGGGCCTGCACGACGGCGAGACCCGCCGCGACCAGTGCCGCCACCGCGAGGGGCGCCAGGCCGCGCCTGGCCGTCCTCCTGATCACATGTGCGCGCATCTCGTCCTCCGAGGGGGTCACGGGTAGCTCACCAGGTAGGAGATACCGGAGTTGGTGTTGTTCACCGGGTCTCCGGTCTCGTTGACGACATGGCTGATCGTCCCGTCGTTGCCGAGCGAGACGGTGACCATGTCGTGCAGCCGCACCCCGGACGTGTTCGGCACCAGCAGGGCGCTGTCGGCGACGACGCTGGGGTCCGCGAGGAACAGGCAGTAGCTGCCCAGCCCCCACGCCTCGTGCGAGGCGACCGAGTCCGCCACCTGGTAGGCGGCGTAGCCGTGCCGCGAACCGTCCATCCAGGCCGCCTGGTTGGGCGGGTCGTACGGCATCTCGTTCTGGAAGAAGTACGTCCGTCCGGCGTCGCCGTTCCAGAGCACCTCGGTCTTCTGGTGGTGCTCCACGAACAGGCCGTACATCGTGACGCGCGCGCCGTTGACGACCAGGCCGGTGTCGCTGGTGTTGACGTCCCAGCCGACACCGCTGCCGTGGTCGGCCCGCCACAGCCACAGGTTGTCGCCGATCACGTCGGAGCTGTTGATCTCGACGCTGACGGTGGCCTTGCCGGCCTGCGCGCCGCCGATCCGCACGAACACGTCCTGGAGGAGCGTCGGGTCGCCCGCGTGGCCGCCGTCGGCGCCCTGCGGTCCGACGCGGACCAGCACCGCGGAATTCGTGGCGCCCGCGTCGATCAGCAGCCCGGAGATCTTCACACCGTCGACGTCGGCGACGGACAGCGCGGTGATGCCGTTGTCCGGCAGCAGCGTGGCGATGCCCAGGCCCAGCACGACCGTGCCCGCCCGCGTCACCTCCACGGTCTGGTCGAGGGCGTACACGCCCGGCGTGACCAGCAGGTGCTTGCCCTGCGCCAGCGCGGAGTTGATCGTGGCCGCCGAGTCGCCCGGCTTCGTGACGTAGAAGTCGGTCAGCGGGATCGACTCGCCCTGCGCGCCGCCGTTCCAGGTCACCCCGCGGGCGTTGCTGTGCAGCGCGGGCACGAACACCTGGTACGCGCCGGACCCGTCCACGTACAAGAAGGGCTTCTCCCGGATCACCGGGGCGCTGTCGACCACCGTGTGGGAGGGGTAGGGGAAGTTCTGCGGCGGCGCGCCGTCCACGCCGACGAAGACCATGTTCCATACGGAACCGGCCCATTCGCCGAGCGCGCTGTTCCGGGTCAGCCACTGCTGCTGGGAGCCGGACACGACCCGGCCGTCCACCTTGCAGTCGGCCATGAAGCCGCCGCTGGACCAGCCGTCGTAGCCGTTCCACAGCGGGACCTCGCCGCGGATGTGCACGCGGCGCAGCGGGGCGGCCTGCGAGACCGCCCAGCGGTTGGAGCCGCCGGTCGGGGTGACCGACAGATTCTCGGCGCTGCGCCAGAAGTTCTGGGTGGCGTTGCCCTGCATCCAGTCGGCCTCGACGTGCACCAGGCCGTGGATGTCGACGTCGTCGGGGGACAGGCCGAGACCGGCGACGTGGGTGTAGAAGCCGACGTTGACGTCGAGTCCTTCGTACGTGCCCGGCTTGAAGAACAGCGCGAAGCGGTCGGTGCCGAACTGGTTGGACTCCTGGCGGCGGAAGACGTCCGAGACCTTCGCCTGGATGTCGGCGATCGGCATCGAGGGGTCGAAGACCAGGACGTTGGGGCCGAAGTCGGGGTCCGCGGCGGCGGCGCGCGGACCGGCCGTCGTACCGGCCGTCGTACCGTTCGCTCCGGCCGCGGTGGCCGCCGAGGCGCGGCCCGCCAGTACCGGGGTGGCCGCGAGGGCCGCCAGCGCGCCGAGGGCCGCGCGCCGGGAGAAGACGGATGTCACCGGTGAGCCGGGTGTGCCGGGTGTGCCGGTCGTGCTGCTTGTGCTGCTTGTGGGGGGTTGAGAGGGGGGAAGTGCGGGGCTGTTCATAGATCACCTGTGTGTTGGGGGGACAGGTTTCCGGAGAGCGCTCTCCCACGGGGTCGGGTAAAGCCCGGCCCGCGCGGGAGAGCGCGGTGTCCGGGCTTACGGCAGTTGGTAGTTCTGGTTCAGAGCCGCGCCCTTCTGGGGCTGCGACTGGTCGTAACCGCGGGCGTCGCACTGGAGTCCACCGTTGATGCAGTGGGTGACCAGCGCGTTGAGGGTCGGGGCGTCCCAGTCGTTGAAGAAGTCGTAGTGGAAGGAGAAGCCCTGGCCACTGGAGAGGTGGACCTGCGACATGTCGCCGTTCACCGGCCAGGCCATCTTGAACTCGATCATCGGCAGGGCGACCGGGTGGTCGGCCGGGCAGACGTTCTGGTTGGCGCCGCCGGCGACCGGGTAGGCCATGTGACTCTTGTGGTCCGGCACGTCCAGGTGGATGCCGTCCCAGCAACTCGGCGCCTGGAGACGGATGTTGAGCTGCGTGTCAGGCGTGTTGGGGCAGCTCACCGGGATGTTCCAGTTGTGGTAACTGGTCCCGCACTCCCAGCCCTCGACGGTGCCTTTGAGGTGCTGGAACTCGTCCTGCGTCTGGCTCGGGCTGCCGACCACGAAGCGCAGGCCCTTGGGGAAGGGGCGGACGCTGGTGTAGTCGTTCACGGACGACTTGTAGTAGATCGTCTGCGTGCCGACCGGCAGGATCTTCTGGGTGCCCTTGAACAGACTCGGCATCCAGTACGCCGACTTGTCGCCGGGCGCCAGACACACCGTGTTACCGGTCTCCAGTGAGGCCGTCGTGGAGTTGCCGTTCGTGCTGGTGTTGCCCATGAAGGTGTGGTCGTGCGACGCCCCCGGCTGGCCGGGGAAGACGATCGGGTCGTCCGGCGCCGTGTGCGTGGGGGCACACTGGGCCTGGAACTCGTGGAAGTACGCGTGCGGCGGCTCGTACGTCGACGGCGTCACGCCGGTGACCGGCGGGTTCGCCATGATGTAGCCGTCGCCGTCCGGGTCGTCGCCGGACGCCAGTCCGTTGCCGGTCAGCGGCATCGCCATGCCGGGCATCCCGGCGTGGTCGGCCGCGTGGTCCGCGGCGGCCGGTGTGCTGGCGGAAGCGTTTCCGGTCGTCATCGCGACCCCGCCGATACCGAGGCCGGTAGCGGCGAGTGACAGGGCTATGAGCAGCCCCGGGATCCTTCTGGTCCTCCGTGCCATGGAGACCTCCTGCTTGATGGTGCGCATGGGGGGCTGACGGCACGACGTGGCGGCAGGCGTCATGACGGGCCGTCAGTTGGGAGAGCGCTCTCCCAGGTACGGAATGTTCCGCTCCCGCTAAGGACATGTCAACGGTTGATGAATCGGCCCCGCTGCGCGAGCCGGGCATTCCGCCACCCCCCGACCACCCTGGCCTGCAAGCCCTCCACTTCTTGCGGATTTCGTGAAGGTCCACCCCCTGCCCTTGGCCTATACCAACCCCCGGCGCCACGCGCTGGCGTTCACCACCGACCCCCAGCGCCACGCGCTGTCGTAATCAGCGGTCCCCCCGCCGGGCCGCCCCTTGGGCACGGGCGGGTGGTGCCCCGCCGCCGTGCGGTTCTCGGCCGGCCCCGCCGCCCGGGCGCTGCGTGCTGGCGTAATCAGCGGCCCCCCGCCGGGCCGCCCCTTCGGCACGGGCGGGTGGTGCCGCGCAGGGTGGTACGTGCCCGTGCCCGCCTCTGCGGAGGTCCGCCCCCCTGCCGCGGGTCTGCACGCAGCCGTGCCGCCAGCGCCCCGCAGGGCGGTACCCGCCCGTTCCCGCGCCGTGCGCGTCCGCGGCTACCGCCCCCGCGCGGCGCGCGCCCCCCCCGCGGCGGCCCCCCGCGGCGCGGCAGACCCGTAGGCGGCGAGCTTCCCGCAGGGGTCAGGCGCCTTGGCGGCGGGGGATGGTGGTGAAGGTGGGGGAGGGGGAAGGGTCTTGGAAGAAGTCGTTGCCCTTGTCGTCGACGACGACGAAGGCGGGGAAGTCCTCGACCTCGATCTTCCAGACGGCTTCCATGCCGAGCTCGGCGTATTCGAGGACGTCGACCCGCTTGATGCAGTCCTGGGCGAGGCGGGCGGCGGGGCCGCCGATGGAGCCGAGGTAGAAGCCGCCGTGGGCGGCGCACGCGTCGGTGACCTGCTTGCTGCGGTTGCCCTTGGCGAGCATCACGAAGGAGCCGCCCGCGGCCTGGAACTGCTCGACGTAGGCGTCCATCCGGCCCGCGGTGGTCGGCCCGAAGGAGCCCGAGGCGTACCCCTCGGGCGTCTTGGCCGGGCCCGCGTAATAGACGGCGTGGTCGCGCAGGTACTGCGGCATCTCCTCGCCCGCGTCCAGCCGCTCCTTGATCTTGGCGTGCGCGATGTCGCGGGCCACGACCAGCGGCCCGGACAGCGAAAGCCGGGTCTTCACGGGGTACTTGGTCAGCTCGGCGCGGATCTCGTCCATCGGCCGGTTGAGGTCGACGCGTACGACGTCGTCGTCCAGGTGCTCGTCGGTGGTCTCCGGCAGGAAACGCGCCGGGTCCGTCTCCAACTGCTCCAGGAAGACGCCCTCGGCGGTGATCTTCGCCAGCGCCTGCCGGTCCGCCGAGCAGGACACCGCGATGGCGACCGGGCACGACGCGCCGTGCCGCGGCAGCCGCACCACCCGCACGTCGTGGCAGAAGTACTTCCCGCCGAACTGCGCCCCGATCCCGATCCTCTGCGTCAGCTCGAAGACCTTCTGCTCCAACTCCTTGTCCCGGAAGCCGTGTCCGGCCGCCGAGCCCTCGGCAGGCAGCTCGTCCAGGTAGTGCGCGGAGGCGTACTTGGCCGTCTTCAGGGCGAATTCGGCGCTGGTCCCGCCCACCACGATCGCCAGGTGGTACGGCGGACAGGCCGCCGTACCCAGCGAACGGATCTTCTCCTCAAGGAACTTCATCATCGACGCCTCGTTCAGCACCGCCTTCGTCTCCTGGTAGAGGAAGGACTTGTTGGCGCTGCCACCGCCCTTGGCCATGAAGAGGAACTTGTACGCGCCGCCGTCCGTCGCGTACAGCTCGATCTGCGCGGGCAGGTTGGAGCCGGTGTTCTTCTCGTCCCACATCGTCAGCGGGGCCATCTGCGAGTAGCGCAGATTGAGCTTGGTGTACGCGTCGTAGATCCCGCGCGACAGCGCCTCCTCGTCGCCGCCCGCGGTGAGGACCTGCTGGCCGCGCTTGCCCATGACGATCGCCGTACCGGTGTCCTGGCACATCGGGAGCACGCCGGCCGCCGCGATGTTCGCGTTCTTCAGCAGGTCGAGCGCGACGAATTTGTCGTTGGGGCTCGCCTGCGGGTCGTCCAGGATGCGGCGGAGCTGCGCGAGGTGGGTCGGGCGCAGGTAGTGGGAGATGTCGTGCATCGCCTCGGCCGCGAGCAGCCGCAGCGCCTCCGGATCGACCGTGAGGAACGTACGCCCGTCCGCCTCGAAGGTGCTGACACCCTCGGCGGTGAGCAGGCGGTACGTGGTGGGGTCCTCGCCGAGGGGAAGCAGATCCGTGTAGGCGAACTCAGGCATGGGGCATTCCTCACTCGGCGGCGGCGCTGCGGCCTCCCGATTCTAGAACGCCCCCGAACGGCCGGGCGGGCCGGACCCCTAGGGGGTACTTCGGGGTAGTCGCGATCTATCGCGTCTGTGTACCGTAGGGACGTGGACGAATCGCAGCTCCAGAAACGCGCGCAAGAGCAGCCCCAGCCGGTGCGTACGGGCAAGCCCACCGCGGAAGCGGACCTGCGGGCGTCGGACGCGGACCGGGACCGGATCGCCGACATCCTGCGCGAGGCCCTGGCCGAGGGCCGTCTGGACTCGTCGGAGCACTCCGAGCGGCTCGACCAGGTCTACGCGGCCAAGACGATGGGCGAACTGGAGCCGCTGGTACGGGATCTGCCGGTGGGCAGGACCAGCGCACCGGCGCCCGCCCCCGCGGCGCGCGGCGGTTACCACTACGCCCCCGACCCCAGCGGCGAGAACCCGAACCTGGTCGGCATCCTCGGCGGGGCCGAGCGCAAGGGCCGCTGGCGCGTCGGCCACCGGATCACCGCGGTCGCGATCATGGGCGGCGTCGAGATCGACCTCACCGAGGCCACGTTCACCTCGCCCGAACTGGTCATCCACTGCACCGCGATCATGGGCGGCATCAGCGTCAAGCTGCCGGAGAACGTGACGCTGCGCGGCGGCGGGGTCGTCGGCATCATGGGCGGCTCCGACGTCAAGGCGTTCGAGGCGCCGGACGCCGACGCGCCGGTGGTCCGCATCGACGGCTTCGCCTTCTGGGGCGGCGTCGAGGCGAAGGCCAAGCGCGGCAAGAAGGTCAAGGACTGGACGAAGAAGAACCTCGAGAGCTGAGGCGCGGGACCGGTCGGGGGAGCCTCCGGCGCCGGGGTGAGGCGGCCTCGCGCACGGGTGAGCGGGCAGCGGCGGTTTCACGCCCCCCGACTCCGTAACGGCTGTGATTGATGGTGCGTAAGTGCGCCAAGCATCGTGCGTGTTTCCGCCATCCGCAGGTCACAGGCTTGCGGGGCTCTCGCGCCGGGCGAACACGGTGCGCATGAAGTCGCGTACAGCGGGTAGGGGTTCGAGCACGCCGCCGCACTGCCGCCGTTGAGATCCGCGCCCGCCGGGGGAGTGGTCGGTGACGCGCCAGGGTGGCAATCGCCGAGCCGTCGTCAGGAGTATCCCGTGCTTCAACCGATCGAGCCCGTCACGGACACCGCCTACCCGCCCGGTCATCCGCGGGATCTGGGCGGGCCCTGGCACTCGGAGGCCGCCTGCCGCAGTGACGAGGCGGGGCTGTTCTTCGCCCCGTCGAAGGAGCCCACTGCCGCTCGTCTGTCCCGGGAGGAGGCGGCCAAACGCGTGTGCGCGCGCTGCCCGGTGATGCTCGAATGCCGCGAACACGCCCTGCTCCAGCCGGAACCGTACGGGGTGTGGGGCGGCATGACCGCCGCCGAGCGCCGCGTGGTGCTGGCCCGCCGCCGCCGTCGCGAGGTCGAACTCCAGCGCCCCGACCCGCAGATCGCCGCCGCGGGCTGACCGTACGGCTCAGCGGCTCAGGAGTTTCGTCGGCCGGGCGCCGCCCGCCGCGCCGCATCCGGGAATACGGGGCCCGAGTGCGCCGCGGCAGGCGGCAGCCGACATACCGAAGGACGTACCGAAGACGGGGAGCGGGCCTCAGCGCGCCCGGTCGAAGTCGATCGCGCTGTACGCCCGCAGCTTGGACAGCCGGTGCGTGGAGTCGATCTGCCGGATCGTGCCGGACTTGGAGCGCATCACCAGCGACGAGGTGGTGGCGGTCTCCGCGCGGTACCGCACCCCGCGCAGCAGTTCGCCGTCGGTGATCCCGGTGGCGACGAAGAAGACGTTCTCGCCGCTGACCAGGTCCTTGGTGTGCAGAATCCGGTCCAGGTCGTGCCCGGCGTCCAGCGCACGGCGCCGCTCGGCGTCGTCCTTCGGCCACAGCCTGCCCTGGATCGTGCCGCCGAGGCAGGTGATCGCGCAGGCCGCGATGATGCCCTCGGGCGTGCCCCCGATGCCCAGCAGCATGTCCACGCCGGTGCCCTCGCGCACCGCCATGATCGCGCCCGCCACGTCGCCGTCGGCGATGAACTTGATCCGGGCGCCGGTCTCGCGGATCTCCTTCACGATGCCGTCGTGCCGCGGCCGGTCGAGCACCACGACGGTGACGTCCTCGGGCGCGCTGCCCTTGGCCTTGGCGACCCGGCGCACATTGACCGCGGGCGGCGCGGTGATGTCGACGTACTCGGCGGCCTCGGGGCCGACCACCAGCTTGTCCATGTAGAAGACGGCCGAGGGGTCGAACATGGTGCCGCGGTCGGCGACGGCGAGCACCGCCACCGCGTTCGGCATGCCCTTGGCGGTCAGCGTGGTGCCGTCCACCGGGTCGACGGCGACATCGCACTCGGGCCCGGTGCCGTCACCGATCCGCTCGCCGTTGTAGAGCATCGGCGCCTCGTCCTTCTCGCCCTCGCCGATGACGACGACGCCGTTCATCGAGACGGTGTGGACGAGGGTGCGCATCGCGTTCACCGCGGCGCCGTCGGCCCCGTTCTTGTCGCCCCTGCCGACCCAGCGTCCGGCCGCCATCGCGGCGGCCTCGGTGACGCGTACGAGTTCCAGTGCCAGGTTGCGGTCGGGGGCCTCCGGGCTCACTTCGAGCTGGGGCGGCAAATGCTGTTCGGTCATCACGCGCACCTTTCTGTACGAGGACGGCCGGAATATGAGGGTGTTCCGACCCTATCGGTTCGGCGCGAATATGAGCAGGGTGCACGTCACATGAGCGCCTGGTGCCCGGTGCGGGCCGGGGCCCGTGGAGGGTGCGGACCCCGGCGTCCGGGGCCGTTCCCGGCATGGGGGACGATGGTCGGGTGGCAGCAGACAAACGTGGCAACAAGACCGTGCGGGACCTGGTGCTGTCGATGGCGGTGATCGGCGCCGTCGCCGCCCTCATCTACGTGTTCATCCCGCACGACTCGAAGGCCGACCCGACCAAGCCGGTCACCTTCTCGGTGGAGCTCGGCCAGGCGCGGCGCGACGCGCCGTACAAGGTGGCGGGGCCCGAGGGGCTGCCCGCGACCTGGCGGCCCACCTCGGTCACCTACAGCGCGGCCGACCCGCAGGCGGTGACCTGGCACATCGGCTTCGTCGACCCCGAGGACCAGTACGTCGCCGTCGAGCAGAGCAACGCCGCGGCGGAGCCGTACATCAAGGACGTCACCTTCGGCGCGCACCGCGACGGCGGCCGTACGGTCACCGCGGGCGGCCTGGTCTGGGAGCGCTACGCGGGGCCGAAGTACAACGCGCTGGTCCGCAAGGAGCAGGGCGTCACCACGGTGGTACTGGGCACCGGCAAGGACGCGGAGCTGACGACGATGGCCGCCGCGCTGAAGGAGCGCGGCGGCCAGTAATCGGTAGCCGGTCATACGGACATACGTCCCACCGGTAGCCGGTCATACGGACGTACGTGTGACCAGGTGCCCGGTCATACGGACATACGTCGGTCCGTCGTACGGATCAGACGGTCGTCACGACCTGCTCGTACGACAGGCGCGGGTTGCGGTCGTACCAGGCGGCCTCGCCCGGCTTGCCTATGTTGACCACGGCCAGCACCGAGTGCTCGCCGTCCGCGAAGAACTCCTTGTTGATGCCGTCGGCGTCGAAGCCGGTCATCGGGCCGGCGGCCAGACCGGCGGCGCGAACGCCGATGATGAAGTAGCCGACCTGGAGCGCGGCGTTCAGCGCGGCGGACTGCTCGCGGACCGGGCGCTCGGCGAAGATCACGTCCTTGGCCTGCGGGAAGACCGGGAGCAGGGTGGGCAGCTCCTCGTGGAACTCGTTGTCCGCGGCCAGGATCGCCACCAGCGGCGCGGTCGACGTCTTCGCCTTGTTGCCCTCGCTCATGTGCCGCACCAGGCGCTCGCGCCCCTCTTCGGTACGGGCCAGGACGACGCGCAGCGGCTGCTGGTTGAAGGCGGTCGGCGCGTACTTCACCAGGTCGTAGATGGCCTGGACCTGCTCGTCGGTCACCGGCTCGTCGGTGAACGTGTTGGCGGTGCGGGCCTCACGGAAGAGCAGGTCCTGGGCGGCGGTGTCGAGCACGAGAGTCATGCGGGATCCTCAGGTCTTTCGGTCGTGCGAGGGGGGCGCGCCGGGGGGCGGCGCGTCGGAACACTCCGACCAACCTGGGTGAACGTTCAACCATTCCCTGGGGCAAGTGTGACCCCTGTCACTCCTGTGCGGCCCCCGTGACGTCTTCCGCCTCCTCGTCGTCCTCCTCCGCCGCCAGCGCCGCGTCCAGCCGGGCCCGCGCGCCCTCCAGCCAGCGGCGGCAGACCTTGGCCAGCTCCTCGCCCCGCTCCCACAGGGCCAGGGACTCCTCCAAGGTCGCGCCGCCCGCTTCCAGCCGCCGTACGACGTCCACCAGCTCGTCGCGCGCCTGCTCGTACCCGAGGGCCGCGCTGCCGCTCTCCCGGTCCGCCGTATCGGTGGTGCCTGCCGTGTCTGCCATGGGGGCAAGCCTAGGCGCGGGGTGGGACAGGTCAGGCGACGCGCACACCGACATCACCGCGCGACACCGAACCGCGTGACGACGACATCACCGCGTGCCGCCGAACCGCGCGCTGACGAACCGCGCGCCGCCGACATCACCGCGCGCCGCCCACGCCCACCCCGGCATCACTCCGTGACGCGCACTGTGAAGTCGCCCTCGGCCACCCGCGCCCGCAGCGCGTCGTCCGGCGCCACCTCCGCCGGGTCCCGTACCACCGAGCCGTCCTCGCGCTGGAGCACCGCGTACCCGCGGCGCAGCGTCGCGGCCGGGGACAGCGCGACCACCCGCGCCAGGGTGTGCGAGAGATCCGCGTCGGCGCGCTCCAGCAGATGGCGCAGCGTGCGGCGGGCCCGGTCCACCCGGTCGGCCACCTCCGCCGCGCGGCCGTCGATCATCCCGTACGGCGCCGCCATCGACGGACGGCTCAGCGCCGCCTCCAGGCCGCGCTCCTCCCGGTCCAGCAGCCCGCGCATCACCCGCAGCGCCCGGTCCCGTACCAACTGGACGCGCGCCAGCTCCTCGCGCACATCCGGCACGATCCGCTTGGCCGCGTCGGTCGGGGTGGACGCCCGCAGGTCGGCGACCAGGTCGAGCAGCGGCGAGTCCGGCTCGTGGCCGATCGCCGAGACCACCGGGGTCCGGCAGGCCGCGACCGCGCGGACCAGCTCCTCGTCGGAGAACGGCAGCAGGTCCTCGACGCTGCCGCCGCCGCGCGCCACCACGATCACGTCGACATCCGGACGCGCGTCCAGCTCCCGTACCGCCTCGATCACCCGCGGCACCGCGCTCGCGCCCTGCACCGGCACATTGCGCACCTCGAAGCGGACGGCGGGCCAGCGCAGCCGCGCGTTCTCCCGCACGTCCCGCTCGGCCGCCGAGGCGCGGCCGGTCACCAGGCCGATGAGCTGCGGCAGAAACGGTATGGGCCGCTTGCGGTCCAGCGCGAAGAGCCCCTCGGCCGCCAGCGTCTTCTTCAACTGCTCCAGGCGCGCCAGCAGTTCACCCACCCCGACCGGGCGGATCTCCACCGCGCGCAGCGAGAGCTGGCCGCGCGGCCCGTACCACTCGGGCTTGGCGTGCATCACCACCCGCGCGCCCTCGCCGACCACGTCCGCGACCTGCTCGAAGACACCGCGGAAGCACGTCACCGTGATCGACACGTCGTGCGAGGGGTCGCGCAGCGTCATGAACACCACGCCCGCGCCCGGCCGCCGCGACAACTGGGTGATCTGCCCCTCCACCCACACCGCGCCCAGCCGGTCGATCCAGCCGCCGATCAGCCGCGACACCTCACCGACGGGGATCGGCGTCTGCGCCGAGGTGTTCAGAGCCATGCCCGCAGCGTAGTGGGCGCGACCGACACCGCCGCCGAACGGCCGCACCCCCGTACGCCCCCGCGCGTGCGATCAGCGCCCCCGTACGATGGACCCCATGACTGCCGCTACGAGCCCCCGCCGCGTCCTCCTCGCCGCCCCCCGCGGGTACTGCGCGGGCGTGGACCGGGCCGTGATCACCGTCGAGAAGGCGCTGGAGCAGTACGGCGCCCCGGTCTACGTGCGCAAGCAGATCGTGCACAACAAATACGTGGTCCAGACGCTGGAGAAGAAGGGCGCGATCTTCGTCGACGAGACGGACGAGGTGCCCGAGAACGCCATCGTGATCTTCTCCGCGCACGGCGTGGCCCCCGTCGTCCACGAGGAGGCCGCCCAGCGCAGCCTCGCCTCGATCGACGCGACCTGCCCGCTGGTGACCAAGGTCCACAAGGAAGCCGTCCGCTACTCCAAGGACGACTACGACATCCTGCTGATCGGCCACGACGGCCACGAAGAGGTCGTCGGCACGATGGGCGAGGCGCCCGACCACATGCACCTGGTCGACGGCCCCGCCGACGCCGCCAAGGTCACGGTCCGCGACGAGTCCAAGGTCGTCTGGCTCTCCCAGACCACCCTGTCGGTGGACGAGACGATGGAAACCGTGGACGCGCTCAAGGAGCGCTTCCCCAACCTGCTCTCGCCGCCCAGCGACGACATCTGCTACGCCACGCAGAACCGCCAGGTCGCGGTCAAGCAGATCGCCGCCGACGCCGACCTGCTGATCGTGGTCGGCTCGCGCAACTCCTCCAACTCCATCCGGCTGGTCGAGGTCGCCCTCCAGTCCGGCGCCGGCGCCTCGTACCTGGTCGACTTCGCCGAGGAGTGCGACGAGGCGTGGCTGGACGGCGTCACCACGGTCGGCGTCACCTCCGGCGCGTCCGTCCCGGAGATCCTGGTCGACGGCGTCCTGGACTGGCTGGCCGAGCGCGGCTACGCCGATGTGCAGGTGGTGACCTCCGCCGAGGAGTCCATCCAGTTCTCGCTGCCCAAGGAACTGCGCCGCGATCTGCGTGCCGAGGCCGCCGCCGGGGAATCCGCCAAGAGGTGACTTTTTCCCGTCACCTCTAACCTGGGGGCCATGAATATGTTCGGTGTGGACATCGGTGGTACGGGAATCAAGGGCGCTCCGGTCGATCTGGACCAGGGCGCCCTGTCGGACGATCGCTACAAGATCGACACCCCTCAGCCCGCGACTCCGGAGTCGGTGATCGACGGGGTGCACCAGGTCATCGAGCACTTCGGCTGGTCGGGCCCGGTCGGCGTGACCTTCCCCGGGGTGGTGGTGGACGGCACCACCCGTACGGCGGCCAACGTGGACGGCGGCTGGGTCGGCCTGGACGCGCGCGGCATGCTCGGCGACCGCCTCGGCCTGCCCGTGGTGGTGCTCAACGACGCGGACGCGGCGGGTGTCGCGGAGATGACGTTCGGCGCGGGCCGCGGCCGGGGCGGCACGGTCATCATGCTGACGCTGGGCACCGGCATCGGCAGCGCCCTGTTCGTGGACGGCAATCTCGTGCCCAACACGGAACTGGGCCACCTGGAGCTGCACGGGCACGACGCGGAGAAGAAGGCGTCGGTCAAGGCCCGCGAGGACGAGGACCTGAGCTGGGAGCACTGGGCGCACCGGCTCCAGAAGTACCTGGCGCACGTGGAGATGCTCTTCTCGCCCGACCTGTTCGTGATCGGCGGCGGCGTCAGCCGCAAGTCGGAGAAGTTCCTGCCCCTGGTGAAGGGGATCAGCGCCGAGATCGTTCCCGCTGAACTGCAGAACAACGCGGGGATCGTCGGCGCCGCGATGGCAGCCGCAAAGCTCTGATCCCGACGATCGCGGCGGCCAGCACCGTCCCGGCGTAGAGCCAGCCGGTCATCAGCGCCAGCCCGGTGAAGACGCCGAGCAGATGACCGGCCAGGCCGCCGCCCCCGCTGTCGGCGGTCAGCGCGATGCCCACGGCGAAGGCGATCGGCGCCGCCACCGGAGCCGCCACCAGGTCGTACGGGCGTACGTACACCGCCGCCGCCACGCACACCGCGACGAAGACCAGGCCGAAGAAGACGCCGGGGCCGTCGAAGAGCAGGACGTCGATCCCGCCGCCCGCGACCGTCACGGCGGTGGTCAGCAGCCCGGTGCCGAGGCCGGTCAGCCGTGGCCTGGGCCGCTGGGCGGTACGCAGCCGGTGGACGGTCTGCCGTACCGCGGTGGCCATGACGGCCTGCCGGGGGCGCGGGGCGCGGTACACCCCGACTGTGGCCTCTCCGCCGGGTCCCGGAGCGGCACCTGAACGCGCACTGTGTTGGTCCACCTACTTACAGTAGGCACGGCAGTCGGGTGATCGCACGGCGGGACACGCGCTTTGCCCCTCCGGGGCGGGGCGGGGCTTTTTGGCGCGCGCGTCCTCGGAGCGGTCCCCGTACCGGGTGCGGTGACGTCCTCGGGCCGGTGTTCGACGGGCGGCCGGGCGGTACGGCGGCGGCCCGTAGACTAGTGGCCGTCCGAACACCCACCAGCCCACCGCTCCGGGAAGTCTCCACGTGTCGCTCTCCATCGGAATCGTCGGTCTGCCGAATGTCGGCAAGTCGACGCTCTTCAACGCCCTGACCAAGAACGACGTGCTGGCGGCCAACTACCCGTTCGCCACGATCGAGCCGAACGTCGGAGTCGTGGGCGTCCCCGACGCCCGCCTCGGCACGCTCGCGGAGATCTTCGGGTCGGCGCGGGTGCTGCCCGCCACCGTCGACTTCGTGGACATCGCGGGCATCGTCCGCGGCGCCTCCGAGGGCGAGGGCCTGGGCAACAAATTCCTCGCGAACATCCGCGAGTCCGACGCGATCTGCCAGGTCATCCGGGCCTTCAAGGACGACAACGTGGTGCACGTCGACGGCCGCGTCTCGCCCAAGGACGACATCGAGACGATCAACACCGAGCTGATCCTCGCCGACCTCCAGTCCGTCGAGAAGGCGATCCCGCGCCTCACCAAGGAGGCCCGCCTCCAGAAGGAGAAGGCCGCGGTCCTCGCCGCCGCCGAGGCCGCCCAGGAGATCCTGGCCGCGGGTGACACCCTCTTCTCGCGCGGCATCACCAAGGGCACCGAGCAGGGCACCCTCCTCCACGAGCTGCACCTGCTCACCACCAAGCCGTTCCTCTACGTCTTCAACGTCGACGAGGACGAGCTGGCCGACGAGGACTTCAAGAACGAGCAGCGCGCCCTCGTGGCCCCCGCCGAGGCGATCTTCCTCGACGCCAAGCTCGAGTCCGACCTCGTCGAGCTCGACGACGCCGAAGCCCTCGAACTCCTCCAGTCCGTCGGCCAGGAGGAGCCCGGCCTCGCCACCCTCGCCCGCGTCGGCTTCGAGACCCTCGGCCTCCAGACCTACCTCACCGCCGGCCCCAAGGAATCCCGCGCCTGGACCATCAAGCGCGGCGCCACCGCCCCCGAGGCCGCCGGCGTCATCCACACCGACTTCCAAAAGGGCTTCATCAAAGCCGAGGTCATCTCCTTCGCCGACCTCGTCTCCACCGGCTCCGTGGCCGAAGCCCGCGCCAAGGGCAAAGCCCGCATGGAGGGCAAGGAATACGTGATGCAGGACGGCGACGTGGTCGAATTCCGCTTTAACGTGTAGCCGCTTGCGCGGAGGGCCGTCTGACCTGCGGCGGAGGAGGTGCGCGGCCCCAGGGCCCGCACCGAATCCGCAGGCGTACCGACATCTCGTCGCCCTCGTCGGGGCTGTCCGTGTACGCCTTGCCGACGGCGGCGCGGGTCCGTTCGTCGAGAGTTCCGAATTCTCGCTCTTCTTTCATTCCCCTCTCCTTCTCAGTAGGCGATACGTCAACCAGCAGACGTAGCCAATCGCCACTGAGGCAAGCGGAGGTACCCATTCGGGAGAACGCGGCCACGCTGCCCGTATGACCACCATGGACACCATGCAGCAGGTGAACCCGATGAAATTCAGAGGTTCATTCACCCGCCACCTCCCCTGACTTCTGCTTTGCTTATTTTCCATACGATTGGCCCTCTTTAGTTTTATCGATATTGCCCTGCTCCGACCGCACGGCCAACCAGCAGGGCGCCTGGCAGAAGTTTTTTGGCCACCTTGGTCACTGCGGAAATACCTATTCCCGAGGCTCCGCCCCAGAGGCAGGCCCGGAAATAGTGATTTCGAAAAACTGTGCTTGTATAGCGCAGGGCACTATTAAAGGGTGCGGGGGAATAGTGACGAGTGCGCTGCTTCGTCCATTTCCAGGAATTCTTGGCAACGCTTCCCCAGTCGCGGTGGAGAGGGCTCCAGCGGCTTACGTGGATCGGGTTGCGCCAGTGCCAACTGCCGAATTTACCGTCGAGGCCGTAGCAGTTGACGGGGTCGCCGTTGCAGTATTCGTAGGCGTTGGCGTTGCCGCCGGGGATGGGGTCGGTTTGGAGGAAGCGGCCGGTGGTGGGGTCGTAGAGGCGGACGCCCATGAGGGTGGCGGCGGTGAGGGTTTCGCTGGAGCGTTGTTTGCCGCCGAGTCAGCCGTATCGGGTGGTGGGGGTTTCGGGGTTGCCGAATTCGTCGTAGGCGAGGCGTTGGTCGATCGCGGCGGCGCATAGCGGGTCTTCGAACTTACCGAATGCCGGGTCACGCCATGTGGGCGTGACCCGGCACCTGGCCGAGATGGCTTATCGGTCTCGTCGAGAGTTCCGAATCTCCCGCACGGTGCCTACCACGACGAACACCGCCGCCACGCCGAACCCGGTACGCACCCACATGTCGTCCGTCGTGATCATGGCGATTGTCGCGATTACGAGGACGAGGCCGCTCAATAGCATGCTGAATGCACTCAGATTGCGCATGTTACTTGCAGTACCCCTTTTTGTAGCTACCTGGAATCAACCCAGGATATCCAAAAGGCCACTTCAGCTTGAGGCATTTGTGGTCCGCGTATGCCCACTGGGCCTTCACCGCGATGGTCCCGGCGTTCATAAAGACCCACTTCGCGATGACCCCGACACCCGAGCCAACGAGAACTGTGGACGCCGCATTGACGATGGTGGCCGCGGTGGCGGCGCGGCCCGCCTTCTTGGTTTCCCTTCTGTTGAGGTAGATCGTCCCGCTGACCCACCCCCAGGTGACCTTGAACTGGCCTGTGAGGTCAAAGGATCTGATCGGGTCCGAAGGGTAGGTATAGGCGTTCGCGTTGCCGCCGGGCACGGAGTCCGTCTGGAGGAAGCGACCCGTGGAGGGGTCGTACGCCCTCACGCCCATAAGCATCACGCCCCCGATGTGATCGCTGCCCCGCTCGTAAGCGCCAAGCCAGCCGTAGGTTGGGGTTGCGGATGTTCCGATGGCGTTGCCGAATTCATCGTAACGGTAAACCGAGAGCGATTGGCTTGCGTCCAAGGGAAGCTGGACAGTGACGTCGCCGTGCAAATCGGTGAGCTGGAGGCTCACACCACCGGTCGCGGTAGTGATGGCACTCAACCGACCTTCCAAGTCCTGAACGTTACGGGCGATAGTGCCGCCGCTCTGTGACCAGGTTGGGCTGTCACAACCGCAGCCGAAGTGACTGACCGTGCTGCTCGTTGCTGTCCAACTGCCATCTGTTTGCTGGGTTTCCACGGTGGACAGAGAAAGCCTGTTCTCAGCGTCGAGACTCCAGCGCTCGCGCTTCCCGCCGATCGTCTCCTGCTGGAGGACGTCGTTCGCGTAGTAGCCGAGGGTAGCGCCGGTGGCCTGGACAGTGGTCCGGCCCAGTGCGTCGTAGACCGTGCCCGCTGTGGAGAGACGGTCGGCGCTGTCGTAGGTGTAGTTGACTGTGGCCGGGGTTCCGGCGGTGCCGTCGGGGTTGTCGACTGTCGTCGTGAGACTGGTGCGGTTGGTGTTCTTGTCGAAGGCGTAGGCGCGGTGGGTGATGGTGGCGTCTTGGACGTCTTCGATGTCAGTCAGCCGGCCTGCGGCATCGTAGGTGTAGGCCTGGTTTCCGGTGTCGGTGGTGTGGGTGACCTGCTGGCCATGGACAGTCAGGGTGGCCGAGTCAGCCGTGACGATCAGGCCGTCGTTGTCACTGGCGTAGGTGCGTGAGGTGTCGGCGCCGGTTTCGTCCCGAGTGAACGTCACGGTGTAACCGCCTGGCAGGGCCTCTGTGGCCAGGCGGCCGTCGGAGTCGTAGGTGGCGTTGAAGGTGCCTGCGACGGAGTCGGCGCGGCCGGTTTCGAGACCCCGCGGATCACGGGCGGTGTCGTAGGTGTAGGTGGTGGTCGACGGGGCCGAGTCGGTCACCCTGATGGGCCGGTCGAGGGCGTCGTACCAGGTGGTGGCCGTGTTACCCGCACCGTCGCTGTAGGAGATCTGCCGACCAAGGAGATCGTAGGTCTGGCTGGCTGTGTGGCCGCCGGCAGTGATGGTGGCCTGCTTGCCGGTCGCCTGGTCGTAGGACGTCGTGGCACCAGGCACGGCGGTGCCCATTCCTCCGGTCACCGAGGTGCCGATGGTACGTCCGGCCGCGTCATAGCTCGTGGTGGTGGTGCGGGTGCTGCTGCCTGCCGTGTCGGTGACGGTGGCGGCGCTGCCCCACCGGTCGTAGGTCGTGGTTGTGGTGGGCAGTTGCGACGGGTTGGTGCCGCCGCCGGTGATCGCGGCGGCCGGGCCGGTCGAGCAGAGCAGGTCGGCCCATTCAGGTCGTCCGTTGCAGGCGCCGGTGCCGGTGGCGGACCAGTAGGTCGTGACGGTGGCCCCCGCGTCGGTGCCGGTGGACTTG
Organism: Streptomyces sp. NPDC008079; assembly: GCF_042957385.1. Classification (NCBI taxonomy): domain Bacteria; kingdom Bacillati; phylum Actinomycetota; class Actinomycetes; order Kitasatosporales; family Streptomycetaceae; genus Streptomyces; species Streptomyces sp. NPDC008079. Next base: position 118,845 of record NZ_JBIBIC010000012.1, read on the forward strand.
GGCAGGGTGGTCTTGATGACGCGGCCCTGAGCGTCGTAGGCGGTGGTCTTGACCAGGTTCAGTCCGGCCGGGTCGGTGACCGTAGTGGTGGGCAGGCCCTTGGTCCAGTCGTATCCGGTGGTGCTGGTCCGGGTGTCACCGTCACTGGTGTAGGCGTCGCCCGCGTGGACGTCGGCGCCGATGGTGACGGTGGTCGGCTGGTTGGTCACGGTGGGGGTGCCGTTGGTCGGGCGGCCCTGGTCGTACGCGGTGACGGTGTGCGCACGTGCCGGGACGAAGGACCCTGCGGGCAGGCTGGTGCCGCCCGCGGTCGCGGGCAGGGCCTTGGCAAGGGTGACCATGTGCAGGGGGCCGGACTTCTCCAGCTCCCGCTGGCCGGCGTTGGCCGGGTCGGTGTCCTTGTTCGTACCGGCGTCGGCCGCCACGCTTGTGGTGTTGAACACCGATACGGTCGACAGCAGTTGAGCCCGCTCGGCGGACGGCAGAGCGTCGATGCCGAGTTGTTGCTGCTCGGCCAGGCTGTCGCCGTCGGTGGCGAGGGCCAGTTCACGGTTGGCTGCGGTCAGCTCACGGACGGTGTGACCGTACCGGTCGTACTCGGTGGTGGTGATGTGTGCGCCGGGGTTGGCGGTGTTGACCTGACGGCCCGAGGCGTCGGTGTAGGCGATGATCGCGCGCTGGTAGGCGTTGGCGGTCAGCGCGGCGCCGTCGTGCGACGCGGGTACGGCGTCCGAGGGGAACAGCGCCGTCGCGTCCGAGGGCGCGTCGCTCTGCCCCCAGGCGGTGACGTCGCCGCCGGACATCGGGTAGGGCGCCTTACCGCCGCTCAGCGGCACGTCGTAGACCAGGTTCGTGCTCGCGGTGCCGTTGGTCTGGGTGGCGCTTCCGGGGGTGAGCGTCGGCCGGGAGGCCGACAGCAGCATCCCGTCGCCCGCCGTCGCGGTGTTCCCGGCGCTGCCGTAGGCGAACGTCCACTGCAGTTCACCGGGCGGGGTCAGCGTGGTGATCCGGCCCGCGCTGTCGTAGTCGTAAGCCGTCTTCAGCGACGGGCTGATACGCGGATCCCACTGCTGGCGCAGGCGGCCGGTGGTGTCGTAGGCGTACTGCGCGACCGTGACCGCGGTCGCCGCGGACGCGCCGGGGTCGGTTCCCCACAGTCTGATCTGGGAGACCTGGTCGTTGAAGTTCCCGAACACCGAGGCGGTCGCGGTCGTGGCCGTGGCGTACACGTATTCCAGTACGCGGCAGCCCTTGGTTCCGGGAGTCGTGGCGCAGGTGGACTGCGTCACCGCGGACGTCGGCGCGATCACGTACTTCGGGCGGGCCAGGAACGTGTTGCCGACCGGGATCTTCTCCGAGACGACCTGGGTGGTGGAGTTGGTGGTCGGCAGGAACGTCGAGGTCACCTGCCACGTCGTGGCCGAGGGGTCGACCTTCGCGAACGTGGTGGTCGTGCCTTCGCTGTCTTTCAGGGTGAAGGTGCCGGTGAGCAGGGAGCCGGTCAGTGTCAGGTCCTCCGCGCCCGGTTCGGGCTTCCACCCGCCGCCGGAGGCCGCGGTGAACCCGGTCGGATCACCGTCCGCATCGACCAGCGCCACCGACCTGTCCGACGCCTTACGGAGGTAGGACCAGTCCGAGCCGGTGATCTCGGCGGTGGTGCCCGCCGTCCACTGCGGACCGAAGATCGCCGCCTGCCCCTCCTGCGCCGACCCGTTCGTGGGACGGCGGGAGGAGGCGCTACGGGTGACGGTGAGATCGAACCCGGAGGCGTCGGTGGCCGACAGCGAGGCGTCACCGGTCAGGGCGTTCACCGAGGCCGGACCCGCGCTCAGCAAGGGGGCGGTGCCCGCGTTGCGGTCCACGGTAACGGTGTTCACGGGCGAGTTGTCGCTCGTCGTGCCGTCGGTGAACACCGCCCGGACATCGACAGGACCGTCCTGCGTGAACGTGTCGGTGATGTTCCAGGTCAGCGCGACCGGTTCTCCGCCCGGCGCGGCCAGCGGCCAGGAAACGACCGGCGCACCGGATGAACGGACGGTCACATGGGCGGTGGGCACGTTGTGCCAGGTGTCGGTCTCACCGATCCGGTACTGATAGGTCACACCGGTCTCGGCGGGCTTGCCCTGCCCGGTCAATGCCACCCGGCGGGCTGGCCGGTCACCTTGCGCCGGGGTCAGCAGCGCCGCACCGGATCCGGCGTAGAAGACGTAGTACGTACCGGAGGCGAGGTTCCCGGCCTTGTCGTGGGTCTTCGCGATCAGCGTGTGCTTACCCGCCCTGAACGTCAATGACTTGGTGAACGCGGCGCCTGTGGTGGAGGTGTAGGTCCAGGCGCCATCGTCCAGCTGCCAGGCCACCAGGCCCACGTCCGTACTGGGTGGGGTGAAGGTGAAGGAGCCGGTGAAGTTCCCCGAGGCGTCTGGGGTGCCGGACCAGGCCCCCGCCGGAAAAGCGGTGGAGGACACGGTGGTGTTGGCCGGTGCCGTGGTGTCGATGATCAGGGACTTGGCCGCCGTCCACGCGGAATAGTCGCGGCCGTCGTACGCCCTGACCTTCCACGTGTAGGAACCGTCCGCCAGAGCCGTGGACACCTTCCACGTACCAGCAGTGCCGGAGTTGACGAACGCCGAACTCCCCGAAGCCTTGACGGTGGTACCCGACAGCACCTGGTAGTCCAGCCGCACGGTGTCACTGTTGGCGTCGGTGGCCTTCGCCGACAGCGTCGGAGTCGCACTGGCCGCGTAACCGTCGGTCGCCGTCGGCGAGGCCGCCAGCGAAGTCGGCGTGGTGGGCGGGGTGTTGTACGTGATCGACAGTGACGCGGCGCTGGAGAACCGCTTGAACTGGACCTCGTTGGTCTCACTGCTGGCGACCAGCACGAAGCAGATGGTCTGCCAGTGGTTCGCGGCGGCGTTGGTGACCTGGTTCATGAAACTGAACGTCCCCGACGGGCTGGACGTACACGCTGGACCGAAGTTCACCGAGCTCTGCTGGGCGACCTTCCCCGGCGCGTTGGCCCACGTGGTGGAGGCGTCGAAGACATTCGTGGACCACGCCTGGACACCGTAGGACGTGGTGCCGCACGACGCGGAATAGCTCTCCGTCATCTTCATGTCGGCGCTCAGCACCGTGCCACCCCAGATCGCCGAGGGAATGCTGACGCGGTAGTAGGTCCGCTCGATTCCCTTCGGCGAGGAAAACCCCTGGTACCCGACACCGTTGCCGTTCGATGGGCTGGAGTCGTAGTTCGACGTGTTCGGGTACGCCTGCTGCACCTCGTTCCAGTGCAGGCGGCTGCCACTGGCCGGGTGCGGCACATAGGCGGGGTCGATGTAGACCGGGAAGACGGTGCTCTTCGCCGTCAACAGCCCACGGTCGGGCGTCAGATGGAGCTTGCGGTCCTTCAACGTGGTCTTCACCGCCGCATGGTGGGCGTGCGAACCCGGCCCCTGGGCGGTGGAACGGGTGCCCGCGCGGGGCTTCGCCTTGTCCGCCTCCGCGGGCGCGAGCCCGGCGGTGCTGCTCCCGCCGCCCGCCACAGCGGGCTCGGTACTGGTCGCGGAGTCCCACATCACCGGCGCCGGAGAGTTCACCAGCAGACGGCCGGTGCCGTCGGTCACCGTCAGATTCCCGCCCGCGTCCGTCGCCGCGATGACGCCGTTGCTGGTCGACACGCTCTGCACCAGATCCGACAGCCCCGTGCCGGAGGCCGCCTCGGCGGACTTGACCACCAGCGTCTCCTCCACCCCGCCCTTCAGCGAAGCGGTCAACTCAAGGTCCACGTCCTTCAGCACGTTCGCGTACGTCGCCTTCGCACCGGACAGCACCGGCATCGGCAACGCCGTCGGCCACGTCAGCGACAGGTTCTTGCCGTCGACCGTCAACGAAGCCAACGGCCCCGAACCACCGCCGGACAGCACCAGATCCGTCTCGGCCGCCACCGGCACGACACTGCCATCGGCCCGCAACTGGAGCGTGGGGTCCAGATTCACCCACGAGCCGCCGCGCTGGGTCCACTTCGGCTCCGCGAACGCGGTGTACGTCACCGTTCCGTCGGCGTTCACGAACGTCTGCGAAGCATCCGTACGCTCGCTCAACGCCTCGATCCGCCGGCCCTGCAACCGTGCCATCAGCCGCGCCGACAGCACATCCCGCGCCTCCGCCACCCCGTACGACGGCGCCGACGCGACCGTCCCCTCCCCCTCGGACCGAGGAGCGGCGAACGCCACCCCCGAATCCGCCGCGACCGTCGCCGCCTCAACGGCCAGCGCCATCACCACAAGCACCGACACCCGCCGCAACCACAACGACGAGCAAGACGATGAACGTGCGTGTCTCAGACCGCCCGGCGCGGAACGCCGAGCACCCCCCCAGAACATCCCCACGACCCCTCCTCGTCAGAACCCCCAAGGCGCAGAGCTGCCCCCGCGACTAGAAAACGGTCGGATCTTCACACATCCATCACACGGAGGGGAGTAGTTCAAAGGAACTGCCATGTGGAGCTAAAGGGCAGGCATAGACGACTTGAGTGAGCCGAAGGCTCAGTCGGCTCGCCAAATAACTGCAGACCGTCACGAATCACCGCTTGCGTAGCAACTAAAAGCCGCGTATCGCACCTGAAACACTTGACGAAGTGAGCGACATCACACCTTCGCCGCCCCGCTGTACCTCCGCAGAAGAAGCCGGGCACTTCCTCGGACGCCGGGAGCTATCCGTTCTGCTGTGCGGCGCACTGCCCTTCATCGCGCCATGGCTGCGGCCTCGAAACCGTCCTGGGCAACGCCTCGGCGGCGCCACCCAGGACGGCGCGTCGCAGCGCGGCATCCGGGACGTTCTCGCGCACCACGCACTCTTCGCCTGGAACGGCTCGGCTGAGGCCGAAAAGGCTATCTCTCCGCCTCCCGTAGTCCGCTTGCGAGCGGCAAGCGAGCATCACCGCATGGCGGCCGTCGCGGCGCGGAAAACCGGTGAGGCGGTTGCCGCTGAAATGCGACGATGCGGCTGTTTTGCAGGGTGGTTGTTCGTTTTGCGTGCGCGGGATGTGGCGGTGAGCTGACCGCCTCAGTATCGCAAGTTGAGCTGCCGGTCGACGCGTATCAGAGGTACGGGAACGCGGTGCAGCTCCCGGTGCTCATGGCGCGGGGCACGTTCGCGGTGGACCCGGAGCCCAGCGGGCAGCCGTGGCGGGGGTGGGAGGAGATCGATCCGTACGAGACGGCGGCCCGGGGCGTCTACGCGCCGGTCACCGGGCTGTCCTACGGGGTGCCCGGCCCTTCACCGTCGACAGCATGCTGATCTTCCAGATGGCCGCGCCGCGCGACGCGTTCACCGACTCCTTCACCTCGCTGTTCCCCGCCCCCGGCCGGGCGGGCGCGCCCTTGCGGGGGCCGCTGGTCCTCACCCACTCCCGCTGGGACCGGGCGACGGGCTTCTGGCATCTGCGGGCGGAAGGGGCGTCGGGGATCGGCCACTCGGGCGTCGGCAGGACGCCCGTACCGCAGTCCTCGATCCGGCTGCGGACGACGCGCACCGCGTACCGGCTGGACGATCTCGACCACCGCATCGTGAACGTGGACGCGGGATGGCTCTACCGGGGTGGTTGGGGGACCCGGCTGTCGCCCGCCGGGGCGCACTCGGACTTCCAGCATCCGGAGTCCTCGCATCTGCTGCTTTCGCTCGCTTCGCACTCGCGGTGACTCGGCCGGTGGGCCGGGGGACGGGGCGGATGGCGGGGAAGTGGAGCGGGCCGCTCGGGGGTTGAGGGCGGAGCTCCTGGCGGGGGACGAGGACGGGGTACGGGAGGTGCGCCCGCGGGGCGAGGCGGCGCCGGAGGGGGCGAAGGGGGACGCGCATTCGTGGGCGGCGCCGGTGATCACGCCGGCGGCGTCGGGGGGAGTGCTGACGACATTGATCACGGCGGTCAGCGGCTGGCCGGCGCGGCAACGGCCGGACACGACGGTCGTGTGGGAGGTCGGCGGGGACCGCATCACGCTGCCGGGGGCGACCGAGGCCGAACGGGCGCGCCTGATCGGAATCCTGGCCGCACGGCGCGACGACGCGTAGCCGCGGCGACGCGTTGGCAGGAAAACGCGCAGGAGCGCCAACGCGCAGCCGGGCCAGGGGCGTTCAGGCGGGAGAGCCCACGCGCTCGAGGCGCAGCGCGGAGACCAGGAAGAAGACCCCGCCGAGGAAGGCGTAACCCGCGAGATTACGCAGGGAGGGATCGTCCTTAACCGCCTGGGCCACGACGTCAGGGCCTCACGCGGGCCTCACGCGGGCCTCAATGGGGCTTCCGCTCTTGGCGGTTCGGCGGTGAGGCCCCTGAAGGTGGTGCGGCCCCACTGGGAGGCGCAGTCGACTGATATACCGTCAGGCGCCAAGCGCTCGTTGAGCCGTACGATCCGGGCCTGCAAGGCGCGGCGGGTCATCGGCTCGTCGGCCGCGCCGAGCAGGAGGCACAGGTCGTGGCAGCACCAGGGGCGCGCGGTGGTGCGGAGGATGTCGAACAGGACCTGCTGGGTGCCGCGTTGGGGGCGCGGCGATCCGTGGCGCGGTGCTTCCGGCGGCCGGCGGGGCGAGGACCTGGTGTCGAGCCAGCGCCGTTCGGCGAGGATGCGGTCGGCCAGTTCACGGGGGTCCGTGTCGCGCGGGATGACGTTGGCGGCGCCGGCCAGCAGCAGGTCAGCGGAGTCCGTACGGTCGGGCACCAGCACCACCACGGACGACAGGTGGCTGAGGGCGTGGACGCGCTGGCCCAGATCACCGGTCCCGCGCGGGCTCGGGACGTCCAGCACGGTGAGGGGGGTCCCGGCCCTGCGCAGCAGCGTGCGGTAGGCGGATTCCGAACCCCAGGGGTGGCACAGCGCGGGCAGTACGTGGTGGGTGCGCAGGGCGCGCAGCAGGGCCGGGGTCCGCTCGCGGTGCAGCGAGAGAACGACGCTCACGGGATACGTGAACTGCTCCTCGGCCGGGACGGAGCGAATTAACTTCTCGCCAAACAGGTCAATAGGCATGGCAATGCCGCTGACACGGACCTCTCCTGTGGACGGTCACGGGAGCCGGGGACGGCACTCGGGTGCGGGAGGCGGGGGACGGGACGCGATGTTACTGACGGCGATCCCCGATTCCCCGTGGCTGAGCATGGGTTGGTCACCGTCTGAGCACGATCGGGCCCCGTGCTGAGCGTCCGGAGCGGCAGGCGGGAGAAGGGCCGGAAGGCCGGCAGGGCCGTCGGCCGCGGTCGGCCGCCGTGCTCCCGGCCGGGTCATACGGTGGGCGGCCACGCGGCGTTGGCCGGTCCGACACCGTGGTGCCATTGGGGTCTGATATATCTGGATGCCTGAATGACCCAACCAATAGGGCCGATTATCGCTCCACAGGGATAGGCAGTGCACCGGCCGCCGAGCAACGTCGTTCCGGTCGGCCGGGATTGGGCAGGGGAGGGCAGGTGGTGGGGTGTCTCCCACACGTCCGCGAGCGGTACGCGTCCGGTACGGCGCGAGGTGACGGACATCGTTGTCCCGTCGCTCCCGCGCTGACACCGAGCGGGCCGGTCTCTCGTGGCGCGAGGTGAGGACGCATCCGCCCGGTCCGCGGAGACCCGCCGGCGCACGCAGGCTCGCGTGACCGGCCGGGAACGACTCACCGAACGAGGACAGTGATGAGCCAGCAGGGCGCGGGACGGCCGCGGTCGCCGTCGCGCACGACGGCACGGTACGGGGACCACGGGGAGGGCCAGGCATGAGCCGTTGGGCCTCCCGCCTGTCCCGCAAGGGCGGCGGCGCGAGCGGTACGGGCGGCGCGACCCGTACGGGCGCTACGGCCGGTACGAGCCGCGGCGCCGGTGCGGCGGAGTCCGTCCCCGCCCCCCTCGTCGAGGACATCGACGGCGTCCTCCTGGTCCGCTCGGTGGACGACGACTCCTTCCCGATGGCCGTCCTGGCCGAAGTGGCCCACACCTTCGGCGCCGAGGCGGACATCGTCACCGTCATGGTCGGCTCGGAGGGCGCTGGGCAGGGCAATGGCGGCGGCCACTGGCCGCGCCTGGTCACCCTCCTGGACTCGCTGCGCGCGCAGGGCACCCGCCGCGTCCGCCTCGTCCTGTCCGGCGCGGGCGACGACCGGCCAGGCCGCCCCGGCACCGCCCGCAGGATCGCCGACGGTTGGGGCTTCGAGGTGTTCGCGCCGGACGGCGTCGTCCTCATCACGCCCGGCGGCAGCCTCTTCGTCCGGGGCGACGACCGTCCCGAGGGATGCTGGTGGCGCTTCGCGCCCGGCGAGGCACCCCGGAAGCTGGGCCCCCGCGCGCCCGCACCGGCCTGGCAGGAGGCCGTCGGCCGCGTGCCCACGCGGACATCGGGCGGCTGCGTGGTCGAGCAGATTCCGGCGGGCCTGGTGATCCGCCCCGCCGACGCGCCCGGGCCGCGCCCCGACGACCTGTGCTTCGCGGTGCCGCTCGACTCCGCGCACGCCGTCGTGCTGGTCGGCGCCCCGCACGCGGAGGACGTCGCCGCCGACGAGGTCGCCGCCGTCCTGTCCGCGCTCCCGGCGGAACACCGCGCCCGCGTGTGCCTCGCACCCGGCGGACAGGCCGACCTGCTGCGTCTGGCCCACACGGTCGCCGACACGCTGGACAGCCGGGTCGACGTCCTGACGGGCCTGCCGCTGCTCGCCGACCACGCGCCGCCCGGCGCCGTACCCCGCCCGACCCTGATCGGCCGTGACGGCGAACCGAGTTGGCAGCCGTACGTCACCGCCGTCGCGTGCCTCCCGACCGACGCGCGGGGCAGAACGCCCCTGCCCCGGCTGCTCGGCAGCCTCCCGCCCGACTGGCTCCCCGGCGGCACAGAACCGGGCACCGTACGGCTCACGGACGGCTGGCAGGCGACGGTGACGCGCTCCGGCCTCGCCCTGTGGGCCCAGGGCACGCCCCGCCCCCCGCTCGTGGGAACCGCCGTCGACCCCGAGACCTGCGCCATCGAACTCGGCGCGCCCGGACAGCGGTTGGACGCCTCCCTGCTCACCGCGCTGGCCCGCCTGCTCACCGGCCTCGGCGCCACGGCCCGCGCCAGGACCACCCTCCTCGTGCGAGGACGGCTCACCAGCGGCGAGGCCGAACTGCGCCGTCTGGCGGCGGAACACGGCGTACGCGGCATCCGCTACGTCACCGCCGCCCGCCCGGCCCCGCCCCCCTGGCAGACCCCGCCCCGCCCGAACCAGGACCGTACGGGACCTGACCGCCCGAATCAGGACCGCCCGGGACCGGACCGCCCGGGACCGGCAGCGTCCCCGCGCCCACCCGCGCCCGTGGCCGTACCGCCCGACGCGCGCCGTGAACGACCGCCCGCTGTAAGGGAGTTGACCGGTACGGCACCGGCACCGGCACCGGCTCCGGCGCCGGGGGCGGAGCCGGTACGCCGTCCGGCCGCCGCGAGCGTGCCCACCGACAGCGCGTCCCCGGCCGGGGACAGCGGCGCCGACGGAACGCTCGTCCGCACGCCGACGACGGAGACGGATGTCGCCGCGCGCGACCGTTCCGCGCCGGGCGCTCCGGGGGAGCGGGGCGGTGAACGGCCCGACGGTACGGCCGAGGCGGGCCGTACGGTCGCCCCCGGCCCGCGCACGAACAGCCGGGGGCCCGGTCCGACGCGGTCGGCACCCGCGATCACCGCGCCCCTGCGGGGCTCCGCACTCGTCCGCGCACTCGTCGTCTCACCCGGCCCCGAGCCTGACCCCACCCCCGAGCCCGACCCCGCACCCGTCGCTCAGCCCGAACAGTCCGAACGGCCCGAACAGCCCGAGCCAACGGCCCCGTTGGCCGTCAGGCGGGAGGAGCCCCGCCTGGTGCTGCCCGGACACGTCAGCACCGCCGCGCAACGGGCGGCGTTCCGCGAGCTGGTGGGGGACGGCTGGGAGGGGCACGCCGCCGCGGTGGACGGGCTGTTGGAGCGGAAGCTCGCGCTGCGCGGGGACGAGCGGGAGGCGGCGCGGCTCGATCTGGTCGCGGTGCGCGCGTATCTGTCGGCTGACGAAGGGCAGCTGAGCCAGCGGGAGTTGGCGATGGGCCTGCGGGCGGGCGAGGCGCGGTCGCAGGCGTACGCCGGGTGCCTGGCGTCCGGGCTGCGGCGGCTGCCGTCGTACCGGGGCGTGGCCCTGCGCGGCGGCGCGGCGGGCGGTGCCGAGCCGAGGTTGGGCGCGCTGCTCCAGGACCCGGCGCCGATAGGGGCGTTGGCCCGGATTCCGGCGGCGGGCGGGACCGCCGTGCGCTACGCGATCTGGTCGACGACCGGCCGCGAGGTGGGTGAGCTGGCGGCGGCGGACGGTGAGATCGTCTTCGCGCCGGGCACCGGATTCCGCGTGCTGGGGACGTGGACCGCACCCGCCGGGACCCCGGTCGTACTGCTGCGGGAACTGCCCGCGCACGCGACCACGTACATGGACGGAGCACGGGAGTTGAGCCCACGGGACCTCACCGCGCTCGCCGAACTGAAGGACGCGCTCGCCGGTGGTCCGCCCGCCGAGGAGGGCCGGAGCTGGCCCGAGCGCTGTGTCGGGCCCGTGGGCGGCAGCGGGTAGCCGCCCGCATCGCACATCCGGGCCGCACGCCCGGCACGCAGGGCAGGACACCGCGCCGCACGACCGACTGACCACCAGGCCGAAGGAGAACCATGAGCAGCCGTCAGACCCGACCCGATCCCGACGGAACGCCCCGCGCCACCGAAGGCGGCGCGAACTCGGCTTCCTCCAGGGGCGGTTCGTCCGTGCGCCGGGCGGTCACGCTGGGTCCCGTGGCGGCCGATCCGGGCGAGGCGCTGACGCCCGCGGTGCCGCGGACCACCGGCGCGGCGGCGCCCTCGGCCCCCGACACCTCCTCGCGCCCGGGTACGTCGTCCGCCCCGGTAACGGCCGCCGCCGCGCGGCCTGAGCCCGTGGCGGGCGGTACGGCGGAGGCGGGCGGTACGTCCGAGGAGCCGACGCTGCCCGGAAAGGGATCGGCCGAGCAGACCCCGGCCCCGGCCCCAACCCCTGCCCCGGCCCCGACCCTTGCCTCGGCCTCCGCCCCGACCACGGCGCTGGCCACCGCCTCGGCCTCCGCCCCGACCACGGCGCCGACCACCGCATCGGCCCCCACCACCGAAGCGGGCGAAACACCCGCCGAGACCCCCGACGCGAAGGCCACCCGCGAACTCACCCGCGAGACCGGCCCCGGGGCCGCGCTCCCGGCCGAGCGACCGCCCTCCGGCCCGTCCCGCAAGCCGCTGCTCGCCGCCGTCGGCCTGGTCGGCGTGGTCATCCTCGCGGTGCCCCTGGTGGCCTGGGCGACCAGCGGCTCCGGGCACAAGAACGACCATCTGACGACGGCGGCCAGCACCGCCGAGCGGATCACCGACCCGCCCGCGACCGTCCCGCACATCCCCCTGCCCCAGAAGTCCTCGGCGTCGCCCGCCGCCAAGCCCACGACGAAGCCCAAGGCCAGGACCAAGGCCGTGGCGCCGCGCCCGCCCGCGCCGCCGAGCCCGACGGCCCGGCCGACCGCGACACCGACGAGGAAGGCGACGACCCCGTACCTCGGCCCCGGCCCGCAGATGCCCGGCGACGACAGGACCGCCTCGGCCACGGTCCTCCGGCTGGCGGCGCGCGAACCCGGCCGCCACATCTGCTACCGGGTCTACGTGGCGACCTTCGGCTGGCAACTCGCCGTCTGCGACGGGTCCGTGGCGGGCTCCGAGGTGGACGCGCGGAGCATCAAGGCCATTCAGATCGCCGTGTCCGGCACCAAGGGCACCTCCGCCAACGCCTACTTCCAGGCGAAGGGGTGGGTGAACAAGTCGTGGGTCACCGTGGAGGACGGCGCCGATCTGACCCTCGGCGCGGCCAGGCAGGACGCGCCCAACATCTCGGGCTTCGGCATCAGCGTCGGCAGGGCCACGGGCACCGTCTGCCAGAACACGTACAGCCGCGGCGGACCGTGGGGCAGCATGGCCTGCGACACCCCGCAGACCGCCGACAACTACATCTTCGGCGGCACGCTGGACGAGACGCGCTGGCTGGACGCGGTGCGGTTCACCGTCTGACGGGCGCCGGCGGGCAGGGGACGGCCGTGCGTCGGCCGTCCGCCGACGGTCCGGGTCAGCCGAGCAGCCGCCAGCGGCTGTCGTCGTCGGTGCCGCACGAGCCGATCACGAGCCGGGCGGAGGGCGCCTTCTTGTCGGCACCCTCGACGCGCAGGCACAGATGGTTGCTCGCGTAGTTGCGTATCCACACGGTGTCGCCCCCGGCCGGGGCGAGCCACCACAGTTGGTTGTCCGCCAGCGTCCCGGTGCAGTTCGCCTCGGACAGCTCGGTCCCCGACGGCTGCGCCCCGCGCTCCGGCGGGTCGATGCACAGACCGTCCATCGTGTTGGAGAACTGCACGAGATCGGTGCCGCCGGGGCCGCTCGCGGGGAGCTTGACCGTCATGTTCCAGAACTGGTTGTCCTGGTCGGTGCCGTCGCAGTGGTACTGGTCGATCTCCAGGCCCAGTTGGCCCGGTCCGTTGTAGGGGATGTCGACGCACATCCCGCTGTAGGCGTTCATGATCAGCACCTTGCGGTCGTGCGCGGTCAGCGCCCGCGGGTCCTTGCCGCCCGACCCGGCCGTCCGCTTCGGCGTCGGCGTGGTGGAAGGGGTCCTGTGCGGCTTGGGCGAGGCGGTGTGCGGGACGGGCTTCCCGGTCCGCTTCGGCACGGTCTTCGTCGGCTTCGGGGTGGGCGACGGCGACGCGGAGTGCGCGATGTTCTTGTACGCGGCGGTCCGTTGGGCCGCCAGGTCCCGCTTCTTGTCGTGCTCGTCCGCCTGGTGGCTGCGCCAGGCGCCCATGCCCAGCGTGGCGCCCGCGACGAGGGCCAGTACGGCCACGGCGCCCGCGACCCTGCTGCCCACACGCGAGTGCTCGCCGGGCTGACGGGTGTGCGTCGTCAACGCCTCGACGAACCGCGCCCGCTGCCGCCGCTTCGCCTCGTCGTGGTCACTCTCGCTCAACGCCGCTCCCCACTCGCGGAAGGTTCAACTGACAAGGTAAGCGGATGCGTTCGCGCCACCCGCCCACGCCGACCGGGACGGGCGCGGCTCACCGCGGCGCCGATCCGTACAGCTCGCGCTCGCGCAGCACTTCCGCCGCCGTCGCCAGCGCGGTGGACAGGCGGCGCCGGTAGGTGCTGAAGGACAGTCCCGCCCGGCTCGCGGCGGCCTGCTGGCTGCGCGGCCCGCTCAGATACGTGATCTCCAGGACGTTGCCCAACTGCCGCCGTCCCGGCTGCGCGCGCAGGTACGCCACCGTCTCGGTCAGCACCTCGCGCAGCGCCGCCGCGTCCCCGTCCGGCGCCACCAGCCGGGTGCCGAGCAGCGAGCTCTCCGCGAGCTGCCGCGCGTCCTGGAGGCTGCGGTAGGCGTGCTTGACGGCTTCGGCGAACTCCGGCCACGGCATGGCGGCCTCCGCGGTGACGGTCACCGGCGCCGGGCCCGGCGCGGGCTCGTCGGCCAGCAGCCGGACCCGCAGATCCACCGCCCACCGGTCGAAGGGCGCGCTGCGCCAGTCCTGCACGAAGGCCAACATCCCTTCGCCGTAAGCCCCTTCGCCGTAAGCCCCTTCGCCGTACGGTCCTTCCCCGTACGGTCCTTCGGCCGGTGCCACCCGCTGCTGCCCGTACAGGTCGAGCAGCGAGGCGAGACCCGGCCGGTCAGGGGCCGCGCAGGTCCAGCTCACCGCGAGGTTCGGCGTGGTCGCCCACAGCGTGGTCAGCGCGAAGGCCGCGGCGGCGGCGCCGCCGGTGCTCCAGCGCGCCAGCAGCAGCCGCTCGGCGCGCCGCAGCGGCCGGCGGCCGGCGGTGTACTCCAGCGCGGCACGCGCCGTCGGGTCGTCGGGCAGCCCGGTGGCCCCCGGGTCCAGGCAGGGCGCGACGAGGGCGGCGGTGACGCCGCGGCGGCCGTCCTCGGCGACGCAGAAGGCGCCCGGCTGCCGGTCCCACCACTGCCGGGCCAGAGCGGCGGCCTCGTCGCCGTGCTCCTTGCCGATCGCGGCCAGCACCTCGTCCAGATCCTCCGGGCGGGCGGTGCGCAGCCGCAGCCGGTCCGTACCGCGCCAGTCGACCGTCTCCCGCGGGAAGCGGCCGGAGCGCCCCAGATAGGCCAGGCCCGCGCCGAACGCCCAGCGGCTGCCGGTGCGGCACGCCAGTTGCTCGGCCAGATGCGCGTGCAGCCGGGTGAAGAGCCGTTCGTACGCCGACAGGTCGCGCCAGCGCAGCTCGACCAGGAGCGCCTCGCGGACCAGCTCGTGCGGGACCAGGCCCTCGGCGGTGCTGCGGATGAAGGAGAGTCCGCGCAGCCAGGCGCAAAGCTTTCCGGCCTCCGCCGACGGCACGTCGAGCGTGTGCCGCAGCAGATCCTCGGTGGTGACCCGGGCCAGCGCCAGGACGTGCAGCGCCTCCGCCTGACCGGGCGACAGACTTTCGCGCAGCAGCAGGTGCAGCAGTTCGCCCACCAGGTCGGGGGAGTCGGCCAACTCCCAGGCGGTGCGCGGCTGCACGGAGTCCGTGGCGCGTTCGCGCGCGTCGGCGAAGAGCGCCAGCGCGAGCGGCACGCCGTGCGCGGCCCGCACGATGTCGGGGATGTCCGCCTCCGGCACGTCCCGGTTGCGCAGCAGCTTCGTGGCCTCCGCGGTGTCCATGCCGCGCAGTTCGACACTGCGCAGCGCCTGCCACCACTGCACGTCGGCCCGCCACTCGGCCGACGGGGGCCGCCGACTGCCGACCACCAGGAACAGGTGCGAGGGCATCCGCGGCAGGAACTCGTCCCGCAGCCACTGCTCCAGCGGCCCGAGGGCCTCACCGGAGTCGATGAGCAGCAACTGGGCTTCCTGCGAAGGGCCTTGCGCGTCGAGGGCGGCCAGGAACGCCTCCGGTGTCGCGGCCGTGGCGCGCATGTCGACGGTGCGGACCGTCCTGCCGTGCGCCTCGGCCTCGTCGGCGAACCGGTGCAGCAGGCTGCTCTTGCCGAAGCCGCCCATGCCGTGCAGCCACACCACGAAGCAGGAGCGCCGGTCGCTGAGCATCAGGTCCCGCAGCAGCCGCAGTTCCGCGGTCCTGCCGGTGAACACCGCTCTCCTGCGGGCCGCCAGCGTGTACCCGTGGGAGTCGGCCGGCAGGGGTGTGGGGGATATGCGCATCATCTATTGATGAGTCCTCGGGAGCGGGTGCGGTTCCCCCGGGCGCCGGGACGTCCGGCCCCGCGTCGGTCGCCGGTGCCGTGGGCTCGAACGAGAAGGGTCACTCATCGCTCCCGTCGCGGATGGGGGTGGGCGCCACAGGCCGGCGCGACCGGGGCCGTCACTCGGCGGCGGGGTACTGCCTACCCTGGTGGGTCGATGTTAGACCCATCGATACACGGACGGGCGACGGCCAGAGATATATGTCCCGTTGTGCTGTTGCAGTGCATTTGCGCAGGCGAAGCGGGGTGCGGGCGCTGTCGATCTCCGCCGGGGCGGGGCGGCCTGACGTGCTTTCTGCCTAGCCGGTTGGGCCAATTCAAGCCGAAGACAAGAGGGCGCACGGGGCATGCTTGACTGCCTCCCGCGTGGATAAGGTGGTTTGGCTGAGATGCGCAACGGGGAAGGCCGGGCACCTGGTGGACAGCGACGTGCAGGTGAGTCGTCACTCGGACGTACCCATCTACCGGCAGATCGTGACCCAGGTGTCGTTCATGATCGAGACCGGCGATCTCGCGGTCGGCCAGACCCTTCCCAGCGCCCGGCTGCTGGCCGACAACCTCCAGATCAACCGCAACACGGTGGCCCGCGCGTACGCGGAGTTGAGCGAGCTGGGCCTGGTCGAGAGCCGGGGCCGCAGCGGGACGACCGTGGTCGGTACGGGCCTGGCGCGTACGAGTTCGCCCGCCAGGGACCGGGCGTGGGCGGTACTGGACGCGGCGGCCAGGGAGTGCGTCGCGCTCGGCCTGTCCGCCGTCGAGATCCAGTCACTCGTGACGAGCCTCGCCCTGCGTGCCGAGGACGACGTCCTCAAGGTCGCGTTCGTGGAGTGCAACGCCGACCGGGCCGGCTACTTCGCGAGCGAACTCGGCCTGCACCTCGGTCTCAAGGTCAAGCCCCTGGTGCTCGGGGACTTCTCGCCCGAGGAGGAGCACGACGACCTCGCCCTCACCACGTTCTTCCATCTGGCCGAGGTGCGGCGGCTGTGGCGCGGGGAGCCGACCGAGGTGGTCGCCATCGTCGCCGCGCCGCATGTGCAGACGCTGGTGCGGATCGCCTCCGCCGCCAGGAGCGGCACGGTGGGCATCTGTTACTCCACCTACGGCCAGGCCGTCAGCATCCGGGACTCCCTGACGCAGTCCGGGATCAGCAATGTCAGGGTGCTGCACGGGGACGAGGGGGAGGACGTCGGGGACCTCGACCTCGTCGTGATCCCCAGCGACATGCCGCAGTTGAAGGCGCGCTTCGAGGAGCGGGTCGAGGTGGTCGAGTTCGGCAATGTGCTGGACGCCGCGTCCGTCCGGATGGTGACGCAGGTCGTCGGCGACATGCAGGCGGCCAAGCTGGCCGCCAAACGGGCCGCCGCCTCCGCCGCGCGCGGCTGACGTATCCGCCGCGCGTGGGGAGGCCCGGTGCTCCCCCGCGGAGAGGGAGGGCTGGGGAGCACCGGGCGTGAGGGGCGGGATTACCCGAGGAGCCGGGTCACCGGTGGTGCGCGGCGAGACCCTGGTGAACGGCGTTGATCAGCTCGCCGTCCGCCGTGTCGCCGTCCAGGGACCAGACCATCGCGCCGCCCAGGTGGGCCCGCTTGATGTAGGCGGTCTTCTGGGCGATGACCTGCGGGTCGTCGTAGGTCCAGAAGTTGGTGCCGTCGTAGAGCCAGGCGAAGCCGTTCCGCACGTCCCGGTGGACGGTGTAAGTGCCGGAGGAGGCAAGGGCCTTGAGGGCGTGGTAGTCCTCGTTGCCCGCCTGCCAGGTGGCGGGGGCGGGGCCGGTGGACGGCTGGAAGAGGCCCGCGGTGCCGCCGTCGGGGACACCGGTCCAGCCCTGGCCGTAGAAGGGCACGCCGAGGACGAGCTGCCGGGCGGGTGCGCCGCGCTTGAGCCAGTCGCCGACCGCCTGGGTGTCGCTGAAGTCGTGCGGGACGGGCGAGTTGCGCGGGGCCTTGAGCGCGGACTGCTGGTTGGTGGTGGCCTCGTAGGGGCCGTGGAAGTCGTAGCCCTGGACGGTGCCGAAGTCGAGGTACTTGAAGATCTTCCGGACCTCGAAGCCCGCGTCGATCTTGGCCGGTGCGGCGGGCAGGAAGGCGCTCAGGTCGTAGTGCTTGTGCGCCTTGCGGCCCAACGCGTCGAGCTGGCCGCGGAATTCGGCCGCGAGCGCGGTGAAGTTCCGCTTGTCCTCGGGCCGGTAGACGGTGTCGACGTCACCGGAGGAGCCGGGCCACTCCCAGTCGATGTCCACGCCGTCGAAGAGCCCGGCGGCCGAACCGGGGCCGCCCTTGCCGTCGAGCAGCGGCAGATTGCCCTTGACGAAGATGTCCAGGCACGACGCGACGAGCGCCTTGCGCGAGGCGGCGGTGCGGGCCGCGTCGGAGAAGTGCGTCGACCAGCCCCAGCCGCCGATCGAGATCATCACCTTCAACTTCGGGTTGGCGGCCTTCAGTTCGCGGAGCTGGTTGAAGTTGCCCGCCAGCGGCTGCTCGGCGGTGTCCGCGGTGCCGTCGACCGAGGAGGCGGCGTCGAGCGGGCGCTGGTAGTCGGCCCAGGCGTCGCCCTCGCCGGCCACGTTGGCCTCGAAGCACTTGCCGTCGGCGCCGATGTTGGCGAACGCGTAGTTGAGGTGGGTGAGTTTGGCCGCGGTGCCCGAGGTCTGGACGTTCTTCACCTGGTAGTCGCGTCCGTAGACGCCCCACTGGGTGAAGTAGCCGACGCTCTTGTACGACGAGGCGGAGGAGCCGTGGTCGTCGCGGCCGTGCGCCTGGGCGGCGGAGCCGCCCGTGACGGCGGGCAGGACGGCGACCAGGGAGAGGGTGGCTGCGGTTGCGGCCATACGGCCGAGAATTCTTCGACGCATGCGCGTGAAGGTATTGGTCTGGACCAATAAGGGTCAAGGGGGACGGCACAACCCGTTCACAACCCGTCGGCGCAGAACCGTAGGATCCCCCAGTGGACATACCGCCGCCGCCCCCGCCTCCGCCGTCCTCCGACGACGCGCCCCCGTCCCAGCCGCCGCACGACGCCCCCACTTCGCCGTACGCCGGGCTGCCCTCGTATCCGCAGAAGCCGTACGACCAGCAGGGCGGACCGCCGTACAGCGGTCCGGGACAGCCGACGTACGGCGGCCCGTCATCGGGCGGGCCCGGCCCCTACGGCTCCGTGCCCCCGCCCTACAGCGGACAGCAGCCCCCCGGCTCCCCGCCGCCCTACGGCGGGCAGGCCCCGTATCCCGGCCAGGCCCCGTACGGCGGTCAGGCCGCCTACGGCGGGAATCCGTACGGCGGGCAGAATCCGTACGGTCCCCAGCCGTATCCCGGCTATCCGCAGACCGCCGGCTGGTACAACCCGCAGGCGAACACCAACGGCATGGCCATCGCCTCGCTCGTGGTGGGCTTCACCTGCATCCCCGTCCTCGGGGTGATCTTCGGCCTGGTCGCGCTCAGCCAGATCAAGAAGCGCGGCGAGCGCGGCAAGGGCCTGGCCGTCGCGGGCCTGATCCTCAACGGCGTCGCCACGGTGCTTCTCGCGGTCTTCATCGCGCTCGGCGTGGCGGGCGCCTTCGACGACGGCAACACCCGCGTCGACCGGATCAGGGTCGGCCAGTGCTTCAACACGGTCGACAGCTCGCTGGGCGACTACGGCGGCGACGGCGCGCGCTCCACCACCGTGGACGTCGTCGACTGCTCCGAGGAGCACGACGCGGAGGCGTACGCGATCTTCACCGTCGACGCGGCGGACGACGGCGGCTACCCCGGAACGGATCGCATCTCGGCCGTCGCGGAGTCGAAGTGCGCCTCTTACGCGGACGACTACGCGGACGGCACGCCCTGGGAGAAGAGCGCCGACGTCTACTACTACATGCCGCCGGCGGACGGCTGGCGCCGCGGCGACCACAAGGTGACCTGCTTCTTCGGCGCCACGCACGGCTCGATGACCGGCTCGGTGAAGGACGGAGGCACAAACTCCGGATTCGGAGTGTGATGCTCGGGGGAGGGCTTGCGGACGGGCACCGACGGTTGTCAAGCTGTCGCAGACAGTCAACCCCTTGGGAGGGGCACGTGCCTTTCGGTGAGCAGCCCGCCTACCTTCGCGTCGCCGAGGATCTGCGGCGCAAGATCCTCGACGGGACGCTCCCGCCGCACGCGCGGCTGCCCTCGCAGGCCCGGATCCGTACCGAGTACGGGGTCTCGGACACCGTCGCGCTCGAAGCGCGCAAGGTGCTGATGGCCGAGGGCTTCGTGGAGGGCAGGTCCGGCTCCGGCACGTACGTACGGGAGCGGCCGAGGCCGCGGCGCATCGTCCGCAGCGGCTACCGGCCCGCCGGGACGGCCAGCCCGTTCCGGCAGGAGCAGGGGGACGAGGGGTGCAAGGGCACCTGGGAGTCGCGCAGCGTCCAGGACCACGCCTCGCCCGCCGTCGCCGAGCGGCTGCGGATCGAGCCCGGCGACCGGGTGATGCGCACCCACTACCTCTTCCGCACCGAGGGTGAGCCCTCGATGCTCTCCACCTCCTGGGAGCCGCTGGCGCTGACCGCCCGCACACCGGTGCTGCTGCCGGAGGAGGGGCCGGTCGGCGGCCAGGGCGTCGTGGAGCGGATGGCGGCGATCGACCTGGTGGTCGACCACATGGCCGAGGAGGTCGGCGCCCGGCCGGGGCTCGCGGAGGAGACGGCGGCGCTCGGCGGAGTGCCGGGGCACATCGTCATCGAGATCCAGCGCACGTACTACTGCTCGGGGCAGCCGGTGGAGACCGCGGACGTCATCATCCCGGCGGAGCGGTACCGGGCCGTCTACCACCTGCCGGTACGCTGACCCGCCGTCAACTCCCTTACGGCGCCTGGCGGTACGGATGGTCCGGGCGGTACGGGCGCCGGTGCCCACTCCGGCGTGCGCCCGGCGTGACCGCCGGGGGCGTCGGACACGTGTGACCTACAGTCAACTTCTGGTCGAACACCTGGCCGGAACGGTACCTCTTCGTGTCATTCCGTGCCCGCGCCGTGAACCTCGGGCGTAGGGTCGGGCATATGCGCATCGCCGTTTCCTCGGACATGGATGAACCGGTGGCCAGGCAGGTCGTCGACGAGCTTCGTCACCGTGGTCACACGGTGCTCGCCTACGGCGCACTGCGCCCCGGAGACCGCAAGGACTGGGCCTGGAGCGCGGAGGCGGCGGCCCGCGCGGTGGCCGAGGGCGCGGCCGACCAGGCGGTGGTCTGCTGCTGGACCGGCACCGGCGCGTCCATCGCCGCGAAGAAACTCCCGGGCGTCCGGGCCGCGTTGTGCGCCGACGCGTACACCGCGCGGGGTGCCCGCCGGTGGAACGACGCCAACGCGCTGGCGCTGAGCCTGCGTTCGGTGTCCGGCGCCGTGCTCGGCGAGATCCTGGACGCCTGGTTCGACAGCGCCGCGAGTGACGCGGCGGACGACCGGGACAATGTCGCGCACCTGGCGGACCTGGAAGCCGGTTCCGCTGCCGCGACCTCGCCTGAGGGGGCCTGAGCTGATGACGACCGACCTCGTATGGCTCCTCATACGGCAGGACGAGAGCGGCAACCGGTACCGGGTCGGGCGTTACGCCACCCGCGCCGAGGCCGAGCGCGTCGCGGCCACGCTGAACGGCCCCGGCCTCAACCGGGACCAGCAGCAACGGCGTTACGTGATCGAGCGGTTGACGCCGCGCGCCGTGCAGTCCTCGTAACGGGTTCGCGCCGCGCGCTGTGCGGGTCGCGGGTCTCCGTCTTACGTATCCTGCGTCGCATGACCGAACGTGTGGTGGTGGGCGGGGCCGTGCTCGACGCCGGACGGCTGCTGGCCGCGCGGCGGACCGCGCCGCCCGCGCTGGCGGGACGCTGGGAACTGCCGGGCGGCAAGGTCGAGGCGGGGGAGAGCCCGCCGGACGCGCTCGTGCGCGAGCTGCGCGAGGAGCTGGGCGTCACGGTGGAGCCCCTTCAACGCGTCCCCGGCGCCTGGCCGTTGGCCAACGGCCTCACCCTGCACGTCTGGACCGCCCGCCTGGTGAGCGGCACGCCCCGCCCCCTCCAGGACCACGACGAGCTGCGCTGGCTGCTCCCCGCGCAGACCTCCGACGTCGACTGGCTCGACCAGGACCGCCCGGCGGTCGAGTGGGCGACACGCCTTCTGGTCGGCTGACGGCCTGAGGGTAGGGTTTTTCGGTGTCCGCGACCGAGACGGGGGATTCGATGCTGGTGCAGGTGGAACGCGACGGTGTGGTGCTGGTGCTCGGCCACCGGGTGGGCGAGGGCAGGCCGCTGCTGATCGTTCCCGGGGTCATGGCCGACGCCGTGTCGTGGCAGCCGGTGGTGGACGCGCTTCCGGCCGGCCGGCCGGTGTACGTACTGAATCGGCGCGGCCGACGGCCCAGCGGTGAGCTGGGTGACGGATACGGGGTCGGCACCGAGGTCGCGGATCTGCGGCGGGTGCTCGACGAGGTGGCCGGGCGGCACGGCGGCGACGGCGGGGTGGACCTCTTCGGCTGGAGCTACGGCGGCCTGATCGCGCTGGAGGCCGCGACGCGGCACTCCGGCGTGCGTTCCCTGACCCTCTACGAGCCGGTGGTGCGGCCCTTCGGCGCGCAGGTGCTGGACTCGCTGCGCGCGGCCGACGCGGCCGGTGACCTGGACCGGGCCGTGGAGATCGTCAACCGGGACGTGTCCGGATTCTCCGCCGAGTACGTCGCGGAGCTGCGCCGGAGCCCGGCCTGGCAGGTGCTGCGGCCTCTCGCCGCGCCGCTCGGGCGCGAGCTGACCGCCCTGAACGAGCACCACGCCGACCTGGCCGCCTACGGCAAGCTCGACATGCCCGTCACCCTGCTGGTCGGCGGCGACGACGACGGCGTCGGGCCCTACTGGGAGCCCTTCGCCCGCATCGCGGGCGCCATGCCCCGCGCCCGCGTCCACGTCATTCCGGGCCAGGGCCACCTCGCCCACGTCCAGGCCCCCGCCGCCCTGGCCGCCGCCCTCACCCAAGCCCTAGCCCTAGCCTGACGGCCCCGCCCGCCCCCCGGCCCGCCCTCGCCGCACCTGCCCCGGCGCGGCCCCCGCCGCGTCCGGGGCTTTCCGTGCCACCGACCCCGACCCCTGGTCGCATCTGGCGCCTGCGCCTGGCCAACCCGGCCACCCTCGGCCTCCAGCCGGCCCCGGCCGACTCCCGACCTCGGGCTCCCGTCGCTAGCGCCGCTCCAGGCGCTTCCCGCGCCGCTGGCTTCGCCCCCGCCGCGCCTGGCGCTCCCGGCTCCGGCCGACCCCGGACCCCGGTCGCCTCTGCCGCCCGCGCCGCGCCGCGCGCGCTCCCCGCTGGCCCCGGCCTCACGGTCGCCCCCGGCTGGCCCCGGCCGCTACGCCGTCTCCCCGTGGCCCGCGCGGTATCGGGGTGTTTGGGAGAATATCGGGTAAGAGGGATAATTCCCACTGACAGTGGCCGGGGCGGAACCGGCCCGACCCGGTCGGGGGTGACGCATGAGCGCCAGCGGCGGCGATGGCCCTGAGGCGTCCCCGAACCGCGCCCCGGACCCCGCCGCAGGCGGTCCCGCGGAAGGCGGACAGGCTCCCGCCGAGGGCGCCCCGGACCCCGCCGACGGCGGTCCCGCTGAGGTCGGCCCAGCCCCTGCGGAAGGCGGCCAGGTCCCCGCCGCAGGCGGCCAGGTCCCCGCAGGGGAGAGCCCCCCGGCGGGGGAGAGCCACCGGGCCGGGGAGGGGGAGCCGACGGTGGGGCGGCCGCATCGGCATCATCATCCGGATATGGATCCCGATCCGGAGTCGTGGGGTGAGGGGCGGGGAAAGAGCACGGGGACGCTGCTCGACACGCTGCGGGTGGCGGTCGTCATGCTGGACACGTCGGGGCGGGTGCTGCTGTGGAGCCCCCTGGCACAGGAAGTGCTGGGCTGGGCGGGGGAGCACATCGTGGGCCGCCGGGTGGGCGGGCTGTTCGGGCCGCCCGAGAGCCCGCCGGGACGGTCCCCGCGGCGCGGGCCGGACGAGATCCCGCGGATGCCGGACCCCAGCCCCGCCGAGCAGATCCTCGCCGACCTGCTGCGAGGGGGCCGCTGGGACGGCATCCTCTCGCTGCGGCACCGCGACGGCCACACCGTCCAGGTGGAGACCCGCGCCTCGCTGCTGGTCGACGGCGACGGCCGCCCCTTCGTCCTGGCCTCGATGGTCGAGACGAGCCGCCTGCGGACGCTGGAGCACGACCTCGCCGCCCTCGACTCGCTCTTCGACTCCTCACCCCTCGGCGTCGCCATCTTCGACCGCGACCTGCGCTACGTACGGCTCAACGAGGCGCTGGCGGCGATGAACGGCAGGCCCGTCGCCGACCACATCGGCCACACCGTGCGGGAGGTGCTGGACGAGCGCTCGGCCGCCGACCTCACCGCGCTCCAGCGGGACGTCCTGGCCACCGGGCGGCCGGTGATCGACCTGGTCACGTACGCGCCGCACGGCCGCGGCCACCGCTCGCTGTCGTACCACCGGCTGGTCGACCGGGCCGGGCGGGTGCTGGGGATCAGCGCCACCGTCATCGACGTGACCGAGCGCGTGCAGGCCGCCGCGAAGGTCGAGCGGGCCCGGCGGCGGCTGGCGCTGCTCAACGACGTGGGCACCCGGATCGCGAACGTGCTGGACGTCCACCGGTGCGCCGAGGCGCTGGCCGCCGCCGTCGTGCCGACCTTCAGCGACTACTCCGGGGTGATCCTGCACGCCGAGGTCGCCGACGGCGGCGAGCTGCCGACCGCGCCGTACGGCGACAACACCCCGATGCGGCAGCTCGGCACGGGCGCGGTGCGCTGGGGGCCCGAGGTCGAACGGATGATCCTGACCGGGCAGCCGATCCGCTTCACCCGCAAGTCGATCTTCGGCACGGTGCTGACCACCGGGCAGCCCCGGATGGTGAGTTCGGAGGAGGAGCTGCTGGCCACCACCTTCCCCGGCGACCCGAAGGTGCGCGCGGCCATCGCGCTCGGCGTCCACTCGCTGCTCGTGCTGCCGCTGCGGGCCCGCGGCGTCGTCCTCGGCCTGCTGGTGGTCAGCAGGGCCCGCGAGCGCGAGCCGTTCGACCACGACGACCTGGCCCTCGCGATGGAGCTGGCCAACCGCGCGGGCGCCGCCCTGGACAACGCCCGGCTCTACGTCCGCGAGCGCGAGGGCGCCCTGATGCTCCAGCGCAGCCTGCTCCCGCAGAGCGTCGTGGAACCCCCCGGCGTCGGCGTCGCCTTCCGGTACGTGCCCGGCAGCAGCGGCGCGGAGGTCGGCGGCGACTGGTTCGACGTGATCCCGCTGGCCGGGGGCCGGGTCGCCTTCGTCGTCGGCGACGTGATGGGCCACGGCCTGGGCGCGGCGGCCACCATGGGCCGGCTCCGTACCGCCGTACGGACGCTCGCCGGGCTCGACATGCCGCCGGACGAGCTGCTGCGCCGGGTCAACGAGCTGGGCGACGACCTCGCGCAGGGCCAGGCCGAGGGCTGGATGGCCACCGCCGTCTACGCCGTCTACGACCCCTCGACGCGCCGGATCGCCATCGCGCAGGCGGGCCACCTGCCGCCGGTCCTGGTCGAACCCGTCACGCGGGCGCCGGGCGGCGAGGAACCCGATGCCCACCCGGACGAGTGCCATGCCCGGCTGGTCGAGCTGCCCTCCGGCGTCCCCCTGGGCGTCGGCGGCGTCCGCTTCGAGACCACGGAGCTGGCGGTCGCCGACGGCGCGGTCCTCGTGCTCTACACCGACGGCCTGGTGGAGACCCGCGGCCAGGACATCGGCGAGGGCCTGGAACGGCTGCGCCAGACGCTGTGCCGCCCGCTGCCCTCACTGGAGGACTCCTGCGACGACGTGCTCGCCATCATGCAGCCGGGCCGCGAGCCCGACGACGTGGCGCTGCTGATGGCCAGGCTCGGCGGGCTGCCCGCCGGATCCACCGCCTCCTGGACGTTCCCCGCCGAGCCCAGCGCCGTCCGGCTGGCGCGCCGCCGGGTCCGTGACACCCTGGTCGAATGGGGTCTCGCGCAGCTCACCGACGTCACGATGCTGCTGGTCAGCGAGCTGGTCACCAATTCGCTGCGGTACGCGCACGGACCGATCGGTGTACGGATGGTGCGCGGCGGCTCGCTGCTGGTGGAGGTCTCCGACCCGCTGCCGGACCCGCCGCGCGAGCGGATCGCCACCCTGGAGGACGAGGGCGGCCGTGGTCTGCAACTGGTCGCACGGGCCTCACGGCGCTGGGGAACGCGTCACGGACCGTTCGGAAAGACCGTCTGGTTCGAACTGGCTCTGCCGTGACGCGCGCGATGATTCACGGGAGCTGTGCCGGGTATGCCGAAGACGCGGGAGCGAGGGGTGTGACCGCGCTGTCCCGGGGACGGTCCCCGTACCCCAGGAGCCGAGATGATGCTGTGATCGACAAGACCGTGTGCTGGACGGTCCTCATGCTGAATACTCGGCTCCAACCGGTCCATGTGTGCTGAGCTGGAGGGGTCGGGCGAGTGAGCGACATGCCAGCGAGGGCGGTACCGCCCCGAGACGACACGGACGCGGTCGACGCGGTCTGGCAGTCAAGTCCGCCCGGTTCGCTCTACGACTACATACGCGTGGCGTCGTTCTCGCTCGACGGTGACGGCCGGATCGACCAGTGGAGCGCGCGGGCCGCGCAGTTCTTCGGCGTACCGGCAGAACGCGCGCTCGGCCGCGACCCGGTGAACGCCTTCGCGCCCGAGCACGTACGCGAGCGCGCGCACGAGCGCCTCGCGGAGATCCTCGACGGCCACGAGTGGACCGGACTCGTGCCGTACCGGGACGCCTCGGGCGGCCAGGGCCTGGCCGAGGTCTACGTGATGCCCGCCGACCACGGCGCGCTGTGCATCGCGGTCGACGTCGCCACGCTGCGCCAGATCGAGACCGATCTGGCCGCCTCCCAGGCGGTGTTCGGGCAGTCGCCGATGGGCTTCGTGCTCTTCGACACCAGCCTGCGGCTGATCCGGGTCAACGAGCGCTTCGCGACCGTCTTCGGCCGTGAGGCCGAGGAGAACCACGGCCGCGGCCCGCACGACTTCCTCTCCCGCGTCGAGGCCGACCGGCTCAGCGCCGCGCTGCGCCAGGTGCTGGAGACCGGCGAGCCCGTCCTGGACATGCCGCTGGTCGGCACCGTGCCCGGCGATCCGGGGCGGCGGCGCTGGTCGATGTCGCTGTACCGGCTGCACAGCGGCACCGGGCGGCCGATCGGCGTCGCGGGACTCGCGATGGACGTCACCGGACGTCAGCGAGCCGAGCGCGAGGCCGCGCACGCCCGCCGCAATCTCGCGCTGCTCAACGAGGCGGGCGCCCGTATCGGCACCTCGCTCGACCTGGAGACCACCGCGCGCGAACTGCTGGACGTCGCCGTCCCGCACTTCTGCGACATCGCCTCCGTCGACCTCTACCAGGCCCTGCTGTCCGGCGCCGAGGATCTGACGGGCACCACCGACGGCAGCGGGGACGTGCGCCGGGTGGCGTTCGCCAGTTCCGTGTCGGACGCGCCGATAGCGATGGCCGGGGACGACGACGATGTGGCGGACGGCCCGGTCGCGGTCGGCGCCGTGCACCGCTACCGCTTCAGCTCCGCCAGCGCGCGGGCGCTGCGCACCGCGCAGCCGCAGGTGATCGACGGCGACGGGGGGCCCGACCTCGGCGGCACCCTCGTGCAGTCCACGCTCGTGGTGCCGATGGTCGCCCGCGACACCGTACTGGGGCTGGTGCAGTTCTCCCGCGCCAAGGGCAGCGAGCCGTTCGTGGACCGCGACCGGATGCTCGCCGAGGAACTGGCCGCCCGCGCCGCGGTGTTCATCGACAACGCCCGGCTCTACCGGCGCGAGCACGAGCGCGCGCTGATCCTCCAGCGCAGCCTGCTGCCCCCCGACGACCCCGAGGCCGCGGGCCTCGACATCGCCTGCCGCTATCTGCCGGGCAGCATGGAGACCGAGGTCGGCGGCGACTGGTTCGACGTCATCGAACTGCCGGGCCACCGCACCGCGTTGGTGGTCGGCGACGTGATGGGCCGCGGCCTGCGCGCCGCCGTCGCGATGGGCGAACTGCGCACCGCCGTACGGACCCTGGCCGCGCTCGACCTCGAACCCGCCGAAGTGCTGGGCGCGTTGGACGAAGTGGCCAACGGCCTCGGCTCCCCGAACCAGGGCCGCACCCGCCGGGCCAAGGACCGCGGCGGCGCCGACCTGTCCGAGGTCTACCTGGCCACCTGTATCTACGTGGTCTACGACGCGGTCACCCGGCGCTGCACGATCGCCAACGCGGGCCATCTGCCGCCGGTCGTCGTGGAGTCGGGCGAGTCGCCGCTGCTGCTCGAAGTGCCCAGGGGAGTGCCGCTGGGCGTCGGCGGCGAGCCGTTCGAGGAGATCGAGGTCGAGCTGAACGAGGGCGCGCTGCTCGCCCTGTACACCGACGGTCTGGTGGAGTCCCGCAACCACCCGCTGGACGAGGGCCTCGACGCCTTCCGGGACTCGCTGGCCGGGCCGCCGAGACCCCTTGAGGACATCTGCGACCACGTACTGGCCACCCTGGACACCGCGCACGGCGAGGACGACATCGCCCTGCTGATGGCCAGAATCCGCGGTCTGCCCGCGGAGCAGGTCGGCGACTGGACGCTGGAGCCGCGCCCCACGTCGGTGGCCAGGGCCCGCGAGCTGGCCCGCGAGCAACTGCTGAGCTGGGGGCTCGGCGACCTGGTCGACACCACGGCACTGCTGGTCAGCGAGCTGGTCACCAACGCGCTGCGGCACGGCTACGGCGACATACGACTGCGGCTGCTGCTGGACCGCACCCTGGTGTGCGAGGTGTGGGACAGCGCCCTGGTGCAGCCGCGCCGCCGCCGCGCCCGTGACACCGACGAGGGCGGGCGCGGCCTGCAACTGGTCACCATGCTCAGCGAGAGCTGGGGCAGCCGCCGTACCCACCGCGGCAAGACCGTCTGGTTCGAACTCGCCCTTCCCGGCGAGCAGTCCCACTCCAGCGGTCCTTCGGTGGACGAACTGCTGAGCATGTTCTAGCGCCTGCCGCGCGCGGCAGGCGGACGGCCCTCGGCGGTCAGGCCGCGCGGTCCTTGAGCTTGGCCAGTCGCGCGTCGATCTCCGCGCTGTCGCCGAGCGCGTCCAGCGACTCGAACTGCGCGTCGAGCGAGGACGCGGCCAGCTCCTCCTTGCCCTTGGCCCTGGCCTCCTCGCGCCGCACCTTGTCCTCGAAGCGGCCCAGCTCGCTGGTCGGGTCGAGCACGTCGATGTTCTTGACCGCGTCCATCATCTGGTTCTGCGCCTGCGCGGACTTCGCGCGCGCCACCAACGAGTCGCGCTTGCCCTGGAGTTCGCCCAGCTTGGCCTTCATCGAGTCCAGGCCGGAC
The DNA here is from genome assembly GCF_042957385.1 of Streptomyces sp. NPDC008079. Taxonomy (NCBI): domain Bacteria; kingdom Bacillati; phylum Actinomycetota; class Actinomycetes; order Kitasatosporales; family Streptomycetaceae; genus Streptomyces; species Streptomyces sp. NPDC008079. The sequence continues at coordinate 147,469 of NZ_JBIBIC010000012.1, forward strand.
TTGAGCTTGCTCACGATCTCGTTCTGCGAGGCGATCGTCGGCTCGGCCGTCCGCGCCTCCTTCTCGGACTGGAGCTGACGGCCCAGCGCGATCTTGGCGAGGTTGTCGAAGCGGTCGGCCTCCGCGGCGTTGCCCGAGGCGCGCTGCTCGTCGGCCTTCTTGCTGGCCGCCAGCGCCTTGTCGCCCCACTCCTTGGCCGCCGCGACGTCCTCGGCGTGGTCCTGCTCCATCAGCCGCAGATTGCCGATGGTGGTGGCCACCGCCTCCTCGGCCTCGCGGATGTTGGTGGTGTAGTCCCTGATGAGCTGGTCCATCATCTTCTGCGGGTCCTCGGCCTGGTCGAGGAGGGCGTTGATGTTGGCCTTGGCGAGCTGGGTCACCCGGCCGAGGACGGTCTGCTTCGTCATGGTCGTACTCCTTGCGTGTCCGTATCCGTGAGCCAGAAAGGGCCGGAAAGAGGGGCCGGAAAGTAGGGGCCGGAAAGTAGGGGGCCGGAAAGGAAGGGGCCGGATAGAAGGGGCGTCAGGGGAGTTCAGAAGCGGCCGCCGCCGCCCATCCGGCCGCGGGTCTGGCCGCCGCCGAAGCTGCCGGGTCCCGAGCCGCCGCCCCCGAAGCCCCCGCCGAAGCCGCCGCCGCCCCGGCCGCGCCCGCCGCCGAGGATCTCGCCGAGGATGATCCCGCCGAGCACCGCGCCGCCCATGCCGCCGCCGGAGCGCCGGCCGCCGGGCCCGCCGAAGCCCCCGCCGTACCCGCCGACGTCCCGCCGGGCCGCGTCCTGCGCCTGCCGGGCCAGCCGGTCCGCCTCCTGCGCGTGCGCCAGCGCGCCCGCCGCGTCGGAACCGGCCAGCGCCTCGGCCTGCTGGAGCCGCCGTTCCGCCTCGGTGAGCCGGGTACGGGCCTGGCTGCCGACCGCGCCGCGGTTGGTGGTGACCATGTCGCGGGCGGCGGCCACCTCGCTGCGCGCCCCCAGCAGCGCCTGGTCCAGCAGCCCGCGCGCCCGCTGCTCGCTGACCTCCCGCTCGCGGGCCCCGGCCAGCGCCTCGTCCAGCGCCGCGTCCGCCTCCTCGACCCGGCGCAGCCCGGCGATCGGGTCGTAGCGCCCCGCCGCCAGCTCCTGCCGTACGTCGGCCACGACCGTCTCGGCGCGGGCGATCCTGCCCTGGAGGTCGGCGGTGGAGACCCCGGCGGCGGTGCCGCCGAGCAGGCCGCGGGCCTCGGCCAGGTCGGTGTCGGCCTCGGTCAGCGCGTCCCGCAGCTTCCCGTCGGCCTCCGCCAGCTCCTGGGCCCTTCGGGTGACGGAGTCGGTGAGCATGACCGCCTGGTCCAGCGCGCCCTCGGCGGCCCGTACGTACACGGCGACCTTGCCGTGGTCGGTGCCGACGGCGGCCCTGGCCTGTACGAGGCTGGCGTGGGCGAACTCCAGCCGGTCCCTGGCCTCTGCCGGGTGGCCGGTGACGGGGTCGAGCGCGGCGTCCGCGTACTTCTGCGCCAGCGGCGCCAGGGACGCCTCGGCGGTGTCGATCCGGCTCGGCAGCGCCGCCGCCTTCGCCTCGGCCTGCTCCAGCACCTCCGGCGCGTTCGCCTCCAGGGCGCGCAGCCGGTCGAACGCCTCGGACTCCGCGTCCAGCCGCCGGTTGGCCTGGGTGCAGCGGGACAGGATCTCGTCCAGCATCTGCCGGCGGGTCGCGTCGTCCTCGGGTATCGCGTCGTCGAGCTGCTGCCGCAGCCGGAAGGCCGCGGTCAGCTCGGTCTTGGCGTACTCGACGGCCTCGGCGAACGGCCGCGCGGCCTCCTCGCCGAACTGCGCCGCCGCGAAGCCCACGTCCTCCTGGCTGGTGCGGACCGCGTCGTCGGTCTCCACCAGCAGATGCTTGGCCTGCGAGTCCAGCTCGGGCAGCGGGGTCGGCTGCGGGGCGCCCCAGCCGCGCTCGCCGGGCGCCGGGCGGGCGGGCTGCCGCGGGCCGCGCTTCCTGCGGAACGCCCACACCCCGACCGCGCCCGCGGCGCCGACGGCCACCACCGGAATCCACAGGTCGGCCGCGGAGTCGCCCGGGGGCGCTCCGCTGCCGCCCGGGTCCGCGGTGCCGGGGGTGATCGAGGGGACGGTCACCGGAAGGCCGCTGAGGACCGCGTCGTAGCCGGTGGCCGCGCCGATCGCGGCGCCCGCCCAGTCGTTCTGCCGCAGCGCGGGCTCGACGGCCTGGCTGCTGACCTCGTTGAGCTGGGCCGCGGTCAGGCCGGAGTCCTGGTCGGCGGAGACCGCGTACTGCCGGTCGTGGGTGGCCACCGCCAGCAGGACGTCCCGCTGGCCCAGGCCGTTCTTGGTCGCGGTCGCGTTCGCCCAGTCCTGCGGAGCGCGGCCGGAGAAGGTGCGGACGTACGCCACGAAGAGCTGGACGCGCTGCTTCTGGTAGAGGCCGTCCAGCGCCGTGACGACCTGCGGCTTCCGGTCGCCCAGCGCGCCGACCTTGTCGGTTATCTGGCCGGACCTGGACAGCGTGATCGGGTCGTCCGCCCGTGCCGACGGCGCGCCGGACAGCAGCATCAGGGCGCCGAGCGCCGCAACGATTCCCGCGAGTCGCCGCATGCGTACCGCGCCCTTCGCCGCGCCACGGCCGCTTGCCGCGTGCTCCTTTTCGGAGGCTATGTCCGGTGTGTCCGGAGCGCGACTCGGAGTTCCGTTCCCGCCAGCCCGCCAGCCCGCCAGCCCGCCAGCCCGCCTGCTCCCCTCCCCGCCCCGTGCGGGGCGGGCAGGCAGGGGAGAGGGGGAACTACTCGCCGCGGCGGCGGATCTTGTTGCCCAGCCAGATCAGCGGATCGTACTTACGGTCCACCGCCCGCTCCTTGAGCGGAATCAGCGCGTTGTCGGTGATCTTGATGTGCTCCGGGCACACCTCGGTGCAGCACTTGGTGATGTTGCAGTAGCCGAGCCCGTGGTCCTCCTGCGCGGACGAGGCGCGGGTCAGACCGGCCTCGGAGGCCGCGTCCAGCGGATGCATGTCCAGCTCCGCGATCCGCATCAGGAAGCGCGGCCCGGCGAACGACGTCTTGTTCTCCTCGTGGTCGCGCACCACGTGACAGGTGTCCTGGCACAGGAAGCACTCGATGCACTTGCGGAACTCCTGCGAGCGCTCCACGTCGACTTGCTGCATCCGGTACTCCCCGGCCGCGACCCCCTTCGGCGGCACGAAGGCCGGGACCTGCCGGGCCTTGTCGTAGTTGAAGGAGACATCGGTGACCAGGTCGCGTACGACGGGGAAGGTCCGCATCGGGGTGACCGTGATCGTCTCCTCCGGTGCGAAGACCGACATGCGGGTCATGCACATCAGCCGGGGCCGTCCGTTGACCTCCGCGCTGCACGACCCGCACTTGCCCGCCTTGCAGTTCCAGCGGACCGCCAGGTCGCCCGCCTGGGTGGCCTGGAGGCGGTGGATGATGTCGAGCACGACCTCGCCGTCGTTGACCTCGACCTGGTAGTCGCGCAGCTCGCCGCCCTCGGCGTCACCGCGCCACACCTTGAAGTGCGCTTCGTAACTCACCCGTCGAGCTCCTCGTCCGTCAGGTATTTGAGCAGCTCGTCCCTGTCGAAGAGGTCGAGCAGGTCGCCCCGGATCGGGTCCGTCGCGCGCCGGCGCAGACCGATCTGGCCGTGGTCGGGGTCGGTGGCCGCCAGGCCCCCGGTGGGGTCGGTCAGCTCGCAGACCAGATTGACCTTGCGCCAGGCGCGGTCCATCTCCGGATGGTCGTCGCGGGTGTGGCCGCCGCGGCTCTCGGTCCGCTCCAGCGCGGCACGCGCCACGCACTCGCTGACCAGCAGCATGTTCCGCAGGTCGATCGCCAGGTGCCAGCCGGGATTGAACTGCCGGTGCCCCTCGACGCCCGCCCGCCGCGACCTGGCCCGCAGCCCGGTCAGCCGGTTCAGCGCGTCCTCCATCTCGGGACCGCGCCGGATGATGCCCACCAGGTCGTTCATCACCTGCTGGAGCTCCTGGTGCAGGGTGTACGGGTTCTCCGCGGGCCGCGCCCCGCCCGCCTGCGCGCCCCCGGCGGCCTCCGCCGCGTCCGCGTCCTCCGCGCTGAACGGCCGCAGCGCCTCGGCCGCCGCGGTGTCGATCTGCTCCTCGGGTACGACGGGACGCGCGCCCTCGACGAACGAGGCCGCGTACCGCGCCGCGTGCAGCCCGGCCCTGCGGCCGAAGACCAGCAGGTCGGAGAGCGAGTTGCCGCCCAGCCGGTTGGAGCCGTGCATGCCGCCCGCGACCTCGCCCGCCGCGTAGAGCCCCGGCACCCCGCGCGCCGCGGCCGTGTCCGGGTCCACGTCGACGCCGCCCATCATGTAATGACAGGTCGGGCCGACCTCCATCGGCTCCGCGGTGATGTCGACGTCCGCCAGCTCCTTGAACTGGTGGTGCATCGACGGCAGCCGCCGCTTGATCTCCTCGGCGGGCAGCCGCGTCGACACATCGAGGAAGACGCCGCCGTGCGGGGTGCCGCGCCCGGCCTTCACCTCGGAGTTGATCGCGCGCGCCACCTCGTCGCGGGGCAGCAGCTCCGGCGGTCGGCGGTGGGTGTCGGGGGCGGAGTACCAGCCGTCGGCCTCCTCCTCGGACTGCGCGTACTTCTCCTTGAAGACGTCCGGCACGTAGTCGAACATGAACCGCTTGCCGTCGCTGTTGCGCAGCACCCCGCCGTCGCCGCGCACCGACTCGGTGACCAGGATGCCCTTCACCGACGGCGGCCAGACCATGCCCGTCGGGTGGAACTGGATGAACTCCATGTTGATCAGCGGCGCCCCGGCCAGCAGCGCCAGCGCGTGCCCGTCGCCGGTGTACTCCCAGGAGTTGGACGTCACCTTGAAGGACTTGCCGATGCCGCCGGTCGCCAGCACCACCGCGGGCGTGTCGATCACGAACAGCCGCCCGGACTCGCGCACGTAACCGAAGACGCCCGCGACCTTGTCGTCCTGCTTGAGCACGCGGGTGACCGTGCACTCCTGGAAGACCTTCAGCCGCGACTCGTAGTCGCCGGTCTCCGCGAAGTCCTCCTGCTGGAGCGAGACGATCTTCTGCTGGAGGGTGCGGATCAGCTCGAGGCCCGTACGGTCGCCGACGTGTGCCAGCCGCGGGTACTCGTGGCCGCCGAAGTTGCGCTGTGAGATCTTGCCGTCGGGGGTGCGGTCGAACAGCGCGCCCCAGGTCTCCAGCTCCCAGACCCGGTCGGGAGCCTCCTTGGCGTGCAGTTCCGCCATCCGCCAGTGGTTGAGGAACTTCCCGCCGCGCATGGTGTCGCGGAAGTGCACCTGCCAGTTGTCACCGGAGTTGACGTTGCCCATGCTGGCCGCGATGCCGCCCTCGGCCATCACCGTATGGGCCTTGCCGAACAGCGACTTGCAGATCACGGCGGTACGCATGCCCCGCTCCCGGGCCTCGATCGCGGCCCGCAGCCCGGCGCCGCCCGCGCCGACCACGACCACGTCGTACGCGTGCCGTTCGACTTGTGTCATCTCAGAAGAACCTCGGATCGTCGAATACGCCGCTGGAGACCAGATAGATGTAGAGGTCGGTGAGGCCGACGCTGATCAGGGACGACCAGGCGAGCAGCATGTGACGGCCGTTGAGGACGCCGACCCAGCCCCAGAGGCGGTAGCGCACCGGGTGCGCGGAGAAGTGCCTGAGCTTGCCGCCCATGATGTGCCGACACGAGTGGCACGACAGCGTGTACGCCCAGATCAGGATGATGTTCACGAGCAGGACGACCGTGCCCAGACCCATGTGGCCCCAGCGGTCGTGCTCGTCGCGGAAGCCGAGCACCGTGTCGTAGGTGAGGATGCCCGCCACCGGCAGCGCGAAGTAGAAGAAGTAGCGGTGCACGTTCTGCAGGATCAGCGGCAGCCGCGTCTCGCCGGTGTACTTCGCGTGCGGTTCGGCGACCGCGCAGGCGGGCGGCGAGGCCCAGAAGCCCCGGTAGTACGCCTTGCGGTAGTAGTAGCAGGTCAGCCGGAAGCCGAGCGGGAAGACCAGCACCAGCAGGGCCGGTGACAGGCCCCACCAGTCGCCGAACAGTGGCCAGTTGGCGCCGCCCTTCATGTCCGCGCAGTTCGACGCCAGGCACGGCGAGTAGAACGGCGAGACGTAGGGCGCCGCGTAGTAGTGGCTGTTGGCGAAGGCCCGCCAGGTCGAGTAGACGACGAAGGCCGCCAGGCCGAGCGCGGTGACCAGCGGTGGCACCCACCACCGGTCGGTCCGCAGATGCCGTTCGGAAATGGCCGCGCGCCCCGGCGTCAGGACGCCGCGGCGCGCGGTGGGGGAGGGGGTGGTTCCGGTGGCCAAGGAGGACTCCGAAGGAACGGGGGAGGGGACGCCGCCGGGTGCGGGCGCCGAGGGGTGCGGGGGTGGTACGGCCGCCGCGGGCCGGTGCCGCGCGCTACGGCGCGTGCCGGTGCGGCGAGCCCAGCCCCTCGTCCTCCGCGTCGGCCCACAGGCCGCGGTCGTACGGCGCGTCCGGGATCGTCACCATCTCGACCTTGCGGATGCCCGCGGTCGTCGGGACGGCCTCGTGCAGCAGAGCCAGGCTCTCCCGCAGATGGGCCGCGTCGGCCCGCACCCTGCGCATGTCCAGGCTGTCGCCCACGTGCTCGTCCAGCCGCCCGACGCAGCGCATCAAATCGTCGAGCCGCCGGGTGACCGACGTCAGATCGTCTTGCAGGGACATACGGATGCCTCACCTTCTCCGCCGTGCGGGGGTGATGCGGTTGATGACGCTGCCGCGCCTGGAAGTGTCGCGCGTCACACCTTCGGTTGGGAAGACGCGTGCACCAATTCACCTCCGGGCGGTTCGCCGGTCTCCGGGCGCGCCGCCCGCCCGGCCACCCCGCCCGGCCACCCCGCGCAGTCCCCCGCGCCCCTCATGGGCCGCCCCCCGCGCCAAGGGGCCGTCCGGGTGGAAGAGCGGGGCATTGCGGTCGTGTCGGGGCGGAGAGCCGCTCCTCGTCCCCTCCACTGGGAAGTGATTACCCGGAAATCAGGCCAAATGAGTATGTCCCCGGTCTATGCCGGGCCGCCGGAGGTGTCCGATCCATGAACCGCAGCGCGAACCCACCCGTATTGCGCGCCGCCGTGGCGCTGACCGCCGGGGCGGCCATGACCCTGACCGCCTGCTCCTCGGGCGGCGGCGCCGCCGGGACGGCGGGCACCGACATCGCGACCGTCTCGCGCGCGGGCGTCCGCGACGGCGGCACGCTGCGCTGGGCGACCGATGAGCTGCCCCGCACGCTGAACGCGTACCAGGCGGACGCGGACGCCGACACGCTGACGATCGCGGGGGCCACCCTCCCGGCGATGTACCGGCTCGACGGCCACGGCTCCCCGCGGGCAGACAGCGACTTCCTGGCGAGCGCGGACGTCGCGCAGTCACCGCGCCAGGTGGTCACGTACCACCTGAACCCCAAGGCGAAGTGGAGCGACGGCCAGGCGGTCGGCGCGGCCGACTTCGTCGCCCAGTGGAAGGCGCTGAACGGCAAGAACAGCGCCTTCTGGACGGCCCGCAACGCCGGTTACGACCGGATCTCCGACGTCCGGCAGGGCAAGGACGCCCAGCAGGTCGACGTCACCTTCGCCAGCCCGTACGCGGACTGGAAGTCGCTGTTCAGCCCGCTGTACCCGACGTCGGTGACCAGTGACGCGGACACCTTCAACGACGGCGTGCGCACCAAGCTGCCGGTCGTCGCGGGCCCCTTCGCGGTCGAGGCCGTGGACACCAAGAAGGGCACCGTCACGCTGGACCGCAACAAGGCGTGGTGGGGCGAGCCCGCCAAGCTCGACCGGATCGTGCTGACCGCCGTGCCGGTGGACAAGCGCCCCGCCGCGCTCGCCGCGGGCGCCCTCGACCTGGCCGAGATCGACCCCGGCGCGGTCACCGCCGTGACCGGTACCAAGGGCCTGGCCGTACGGAAGGCGCCCGACGCCGCGTACGCGCAGCTCGCCATCAACGGCAGTACGGGACCGCTGGCCGACGAGCGCATCCGGCACGCCGTGGCCCGCGCCATCGACCGCAAGGCCATCGCCACCGCCGTGCTCAGGCCGCTCGGGCTGCCCGACGAGGCGCTCGGCAACCACCTGGTGCTGCCCTCGCAGGACGGCTACCGCGACAACAGCTCGGCGCTCGGCACCAACGACGTGCAGCAGGCCCAGGCGCTGCTGGCCGACGCGGGCTGGACGCGCAGCAACGCCAAGACCGGCGACCAGGCGGCCGGCGGCCCCGGCCGTACCGCGGCCTCCGGAGCCGTCACCGTCGTGGAGCCCGCAGCCGCCGTCAGCAAGGCGGGCAAGCAGCTCACCATGCGCTTCGTGCTCCCGGCGGACTCCCCGACGCTGGACGACGTCGGCACCCGGATCGCCTCGATGCTCTCCGGCATCGGCATCCGCACCGAGATCACCAAGGTCGCGGGCGACAGCTACTTCCAGGACCACATCGCCTCGGGCGACTTCGACCTGGCGCTCTACTCCTGGCCCGGCACGGCCTACCCGGCCACCGACGACACCCCGATCTTCGCCAAGCCGGTGCCAGCCCCCGACGGCTCGCTGACCGTGGCGCAGAACTACACGCGGGTCGGCACCGACCAGATCGACCAGCTCCTGGACCGGGCGGGCGGCGAGCTGGACACCTCCGCGGCCCGCGACCTGACCTCCAAGGCCGACGCCCGGATCTGGGCCGCGGCCGGTTCCATCCCGCTCTACCAGCGCCCCGGCCTGGTCGCGCTGCGCACCACCGTCGCCAACGCGGGCGCCTTCGGCTTCCAGACCCCCGACTACCAGAACCTCGGCTTCCGCAAGTAGGCGCGCGCGGTCGTGGAAAACCGTGCGATTACGGGCCCCAAATCCCCTCTGAAGCCAGCCATCGGCGGCCGAGGGGGGTTGGGGCCCGTACCATGGGGTAAGGCCGCGGCGTGACCTTGCCCGGCAGGCGAGCGCGTCAACGAGGAACGCGACGTCCATCCACGATTCCGGGAGAAGCGCCGCAGCATGTCCACGCGCCACGATATTCGTAACGTCGCCATCGTCGCCCACGTCGACCACGGCAAGACGACCCTCGTCGACGCGATGCTCAAGCAGGCCGGCGCATTCGCCGCCCACCAGCATCTCGACGATCGGATGATGGACTCCAACGACCTGGAGCGCGAGAAGGGCATCACCATTCTCGCGAAGAACACCGCCGTGAAGTACCACCCCAAGGGCGGTGGCGATGTCATCACGATCAACATCATCGACACCCCGGGCCACGCCGACTTCGGCGGCGAGGTGGAGCGCGGCCTGTCCATGGTCGACGCGGTCGTGCTGCTGGTGGACGCCTCCGAGGGCCCGCTGCCGCAGACCCGTTTCGTGCTCCGCAAGGCGCTGTCGGCGAACCTGCCGGTCATCCTCTGCGTGAACAAGACGGACCGCCCCGACTCCCGGATCGACGAGGTCGTCAACGAGACGTACGACCTGTTCCTGGACCTGGACGCCACCGAGGACCAGATCGAGTTCCCGATCGTCTACGCGTGCGCGCGGGACGGCATCGCCTCGCTGACCAAGCCGGAGAACGGCACGGTTCCGGCCGACAGCGACAGCCTGGAGCCGTTCTTCTCCACGATCCTGTCCACCGTCCCGGCCCCCACGTACACCGAGGGCGCGCCGCTCCAGGCGCACGTCACCAACCTCGACGCGGACAACTTCCTCGGCCGTATCGCCCTGCTCCGGGTGGAGGAGGGCGAGTTGCGCAAGGGCCAGCAGGTCGCCTGGATGAAGCGCGACGGCTCGGTCAGCCAGGTCAAGATCACCGAACTGCTGATGACCGAGGCGCTGACCCGCAAGCCCGCCGAGATGGCGGGCCCCGGCGACATCTGCGCGGTGGCCGGTATTCCGGAGATCACCATCGGCGAGACGCTGGCCGACCTGGAGAACCCGGTCGCGCTGCCGCTCATCACGGTCGACGAGCCCGCGATCTCGATGACCATCGGTACGAACACCTCGCCGCTGGTCGGCAAGGGCGGCAAGGGCCACAAGGTCACCGCCCGCCAGGTCAAGGACCGCCTCGACCGGGAGCTGATCGGCAACGTCTCGCTCCGCGTGCTGCCCACCGAGCGCCCCGACGCCTGGGAGGTCCAGGGCCGCGGCGAGCTGGCGCTGGCCATCCTGGTCGAGCAGATGCGCCGCGAGGGCTTCGAGCTGACCGTCGGCAAGCCGCAGGTGGTCACCAAGGTGATCGACGGCAAGATCCACGAGCCGGTCGAGCGGATGACGGTGGACTGCCCCGAGGAGTACCTGGGCGCGATCACCCAGCTCATGGCGACCCGCAAGGGCCGCATGGAGACCATGACGAACCACGGCTCCGGCTGGGTCCGCATGGAGTTCGTCGTCCCGGCCCGCGGCCTGATCGGCTTCCGTACGGAATTCCTCACCGACACCCGCGGCACCGGCATCGCGCACAGCATCTTCGAGGGCCACGAGCCGTGGTTCGGCGACCTGCGGACCCGTAACAACGGCTCCCTGGTGGCCGACCGCGCCGGTGTCGTGACGCCGTTCGCCATGATCAACCTCCAGGAGCGCGGCGTGATCTTCGTCGAGGCGACCACGGAGGTCTACGAGGGCATGATCATCGGTGAGAACTCGCGGTCCGACGACATGGACGTGAACATCACCAAGGAGAAGAAGCTCACCAACATGCGCGCCGCGTCCGCGGACAACACCGAGAACGTGGTGCCGCCGCGCAAGCTCTCGCTGGAGCAGTCGCTGGAGTTCTGCCGCGAGGACGAGTGCATCGAGGTGACCCCGGAGACGGTCCGCATCCGCAAGGTCGTCCTGGACCAGAAGGAGCGGGGACGCTCGGCCGCTCGGGCCAAGCGCTGACCGCGCAGCGCCCGTAGGGGCGCGGGGAGCCGCGCGACCAGACTCCGCCGCCGGACGGCGGGGACCGGTCACGCGCTCTCCGCGCCCCTTTTGGGTTTTTCGCACTGTCCGTTATCCGGACGTTCATCTCCGCTCAGCGGCGTAAGAAAGATCACACTGTCCGTTTCGAACCTGTCTGTGTACGTTCCAGATTGTCCGAATTTTGAGCAGGATCCTCTGCCCATCGTGACCGAAGCGAAACCAGACCCTGTTCCGAGCGACCTCAAACGTGCCCGATAGTGGACGAAGTTGAGCTCGGGTCAATGGGTCACGCGCTGATGGGGAGCGCCGACTCACGAGCACGGAAGGCCAGGCCCTTCTCCTGTCAGGGGTGTCAGGAGTGTCAGCGGCGACCGGCCTTCCTTTCACGTATCGACAGTGACTCCTGAGGAGGCAAACCCATGCGCGGTGCCAAGAGCGCCAAGTGGGTCATAGGCGCGGCAGTCGTCGCCCTCGCGGCAACCGCCTGCGGTTCCGGTGATTCGGACAACAAGGCCGGCGGTTCCAACGACGGCATCGTCAGGGCGTGGTGGGGAGACCCCCAGAACCCCCTGGAGCCGGCGAACACCAACGAGGTCCAGGGCGGCAAGGTCCTGGACATGATCTTCATGAACCTCAAGGAGTACGACCCCAAGACGGGGAAGGCCAACCTTGAGGCCGCTGACTCGATCACCACGACCGACCAGCAGAACTTCACCATCAAGATCAAGCAGGGCCTGAAGTTCTCCGACGGCACCCCGGTGACCGCCAACTCGTTCGTCGACGCCTGGAACTACGGCGCGCTGCTGACGAACAAGCAGCTCAACGCGTACTTCTTCGCGGACATCGACGGCTACGCCGCGGTGCACCCCGACAAGGAGGGCGCCGCCCCGACCGCGAAGACCATGTCGGGTCTGAAGGTCGTGGACGACACCACCTTCACCGTCAAGCTCACCCAGAAGTTCTCCACGTGGCCCGACCGCCTCGGCTACAAGGCGTTCGCGCCGCTGCCGAAGTCGTTCTTCACCGACCACGCCGGCTACCTGAACAAGCCGGTCGGCGACGGCCCGTACATGATCGACTCGTACAGCAAGGGCTCCAGCATGAAGCTGGTCCCGAACCCGAACTACACGGGCCCGAGCAAGCCGAAGAACAAGGGCGTGCTGCTGAAGGTCTACACCGACAGCAACACCGCCTACGCCGACCTCCAGGCGGGCAACCTGGACGTCCTGGACGACGTTCCGGCCGAGCAGCTCAGCCACGTGAAGTCGGACCTCGGCGGCCGCTACCTCAACCAGCCGGCCGGCATCATCCAGACGGTCTCCTTCCCGCTGAACCAGAAGGCGTGGAGCGCCCCCGGCATGGAGAAGGTCCGCCAGGGCCTGTCCATGGCGATCGACCGGAAGACCATCACCGAGAAGATCTTCCAGGGCACCCGCACCCCGGCCACCGACCTCACCTCCCCGGTGCTGGGCGCGGCCGGCGGTTACAGCGACTCCGTCGGCGGCGAGTCGGTCACGTACGACCCGGTCAAGGCGAAGCAGCTCATCCAGGAGGGCGGCGGCATTCCCGGCGGTCACATGACCATCGGGTACAACGCCGACACCGGCTCGCACAAGCAGTGGGTCGACGCGGTCTGCAACAGCATCAACAACGTGGTGGGCAACAACAAGGCGTGCGTCGGCGCCCCCACCGGCACGTTCGCGGACTTCCGCAACCAGATCACCAAGGGTGAGATGACCCAGCCGTTCCGCTCCGGCTGGCAGATGGACTACCCGCTGATCGACAACTTCCTGACGCCGCTGTACGTGACGGGCGCCAGCTCGAACGACTCGCACTACAGCAACCCGCAGTTCGACTCGCTGATCAAGCAGGCGAACTCGGAGCCGGACACCGCCAAGGCGATCGGGTTCTACCAGGACGCCGAGAAGATCCTGATGAAGGACATGCCCGTCATCCCGCTCTGGTACCAGAACGGTGGCGCCGGCTGGTCGTCCCGGGTGTCCAACGTGACGGAGAACGCCTTCAGTGTCCCCGTCTTCACCGACATCACGGTCAACAACTGACCTGATGCGGTAAGCGCGCCCGCCATGGCACCCCGTGGCGGGCGCGCGTTCGGGGGGAACTGACAGCAACCGCTCGCGGTGCGGAGGTCGGCCGGGGTCACAAGCCCCGGCTCACGTCTGCCCCGATCCCTGGAGGACAGATGGGGCGCTACGTCATTCGACGACTGCTCCAGATGGTTCCGGTCTTCATCGGAACCACCTTTTTGATCTTCGTCATGGTCTACGCGCTCGGCGACCCGGTGGCCGCCATGTTCGGCGACCGGGCGCCCGACCCCGCCACGGCGAACCAGATCAGGCACGACCTGTATCTGGACCACTCGCTGCCCGCGCAGTACGGGCACTACATGTGGCAGATCCTCAGCGGCAACTTCGGTACCGCCGCCACCGGGCAGCCGGTCACCGAGCTGATGGGCACGGCCTTCCCGGTCACCATCCGGCTGACCATGGTCGCCTTCGCGATCGAGGCGGTCGTCGGCATCGGGCTCGGCCTGCTGGCCGGGCTGCGGCGCGGACGGTTCGCGGACTCGGGCGTGCTCGCGTTCACGCTGCTCGTCGTGTCCATCCCGACCTTCGTGACCGCCTTCCTGCTCCAGTACTTCGTGGGCGTGAAGTGGGGCCTGGCCAATCCGGCGGTCGCCGAGGGCGCCCCGATCGGTGACCTGATCCTGCCGGGACTCGTCCTGGCCGGTGTCTCGCTCGCCTATGTGGCCCGGCTGACCCGTACCTCGGTCGCGGAGAACTCCCGCGCGGACTACCTGCGCACGGCCGTGGCCAAGGGGCTGCCCAAGCGCCGGGTGGTCACCGTCCACCTGCTGCGCAACTCGCTGATACCCGTGGTGACCTTCCTCGGCACCGACCTCGGCGCGCTCATGGGCGGCGCCATCGTCACCGAGCGGATCTACAACATCCACGGCGTCGGCTACCAGCTCTACCAGGGCATCCTGCGGCAGAATCCGCCGACCGTCGTCGGCTTCGTGACGATCCTGGTGATCGTCTTCCTGGCCGCCAACCTGCTCGTTGACCTGCTTTACGCGGTCCTGGACCCGAGGATTCGCTATGTCTGAGATGTCCGACGCCCGGAGCGCCGCGAACGCGATATCCACAGCGCCCGCCGGGCTGCCCGTGGACGGACCGCGCGGCCCGGGGGAGCCGTCGAAGCCGTCGCGTGACGCGGAGCGCGAGAAGCCGCGCAGCCTGTGGAACGACGCCTGGCACGACCTCAGCCGCAAGCCGATGTTCTACGTGTCCGGGCTGCTGATCCTCTTCCTGGTCGTCATCTCGATCTGGCCCAGCCTGATCGCCGGGGGCAGCCCGCTCTCCTGCGACCTCGCCAAGTCGCAGAACGGGGCGACCTCCGGGCATCCCTTCGGCTTCGACCAGCAGGGCTGCGACGTCTACACCCGCACCGTCTACGGCGCGCGCGCCTCGGTGTCGGTCGGCATCTTCGCGACCCTCGGCGTCACCGTGCTGGGCTCGCTCCTCGGCGGCCTGGCCGGTTACTTCGGCGGTTGGTGGGACTCGATCCTCTCCCGGATCAGCGACATCTTCTTCGGCATCCCGATCCTGCTCGGCGGCATCGTCTTCCTGTCCGTGGTCAAGGGCGGCAGCGTCACCACCGTTTCGCTCTTCATGATCCTGCTGGGCTGGCCGCAGATCGCGCGTATCGCGCGCGGCTCGGTCATCACGGCCAAGCAGCAGGACTACGTGCAGGCGGCGCGGGCACTCGGCGCGGGCAACGCGCGGATGCTGCTGCGGCACATCGCGCCCAACGCGCTCGCCCCGATCATCGTGGTCGCGACGATCGCGCTGGGCACGTACATCTCGCTGGAGGCGACGCTGTCGTTCCTCGGCGTGGGCCTCAAGCCGCCGGCCGTCTCCTGGGGCATCGACATCTCCCAGGCGTCCACCCAGATCCGCAACGCGCCGCACATGCTGCTGTGGCCCGCGGGCGCGCTCAGCGTGACGGTGCTGGCGTTCATCATGCTCGGCGACGCGGTGCGCGACGCCCTCGACCCCAAGCTGCGCTAGGAGGTACGGCGTTGACTGTCATCGATGAGACCGCGAGCGCCCCGGCGCCCGGCGTGCCGACGGCTCCGCTGCTCGAAGTACGGGACCTGCACGTCGAGTTCCACACCCGCGACGGTGTCGCCAAGGCCGTGAACGGCGTCAACTACTCGGTGAACGCCGGGGAGACGCTGGCCGTGCTCGGCGAGTCCGGCTCGGGCAAGTCCGTGACCGCGCAGGCGATCATGGGCATCCTCGACATGCCGCCCGGCCGTATCCCGCAGGGCGAGATCCTGTTCCAGGGCCGCGACATGCTCACGATGTCCGGCGAGGAGCGGCGCAAGCTGCGCGGCCGGAAGATCGCGATGATCTTCCAGGACGCGCTGTCGTCCCTCAACCCGGTGCTGTCGGTGGGCTACCAGCTCGGCGAGATGTTCCGGGTGCACCAGGGCCTGTCCCGCAAGGCCGCCAAGGCCAAGGCGGTCGAGCTGATGGACCGGGTGCGCATCCCGGCGGCGAAGGAGCGGGTGAACGACTACCCGCACCAGTTCTCCGGCGGTATGCGGCAGCGCATCATGATCGCGATGGCGCTCGCCCTCGAACCCGACCTCATCATCGCGGACGAGCCGACGACCGCGCTCGACGTCACCGTCCAGGCTCAGGTGATGGATCTGCTCGCCGAACTCCAGCGGGAGTTCAACATGGGCCTGATCCTGATCACCCACGACCTGGGTGTGGTCGCGGACGTGGCCGACAAGATTGCGGTGATGTACGCGGGCCGGATCGTCGAGAGCTCGCCGGTCCACGAGATCTACAAGAACCCGGCGCACCCGTACACCAAGGGCCTGCTCCAGTCGATTCCCCGGCTGGACCAGAAGGGCCAGGAGCTGTACGCGATCAAGGGGCTGCCGCCCAACCTGCTGCGTATCCCGTCGGGCTGCGCCTTCAACCCGCGCTGCCCGATGGCCCAGGACATCTGCCGGACCGAGGTGCCCGTGCTGCACACGATCGGCGACGGGCGCGGCAGTGCCTGCCACTTCTGGAAGGAGACGCTCGGTGAGTGACCTCTCGAACCGGGGTGAACCCATCCTCCAGGTGCGGAACCTGGTGAAGCACTTCCCGCTGACGCAGGGCATCCTGTTCAAGAAGCAGGTCGGCGCGGTCAAGGCGGTCGACGGGATCTCCTTCGACCTCTACCGGGGCGAGACGCTCGGCATCGTCGGCGAGTCCGGCTGCGGCAAGTCCACGGTCGCCAAGCTGCTGATGAACCTCGAACAGGCCACCGCGGGCGAGGTGTTCTACAAGGGCGAGGACATCACCAAGCTGACCGGGCGCGCCCTGAAGGCCGTCCGGCGCAACATCCAGATGGTGTTCCAGGACCCGTACACCTCGCTCAACCCCCGTATGACCGTCGGCGACATCATCGGTGAGCCCTTCGACATCCACCCCGAGGTGGCTCCCAAGGGGTCGCGCCGCAAGCGTGTCGAGGACCTGCTGGACGTGGTCGGCCTCAACCCCGAGTACATCAACCGGTATCCGCACCAGTTCTCCGGCGGCCAGCGGCAACGCATCGGCATCGCACGGGGGTTGGCGCTCAACCCGGAGATCATCATCTGCGACGAGCCGGTCTCCGCGCTCGACGTCTCGGTGCAGGCCCAGGTCATCAACCTGATGGAGAAGCTCCAGGACGAGTTCACCCTCTCCTACCTCTTCATCGCGCACGACCTGTCGATCGTCCGGCACATCTCCGACCGCGTCGGCGTGATGTACCTCGGGCGGATGGCGGAGATCGGCACCGACACCGAGATCTACGAGCACCCGACCCACCCCTACACCCAGGCCCTGCTCTCCGCCGTCCCGGTCCCGGACCCGGCCGCGCGTGAGCACCGCGAGCGGATCATCCTCTCCGGCGACGTGCCTTCCCCGGCCAACCCGCCCTCCGGCTGCCGCTTCCGCACCCGCTGCTGGAAGGCCGAGTCCCGCTGCGCCGAGGAGACCCCGCTGCTGGCGATCCCCGCCCGCTTCCAGGGCGGCTCCACCCCGGCCACCCACGAGTCGGCCTGCCACTTCGCCGAAGAAAAGGACGTCGTCGGCGCCGCCTGACGATCCCCCACCCCAGAGGGGCGCCCCCCACCCCGGGGGGCGCCCCTCTCGCGCGCGTCAGGCGTGGCCGTCAGGCGTGGGCGGCCTCGCGGTCGGCTTGGCTGCGCAGGACGCAGAATTCGTTGCCCTCGGGGTCGGTGAGGACGGCCCAGCCGGTGCCGTCGGGGTTGCGGCGGTCGGTGAGGAGGGTGGCGCCGAGGGCGAGGAGGCGGTCGACCTCCTCGTCGCGGGTGGTGTCGGGGCGCAGGCACAGGTGGACGCGGTTCTTGACCGTCTTGGGCTCGGGCACCTGGTTGAAGTGGAGCAGGGGGCCGTCCGCGAGGAGCACTTGGACCTCCGGGTCGCCCGGCCGGTCCTCCGGATCCAGCGGACGGCCGGTGACGCCGCTCCAGAAGAGAGCCAGGCTGTAGGCGTCCGCACAGTCGATCGCCACGTTCTGCACTACCGAGACCATGGCCCGAGCCTTCCCGATCCCGGCGCCCGGCGCCACCGGGTATCCGCCGGTCACGTCCTCGGACGGTGCCGCTCTCCCACCGCACGGGACCGGACGGGCGAGCGGGCGCGGCCGCCTCCATTTTTGACGCGGACAGGTCACTTCATGCGGGCCGTGACACGGCTTTCTGACAGTGCGTTGCGCCATGGCCAACGCATTGGACATGCCGACACGGAGTAGTAGAAGTGCGACTTTGGCTCTATTGCGGTGTCATGGGTGACTAAGTGTCATTTGTGATCCATGAGGAGGCACGCGATGCGCGGAGCCACGCGCTTGAAGTGGGCCGTCTGTGCGACGGCCGTCGCCCTGGCAGCCGCCGCCTGCGGCAGCAGCAGCAACAACAGCGGTGGGGGCGGCGGCGGCAGCGGCTCCGGCGTCGTGCGCGCTTCCTGGGGCGACCCGCAGAACCCGCTGGAGCCCGCCAACACCAATGAGGTGCAGGGCGGCAAGGTGCTCGACATGGTCTTCCGCGGCCTGAAGAAGTACGACCCGAAGACCGGCAAGGCGACCGACATGATCGCCGACTCGATCACCACCACCGACTCGCAGACCTTCGACATCAAGATCAAGTCGGACTGGACCTTCAGCAACGGCGAGAAGGTCACCTCCGACTCCTTCATCAACGCCTGGAACTACGGCGCGCTGCTGAAGAACGCCCAGATCAACGCGTACTTCTTCCAGTACATCGACGGGTACGACAAGGTCCACCCGGACACCGCGGGCGCCAAGTCCTCCGCGACCACGCTCTCCGGTCTGACCAAGGTCAGCGACACCGAGTTCAAGGTGAAGCTCAACCAGAAGTTCTCCACCTTCCCCGACACCCTCGGGTACTCGGCGTACTACCCGCTGCCGAAGGCGTTCTTCGACGACCACGCCGCCTGGCTGAAGAAGCCGATCGGCGACGGCCCGTACACCATCCAGTCGTACAGCAAGGGCTCGCAGATGAGCCTGCGCAAGTGGGACGGCTACAAGGGCCCGGACCCGGCCCAGAACGGCGGCGTCGACCTGCGGGTCTACACCGACAACAACACCGCCTACACCGACCTCCAGGCGGGCAACCTGGACCTGGTCGACGACATCCCGGCCTCGCAGCTCAAGAACGTCAAGAGCGACCTCGGCGACCGTTACATCAACCAGCCCGCCGGCATCATCCAGACCCTCGCCTTCCCGCTGTACAACTCGCGCTGGTCGTCCGCGAACTCCGCGAAGGTCCGGCAGGGCCTGTCGATGGCGATCAACCGCCAGCAGATCACCCAGCAGATCTTCCAGAACACCCGCACCCCGGCCACCGACTGGACCTCCCCGGTGCTGGGCGCGTCCGGCGGCTACAAGGCCGGCCTGTGCGGCACCGAGTGCACGTACGACGCGGCCAAGGCCAAGCAGCTCATCCAGGAGGGCGGCGGCCTGCCGGGCGGCAGCATCACCATCGGCTACAACGCGGACACCGGCTCCCACAAGGAGTGGGTCGACGCGGTCTGCAACAGCATCAACAACGTGCTGGGCAACAACAAGGCGTGCGTCGGCAGCCCCACCGGCACCTTCGCCGACTTCCGCAACAAGATCGTCAACAAGCAGATGGACAACCCGTTCCGGTCCGGCTGGCAGATGGACTACCCGCTGATCCAGAACTTCCTCCAGCCGCTGTACTACACCAACGCGTCGTCCAACGACTCGCACTACAGCAACGCCAACTTCGACAAGCTGGTCAACCAGGCCAACGCCGAGACCGACACCGCCAAGGCCGTCGGCCTCTTCCAGGACGCCGAGCGCCAGCTCGTCAAGGACATGCCCGCGATCCCGCTGTGGTACCAGAACGGCAGCGCCGGGTACTCCGACAAGATCACCAACGTCGAGCTGAACCCGTTCAGCGTCCCGGTCTACAACGAGATCAAGGTCAAGTGACGTCCGCCGGAGGCCGCACCGGCAACCCGGTGCGGCCTCCGGCCGCTCCGCTTCCCGCCCCTCCCCGTCACTGCTCGGAAGGCCCTTCGGAAGGCACCGCATGGGACGCTATGTGATCCGGCGGCTGCTCCAGATGATCCCGGTGTTCATCGGCAGCACATTCCTGATCTTCCTCATGGTCTACGCGCTCGGCGACCCCGTCGCCGCGCTCTTCGGCGACCGCGCACCGGACCCCGCCACCGCTGCCCAGATCCGCTCGGACCTGCACCTGAACGACCCGCTGTGGAAGCAGTACCTGCTCTACATGGGGAACATCTTCCGCGGCGACTTCGGCACCGCCTTCAACGGGCAGTCCGTCACCTCCCTGATGGGCAGCGCCTTCCCGGTCACCATCCGGCTCACCATCGTCGCCATCATCTTCGAGATCATCATCGGCATCCTGCTCGGCGTGATCACCGGCATGCGGCGCGGCAAGCCGATCGACACCGGGGTGCTGCTGATGACCCTGGTCGTCATCTCGGTGCCCACGTTCGTGACCGGCTACGTGCTCCAGTACCTGTTCGGCGTGAAGCTCGGCTGGGTCAGCCCCTCGGTCTCCCCCAGCGCCCCGTTCAACGAACTGATCCTGCCGGGCCTGGTCCTCGCCCTGGTCTCGCTCGCGTACGTCACCCGGCTGACCCGTACCTCGATCGCCGAGAACACCCGCGCCGACTATCTGCGCACCGCCGTCGCCAAGGGCCTGCCACGCCGCAAGGTGATCTTCCGGCACCTGCTGCGCAACTCGCTGATCCCGGTGGTCACCTTCATCGGCACCGACATCGGCGGCCTGATGGGCGGCGCGATCGTCACCGAGCGCATCTTCAACATCCACGGCGTCGGCTTCCAGCTCTACCAGGGCATCCTGCGCAACAACTCGCCGACGGTGGTCGGCTTCGTCACGATCCTGGTGCTGGTCTTCCTGCTGGCGAATCTGCTAGTCGACCTGCTGTACGCGGTCCTGGACCCGAGGATTCGTTATGCCTGAACAGAGCAACCCGCTCGACCCCGGCCAGTCCGTCTCGGCCGCGGGCGGTGGCGGCGGCTTCGACCTGGCGGCGGAGGAGGCCGGGTCACTGGAGAAGGGGCCGGGGCCCGACGGCGGCGACCCCGCGGAGAAGCCGCGCAGCCTGTGGTCGGACGCCTGGCGCGACCTGCGGCGCAACCCCATCTTCATCATCGCCGCGCTGATCATCCTCTTCCTGGTGATCATCTCGATCTGGCCCGGACTGATCGCCACCCAGGACCCGCTGAAGGCCGACCTGTCCAAGGCCCAGCAGGGCGCGAGCCCCGGCCACCCCTTCGGCTACGACCAGCAGGGCCGCGACGTCTACACGCGCGTGGTCTACGGCGCCCGCGCCTCGGTCACCGTCGGCGTCTGCGCGACCCTGGGCGTGGTCCTCCTCGGCAGCGTCCTCGGCGGCCTCGCCGGGTTCTTCGGCGGCTGGTGGGACGCGGTCCTCTCCCGGATCAGCGACATCTTCTTCGGCATCCCGGTCATCCTCGGCGGCCTGGTCTTCCTGTCCGTGGTCACCAACAGCACCGTCTGGCCGGTCATCGGCTTCATGGTGCTGCTCGGCTGGCCGCAGATCGCCCGTATCGCCCGCGGCTCGGTGATCACCTCGCGGGAGAACGACTACGTGCAGGCCGCGCGGGCGCTGGGCGCGGGCAACTCCCGCATCCTGCTGCGGCACATCACGCCCAACGCCGTCGCGCCGGTCATCGTCGTCGGCACCATCGCGCTGGGTACGTACATCGCGCTGGAGGCGACCTTGTCCTACCTCGGCGTGGGCCTCAAACCGCCCACCGTCTCCTGGGGCATCGACATCTCCGACGCGTCCTCGCAGATCCGCAACGCGCCGCACATGCTGCTGTGGCCCGCGGGCGCGCTGAGCATCACCGTGCTGGCCTTCATCATGCTCGGCGACGCGGTGCGCGACGCCCTCGACCCCAAGCTGCGCTGAGGAGCCCGTACATGAGCACCGAGTACCTGGCCGCAGAACACACCAGCGCCCCGCCCAGCGGCAACCTGCTGGACGTCCACGATCTGCACGTCGAATTCCGTACCAGGGACGGGGTCGCCAAGGCGGTCAACGGCGTCACGTACTCGGTGGCCGAGGGCGAGACGCTGGCCGTGCTCGGCGAGTCCGGCTCCGGCAAGTCCGTGACCGCGCAGGCCATCATGGGCATCCTCGACTCGCCGCCCGGCTTCATCACCAAGGGCGAGATCGTCTTCCAGGGCAAGAACCTGCTGACGATGGTCGGCGAGGAGCGGCGCAAGGTCCGCGGCGCGAAGATGGCGATGGTCTTCCAGGACGCGCTGTCGTCCCTCAACCCCGTGCTCACCGTGGGGGAACAGCTCGGCGAGATGTTCACCACCCACCAGGGCATGTCGAAGAAGGACTCGCGGATCAAGGCCGTCGAGCTGATGGAACGGGTCCGCATCCCCGCCGCCGCCGAACGCGTCAAGCAGTACCCGCACCAGTTCTCCGGCGGTATGCGGCAGCGCGTGATGATCGCCATGGCGATGGCCCTGGAACCCGCGCTGATCATCGCCGACGAGCCGACGACCGCGCTCGACGTGACGGTGCAGGCGCAGGTGATGGATCTGCTGGCCGAACTCCAGCGGGAGTTCAACATGGGCCTGATCCTCATCACCCACGACCTGGGCGTCGTCGCGGACGTGGCCGACAAGATCGCCGTGATGTACGCGGGCCGGATCGTGGAGACCTCGCCGGTCCACGAGATCTACAAGCGGCCCGCCCACCCGTACACCAAGGGCCTGTTGCAGTCGATCCCGCGGCTGGACCAGAAGGGCCAGGAGCTGTACGCGATCAAGGGGCTGCCGCCCAACCTGCTGCACATTCCGCCCGGTTGCGCCTTCAACCCGCGCTGCCCGATGGCCCAGGACATCTGCCGCACCGATGTGCCCCCGCTGGCGAAGGTGAGCCCCGACCGGGCGAGCGCCTGCCACTTCTGGAAGGAGACGCTCGGTGAGTGAACAGCCCGTCATGCACAAGGACCCGGTCAAGGCGGCGCACGAGCCGATCCTCGAAGTACGCGACCTGGTCAAGCACTTCCCGCTGACCCAGGGCATCCTGTTCAAGAAGCAGATCGGCGCGGTCAAGGCCGTCGACGGTGTCTCCTTCGACCTCTTCCCCGGCGAGACGCTGGGCATCGTCGGCGAGTCCGGCTGCGGCAAGTCGACCGTCGCCCGGCTGCTGATGAACCTCGAAGTGCCCACCGCCGGACGCATCCTGTACAAGGGCGACGACATCACCAAGCTGTCGGGGCGGGCCCTGAAGGCCGTCCGGCGCAACATCCAGATGGTGTTCCAGGACCCGTACACCTCGCTGAACCCCCGTATGACCGTCGGCGACATCATCGGTGAGCCGTACGAGATCCACCCCGAGGTCGCGCCCAAGGGCGACCGGCGCAAGCGCGTGCAGGACCTGCTGGACGTGGTCGGCCTCAACCCCGAGTACATCAACCGGTATCCGCACCAGTTCTCCGGCGGCCAGCGGCAACGCATCGGCATCGCACGGGGGTTGGCGCTGCGCCCCGAGATCATCGTGGCCGACGAGCCGGTCTCCGCGCTCGACGTGTCGGTGCAGGCCCAGGTCATCAACCTGATGGGCAATCTCCAGAAGGAGTTCAACCTCTCCTACATGTTCATCGCGCACGACCTGTCGATCGTCCGGCACATCTCCGACCGGGTCGGCGTGATGTACCTCGGCAAGATCGTCGAGATCGGCGGCGACGAGGCGATCTACGAGCACCCCACGCACCCGTACACCCAGGCCCTGCTCTCCGCCGTCCCGGTCCCGGACCCGGCCGCGCGTGAGCACCGCGAGCGGATCATCCTCTCCGGCGACGTGCCCTCCCCGGCCAACCCGCCCTCCGGCTGCCGCTTCCGCACCCGCTGCTGGAAGGCCCAGGAGCGCTGCACCCTGGAGGAGCCGCTGCTGGCGGTCCCCCCGGCCTTCCGCGGCACGGCGGGCCCGGCCGAGCACGACTCGGCGTGCCACTTCGCGGAGGAGAAGCAGGTCGTCCCGAACGACTGAGCGCGCGCCGCGGCCGGGAGCGTGTGACGGGCGCCGGCAACGCGAGACGGTCCGTACCCGGGTGGTGCTGGGGTGTCCGGGTACGGACCGTTTCCGAGCGGAGGCTGAACTGAGCCCGGGTCAAAGGGTCTTGTCAGCCGCCTCCTCGATCGCGGCCAGCGCGGGGTCGAGGACGATGTCCTCGTCCCGCGCCGCGATCGTCGGCTCTTCGGGGAAGTGACAGGCCGTCAGGTGCCCGTCCGTGTTCCCGTCGATCTGGACCAGCGGCGGTTCGTCCGTCGCGCACTTGTCCTGCGCCTTCCAGCACCGGGTGCGGAAGCGGCAGCCGGACGGCGGGTTGATCGGCGACGGCACGTCACCGGCCAGCCGGATCCGCTCGCGGTCGTCCGCGTGGTCCACGTCCACCTCGGGCACCGCGGACAGCAGCGCGTGGGTGTACGGGTGGCGCGGGCGCAGGTAGATCGAGTCGCGGTCGCCGACCTCCACGACCTTGCCCAGGTACATCACCGCGACGCGCTGCGAGAAGTGCCGCACGATCGCCAGGTCGTGCGCGATGAACAGGAACGCGATGCCCATCTCCTCCTGCACCTTCTGCAGGAGGTTGACGACCTGGGCCTGGATCGACACGTCGAGCGCCGACACCGGCTCGTCCGCCACGATCAGCTTCGGCTTGAGGGCCAGCGCCCGTGCCACGCCGATGCGCTGCCGCTGACCGCCGGAGAACTCGTGCGGGAAGCGGTTGTAGTGCTCCGGGTTGAGACCGACGGTCTCCAGCAGCTCGCGCACGTGCTTCTCGCGCCCGCCGGGCGGGTTGATCCCGTTGATCTCCATCGGGCCGCCGATGATGGTGCCGACCGTCTGGCGCGGGTTCAGCGACGAGTAGGGGTCCTGGAAGATCATCTGGATCTCGGACCTGATCGGCGCCAGCTCCTTGCGCGAGGAGTGCGCGATCTCCTGGCCCCGGTACAGCACGCTGCCCCCGGTCGGCTCCAGCAGCCGGGTGATCAGCCGGCCGGTCGTCGACTTGCCGCAGCCCGACTCACCCACCAGGCCGAAGCTCTCGCCGGCGTGGACCTCCAGGTCCACCCCGTCCACGGCCCTGACGGCGCCCACTTGGCGCCTGAACGGAAAGCCGCCGTAGATCGGGAAGTGCTTGGTGAGGTCCTTGACCTCCAGCAGCTTCTCGCCGACGGGCCTTTTGTCGCGCTGTTCCGGGACCGTTTCGGTCACGGTAGCGCTGGTGTCGTTGCTCATGGTGGTATGCCTGCCCCTGGTGACCGGTCAGCCCAGCCGGGGCTGAATCTTCTCGATGAATACGGACTGCCGCTGTTCCGCGGTCAGATGGCACGCGGAACCGCGACCAGCCGGCAGGTCGGGCCGCGACGTGACGCAGGTGTCGCCGCCGACCAGCGCGGGGAACTCGCAGCGCGGGTGGAACGGGCAGCCGGTCGGCGGCCTGAGCAGGCTCGGCGGAGCGCCCGGAATCGGCGTCAGCGGGTCGTCGACATTGCCGCTGAGGCGCGGCATCGAGCTGAGCAGACCCCAGGTGTACGGGTGCTGCGGCTCCTTGACGATCTCCCGCACCGAACCGCGCTCCACGGCGCGCCCGGCGTACATCACGAGCAGGTCGTCGGCGACCTTGGAGACCACACCGAGGTCGTGGGTGATCAGGATGATCGCGGACCCGAACTCCTGCTGGAGGTCCTTGAGCAGGTCCAGGATCTGGGCCTGCACGGTCACGTCGAGCGCGGTGGTCGGCTCGTCGGCGATCAGCAGATCGGGGTTGCACACCAGCGACATCGCGATCATCGCGCGCTGCCGCATACCGCCGGAGAACTGGTGCGGGTAGTCGTCCACGCGCTGCTTGGGCTGCGGGATGCCGACCTTCTCCAGCATCTCGATCGCCCGGTCCCGGCCCTCGCGCTTGCTGGCGCCCAGGTGCTTCCGGTACGGCTCCGCGATCTGCCGGCCGACCGTGTAGTACGGCGACAGGGCGGTCAGCGGGTCCTGGAAGATCATCGCCATCTTGTTGCCGCGCAGCCGCTCCAGCGTGCGGTTGCTCGCACCGGTCAGCTCCTGGCCGTCCAGGATGATCTCCCCGGCGATCTCGGTGGTCGCCGGATTGTGCAGCCCGAGGATCGACAGGTTCGTCACCGACTTGCCGGAGCCGGACTCACCGACGATACCGAGCGTCTGGCCGCGCTCCAGGTCGAAGGAGAGACCGTCGACGGCCTTGACGGTGCCGTCCTCGGTGGAGAAGTGGACGTACAGGTCGCGTACGGACAAGAACGAGTCCGACCCGCCCTTGTGCGTGCCCTCCTCGGGCTTGGTCATGGTGGTCACTGACGTTCTCCTAGGACAGTCGCACGCGCGGGTCGATGAACGCGTAGGCGGCGTCCACGATGATGTTGAACAGGACGATCAAGGTGGCGCTGAAGAGCATCACGCCCATGAGCATGGGCAGGTCCGTCTTCATCACGGAGTCGATCGCCAGTCGGCCGAGCCCGGCGAGCTGGAAGGTGTACTCGGTGATCATCGCGCCGCCGAACAGCGAGCCGAGGTCGATACCGAGGATCGTGACGATGGGGATCAGCGAGCCACGCCAGGCGTACCGGAAGAAGACGTACGCCGACGACATGCCCTTGGCACGCGCGGTCCGTACATGTTCTTCCTGTAGCTGCTCGATCATCGTCGAGCGCGACATACGCGTGTAGTTGGCGGTGAAGATCACCGACAGCACACACCATGGGATGAGCAGTCCGTTGAACCAGGAGAGCGGATTCTGCGTGAACGGCACGTACTTGGGCTGATCCAGGATCTGGTTGTTGTAGACCAGCAGGGCCAGCACGATCGGGCCGAGGAAGTAGATCTGCATCGAGCTGAGAACCAGCGACGCGGAGCTGAAGATCTTGTCGATGAACGTGCCGCGCTTCCAGGCGGCCAGCATGCCGGAGCCGAGACCGACGAGCAGGAAGACCACGGTGCCGCCCGCGGCGAGCGAGATGGTCGTGGGCAGGCGGTTCATCAGGGTCGGCCAGACCGGCTCACTCGTGGCGAACGAGTAACCGAGGCAGGGCGCGGGGCAGTTGCCGGCACTGAACCTGTGGCCGGTGAATATCCGCACCATGTAGTTCCAGTACTGGACCGGCACCGGGTGGTCGAGACCCAGGTTGTGGTGGATCAGCGCGATGTTCTGCGGCGTGCAGTTCTTGCCGCAGGAAAGGAGCGCGGGGTCGTGCGGAATGGCGAAGAAGAGGAAGAACGTGAAGGCGCTGATGAACAAAAGAATGACCAGAGCGCCGAGCGTCCGGCGGACGAGGAATCGAAGCATGGCGGTCGCAGCTCTCAGAGGACGGCGGCGGTGGGCGGGTGATCGCACCCCAGGTGGGGCCGGGCGGCTGCCCGGCCCCACCGAAGGCCGCGAGGGTGCTTACTTCTTGACGTACAGCTTCGTCAGGTCGATGCCCGAGGTGACGTTGTTGTAGACAACGCCGCCCACCTTCGAACCGAAGATCTGGAGCTGCTTGTAGTACACAGTCGGAACACCGGGGATCACCTTGGTGGTGATGTAGGTGTTGAGCTGGAACCAGGCGTCAGCCGCTTCCTTCGGGTCCGTGATCTTCTTGATGCGGTCGATCTCGGAGTTGATGTGCGGGTCGTTCACGTGCGAGTAGTTCGGCGCCTGGTCGGCGATCGTCCGGCCGTCGAAGACCGGGGGGATCACCGTCAGGGTCGACGGCCAGTCGGCACCCCACGCGGAGGCGTAGATGTCGTACGGGTTGTCGACCTTGCCGATCAGGTCGTAGTACGTGTCCGACGGCAGTTCCTTGCGCTGGACGTTGAAGCCCGCCTGGGTCAGCGTGTTGGCGATCGCCAGGGAGTACTGCTGGCCGGCGGTGGTGTTGATGTACGCGTAGGTGATCTTCATGCCGACCTTGCCGGCGTCCGTGAGCAGCTTCTTGGCCGCCACCGGGTCACCGTCGGGCTTGGCGACCTTGCCCAGCGGGTCGGCCTTCTGGTAACCGGCGAGGGTCGGGCTGATGAAGCCGCCCGCGTACTCGGCGCCGTAGGAGGCACCGAGCGCCTGCCACACGGGCTTGGTCGGGATCGCGAGCGCCAACGCCTTGCGGATGTTGACGTCCTTGATCTTGTTCATGTTGAAGTTGATCTCACCCACGAACGGCTGGTAACCGGCCACCGTGCGCTTGTAGATCGACGGGGTGCCCACCACGGTCGGGGTGTCGTCCGGGTCGACCGCGTTCGCGAAGCTCAGCGAGGTCTGGTTGTCACCGGAGTCCGACATCAGGCGCTTGGTGGAGTCCTCGGCCTGGTGGTTGAACGTGATGTCGTACGTGTCGACGTACTGGTGACGCGCCGCGTCCGTCTTCGGGTCCCAGGCGGGGTTCTTCACCAGGGTCATGGACTTGCCGGTGTCGAAGGTCTTGATCATGTACGGACCGGACGCGACGGGCGCCTTGTCGTACTTCTCCTTGGTGTCCTTCGCGTGGTCCACCACCGAGTAGCCCGGCATCGCGAACAGGTACGGAGCGTCGGGCTCCGGGTTCGGGAAGTGGAAGACGATGGTCTTGTCGTCCGGCGTCGACAGCAGGCTGTCCGGCAGGTGCTTGCCCTTGTACGGGCCCTCCGGGAGCAGCTTGCGGAAGTCCGAGCCGCTGGTGTTGGCCAGCCACTGCTGCAGGTACTGCGGGCCGTTGGTGACGAACGGGGCGAACAGCCGCTCAACGGTCCAGCGGATGTCCGTGGCCGTGATCGGCGTGCCGTCCTGGAACTTGATCCCGTCCTTCAGCTTGAAGGTCCAGGTCTTGCCGCCGTCGGACTCCACACCGCTGTCCGTGGCGAGGTCGCCGACGACGGTGTAGTTGCCCTTGCTGTCCAGCTTGTACGTGGTCAGACCACGGTGGATCAGGGTGGCGAGCTGGCCCTCGTTGCTGACGTAGATCTGGCCCGGGTCGAGGTGCGTGTAGCTGTCGCGCTCCAGGGCGTGCAGTGTGCCGCCCTGCTCGGCGCCCGCGATGGGCTCCGCCGGTCCGGTGGAGGCCGCGGCGTCACCGAAGGTGATCTGCGACTGAAGCTGGGTCTTGCTCTTGTCCTGCTTCTGCTTGGCGTCGTTGTTCTCGCCCTTGCCGCCCCCGCCGCCGCTGCTGCAAGCGGTGAGAACCAGCGCACCGGCGGCGACCGCCACCAACGCAGCCCGGGTTCTACGCATGGAAAGGTTCATAGCGGTGAATGCACCCCTGTTCGTTGTTACCTGTTAGCTGCCTGGCTCTCCTGGTGAGAGGGGCGGCAGCCACCCCCTGTTGCTGTGCTTCCTCAGCGTGCGGTCTTCGGATCGAACGCGTCCCGGACCGAGTCCCCGAGCAGGTTGAACGCGACGATGAAGATCACCATGGCGATACCCGGGAAGAACATGTAGGTGAGGTCGTTCTGGTAGATCTCACCGGCTCTGGCGAACATCCGTCCCCAGTCGGGGGTCGGCTCCACGAGGCCGACACCGAGGAAGGACAGGCCCGCCTCGGCGGTCACGAACCCGGGCAGCATGAGCGTGCTCTGCACCAGGATCGGGGTGACCAGGTTGGGCAGCAGTTCCCGGCGGACGATGCGCCAGGGCGAGGCGCCGGTGACCCGGGCGGCCTCGATGAACTCACGCTCCCGAAGCGTGAGCACCTGGCCGCGCAGCAAGCGGGCCAGACCCATCCAGCCGAGGAACCACTGCACCACGATCAGCGCGATCACGCGGATGTAGGTGGGGGTCGCGTCGGACGGCGACACCAGAAGCGCGGTGACCACGGGCATGAAAGCGACGAAGAAGAGCTGGGCGGGGAACGCCATCAGCAGGTCGCTGATCCGGCCGATGAAGTAGTCCGTCTTGCCGCCCATGTATCCGGCGACCACACCGAGGATGATCGCGGTGATGGTGACGATGATCGTCACCGCGATGCTGATCGCCAGCGAGGTGCGGATGCCGTAGAGGAGCTGGGTGAAGACGTCGCGGCCCAGCGTGGGTTCGATGCCGAACCAGAAGTGGCTGCTGATACCGCCGTTGGGCGCGACCGGGTAGCCGAACTCGTTGAGCAGGTCCGGACTGTTCTGCCCGTAGAGAGTGTACGGGTTCTTGCCGTACAGCTTGGCGATCAAGGGAGCGAAGATCGCTATCGCGAAGAAGAACAGGACCACATAGGCCGATATGACACCGGTTCGGTCGCGCCTGAACCGCCGCCACATGAGCTGGCCCGGTGACCGCCCGACCAACTCGGGGTCCACCTTCGTGGCCGCTGCCCCCTCCTTCCCGGGGTCGCCGGGGTCACCGATCGGCTCGGTGACCGTGGTCGATGTGGAACTCGTCATCGCGATTGCCCCCGCAGCAGGAGTCTGGTCGACGCGACGGGGTTGTGCGTCGCGGGTTGAGCGGACTTTCGCAATGGAATCAACCTTCAGTCAAGGGGGGAAGGAGGGAAGAAAGCTTGTTGTTTGGCATCTTGAGCGAAGATTTTGCAGATCGTCCTCCGTACGTGCTTGACAGTGATCCAAAACATCGGGCATTTCGGATATATCCAGGCGAAGCGCGTTAACATGCGTGCAACTTAGCCGTCGCAACTCCGATATACGGACGTAGCAGTCTGAACAACGTACGGCCGTGCGGGTGCCGTAGGCCGGCCGGGCGTCGCGAGCGACCCCGGCCGGCCGCTCGTCAACTCCCCGCAGTCTCCTCCTGGTTCGCGAACCGACTGTTCCTACCCCAAGTGGCACGGGTATATCTGAGGGAACACTGGGCCATGGGGGAGAAGGCCATGCAGCAGGGTATGCAGCAGCAGTCGCCGTACGGGCAGGGGTCCGGCTTCACGCCGCCCGGTCCGGTCGGACCGCGGACACTCGCGCCGGGAGCGCGGATCGCGGGGGCGCTGATCTGCGCGGTTCTCGTCGCGGTGGAGATCGCCTGGACGGTCCGCGACATCAAGCACGTCGGATTCCACGACACGCTCTGGGCCTGGCTCGGCCTCGACCACGCCGTCTACCAGCACGCTTTGCTGGCCACCGCGGCGCTGGACGGCGTACTGCTCGTGGTCCTGCTCGGCGCCCTGGTGTGGTCCGCGCGGCCCGCCGCCGGGTGGGCCTTCGTGACCGCCGGGGTCTTCGCGTTCGGATATCGGTTGCCCGGTCTGTGGATCTTCCAGTCCGACTGGACCGCCGGGGCGCAGATGCACACCCGGGCGCTGGCCACCGCGGTCGCCTTCACGCTCGGCGGGATCGCGCTCGTGGTCATCGGCCTCGCGGGCAGGCGCCCGGTGCGGGGCGGCGCGCCGGTCGGGGATGTGCCGCTGAGCGGTGCGCCGTCGGACACCGCGCCGTCGAGCGGGCCCGGCGCCGCGCCGGTGGGGCCGCGGCGCGGAGCGGCGGTGGCCGCGGGGGTGCTGCTGGTGCTGCTCGCGATCGAGGGGGCCGGCTGGCAGATCTTCGAGACGCACAAGTACACGACGGCCAACGACTTTCCGCCGCACTTCTACCGGCACCTGCTGACCGGCGAGGGCACGCTGACCACGCTGCTCGGCATGCCGGTCGCCTACGCGGGCTGGCTGCGGGTCGTGTTCGCGCTGCTCGTCGCCTGGGTCGCCTTCGCGAAGTCGGCGGCTTCCAGGGCGCTCGGCGTCGCCTTCGGCTTCGCGGCGGTCGTCTTCTGCGTCGTCGCGCTGGACAACTGGCACAGCTACCACCAGCTGTTCGAGTTCGACCACCTGCCGCTGTATCAGAAGAGTCAGCAGGTCTTCCTGGTCGTCGAGTTGGCGGTGGGGCTGGTGGTGCTCCTGCTGCTGGCGGTGCCCGGCAGGAGTACGGACGGCCCGCGGCCGGTGCCCGCTTGGGGTCCGCCGCCGCTGGGGTACGGCGCGGCGCCGGGGTCCGTGCCCGCATCCGCGCCGGGGTCAACGCCGGGCCCGGCACCGGGTTCGGCACCGGGCTCCGCGCCCGCTCCCGGCGGCTGGGGTCAGCCGCCCCACGCGTCCCCTTATTCCCAGCCGCCTCAACAGCCGCCCGCGGGCGGGGGGTTCGGCCCGCCGCCGCAGTTTCCGCCGCAGTCCCCGCCGGGCTACCCGCCGCCCCCGCCCGGCTTCCCGCGGGAGCCGGGCGGCGACGGACGCTGATCACCCGCGCGGCTGGACCTCAGCTCTTGTCCAGGCCCAGGGACCGCTTCAGGAAGTCCACTTGGAGCAGCAGCAGATTCTCCGCGACCTGCTCCTGCGGCGTCATGTGCGTGATGCCGGACAGCGGCAGCACCTCGTGCGGGCGGCCCGCGGCGAGCAGGGCGGTGGACAGCCGCAGGCTGTTGGCCACCATCACGTTGTCGTCGGCCAGGCCGTGGATGATCATCAACGGCCTGGCGGGCTCGGCGAGTTCGGTGATGCCGTCCCGCGTGACCACCGAATTCGCCTCGTACACGCCCGGCCGCTCGCCGGGCTGCCCCAGGTAACGCTCGGTGTAGTGCGTGTCGTAGAGCCACTGGTCGGTCAACGGCGCGCCCGAGACGCCCGCGTGGAAGACGTCCGGACGGCGCAGCACCGCCGCGGCGGCCAGCGTGCCGCCGAACGACCAGCCGCGAATGGCCACCCGGCCCAGATCCAGCGGATACGTCCCCGCCAGCGCGTGCAGCGCGGCGATCTGGTCGGTCAGCGACACCTCGATCAGCTTGTCCGCCATGGCCTTCTCCCAGCCGGGGGAGCGCCCCGGGGTGCCGCGGCCGTCCGCGACGATCACCGCGAAGCCCTGGTCGGCGAACCACTGCGAGACCACATGCGCGTTGTGCGCCGCCTGCACCCGCTGGCCGTGCGGGCCGCCGTACGGGTCGAGCAGCACCGGCAACGGCCCGTCGCCCTCGGCGTATCCGCTCGGCAGCAGGACGGCGGCCGGGATGCGGTCCTCGCCCGCCTCGGTCAGCCGCGCCCTGGCGGTCAGCGACGGCGTCTGCGCGTACGAGGCGATCTCCGCGATCTGCTCGCCGTCGCGCAGCACCCGCGCCGTGCGCCCCGGACGGTCCGGCGTCGCCGAGT
Source organism: Streptomyces sp. NPDC008079 (assembly GCF_042957385.1). Lineage (NCBI taxonomy): Bacteria > Bacillati > Actinomycetota > Actinomycetes > Kitasatosporales > Streptomycetaceae > Streptomyces > Streptomyces sp. NPDC008079. The sequence goes on from NZ_JBIBIC010000012.1 coordinate 180,100, forward strand.
GCAGCACCGTCACCCGCCCCGAGCGCGTCGCGGTGTGCACGCCGGGCTCGGTCGAGACGCGCTCCACGCCCCGCTCGCTCACCCGCAGCACATGCAGCTCGCCGATCTCCGGCTCGGCGGCGGCGGCGCCCGCCGACGCGGCGATCAGCACGTCCTCGTCGCCGACGTCCAGCACCGCCCGCACATGCGACTCGGGACCGGTCAGCGCCCGGTCGCCGACCATCAGCACCCGTACGTCGCCCTCGTCGGCGATCCGCACCAAGGTGCCGTCGGACGTGGTGGCGGGGACGCCGGGGAAGAGATCCAGCCAAATTCGATCTTCCTCCGTGCGCAGCGTCCGCGTCGTACCGGTCGCGATGTCCACGCTCAGGTAGAGCTGTTCGCGCTGGTCGCGGGCCTGCACCAGCAGGACCGGCGGACCGGCCGCCGACCAGTGGACGGCCGCCAGGTACGGGTAGCGCTCCCGGTCCCACTCCACGTCCACCCGGGAGCCGTCCAGGCCGAGCAGCGCGAGCGTCACCACCGCGTTGTCCGTACCGGCGGCCGGGTAGGCCACCTCGGCCGGCGGGCGCTCGGGGTGCGCCGGGTCGGAGATCCACCAGCGGCCGACCGGTGACTCGTCCACCCGCGCGGCGAGCACCGCGGAGCTGTCCGGCGCCCACCAGAAGCCGCGGCTGCGCGACATCTCCTCGGCGGCGATGAACTCCGCCAGCCCCCAGAACACCGACTCGCCGTCCGGCTCCGCCAGCGCCCTGTCGTCCGCGCCCGAGGCCGCCACGACCCGCAGCGCGCCGCCCGAGGCGTACGCCACCCACCGGCCGTCCGGCGAGGGCCGCGGATCGACCACGGGACCCGGCACCGTCAACTCCCGTGCCCCCGCGGCCCCCGGCAGCAGCCCGGCGGTGAACAGCCGCCCGGAGAGCGCGAAGGAGGCCAGCGACACCGTGTCGTCCACCGCATAGCCCACGACGCCCGCGGAGCCCTCCCGGCTGCGCTCCCTGCGCGCCCGCTCGGCCGCCGACAGCTCCTCCTGGCCGCCGTCGAGCAGCGCCGCGGGGTCGGCCGCCGCGTACTCCGTGCCCGCGCCCTCGCCCGCCCCTTCTTCCCGCAGGTCACGGACCCACAGCAGATGTGACGGGTCGTCCCCTGCGCGGGATCTGAGGAACACCACCCGGCCGCCGTCGGGCGACACGGTGAAGGAGCGCGGGGCGCCGAGGGTGAACCGCTGCGTACGGGCGTGCTGTCGGGGGAATGAGAGCTGCGTCATATCCGTGACACTAGGCCGTACGTCCGACACTCGCCGTTCTTCCCGGGGACCGGCCGCCGCCGTACCTCCCCACCTGCGCCGGAGCACCACCGCGAGGACCGCGCCCGGTGGCTGGATCTGGTCATGCGCCCCCATGTGCTTCCGTGCCCCGACATATGCGGTGGCACGGAAAGTTATGATCAGTAGCCGTGGGTGGGTAATAAGCATGTGGCAACTGACATGACCCTGCGTACTGGGAGGTGAGCCGCTGTGGCACTCTCGATTTCGGCGGTGCTGCTGCTGCTGATCGTCGTCGTCCTGTTGATCCGCCGTTCCGGGCTCAAAGCCGGGCACGCGATCGCCTGTACGTTGCTCGGTTTCTACCTGGCGAGTTCAACCTGGGCGCCACAGATCACAGACCTCACCAACAACGTTGCGGGGATGATCTCGGACATCAAGTTCTGAGCGGCCCGTGCCGGGCTCGGTGAGCTGCGGGGAAGAGCGGTACGCCGGGGAGCCGTAGGCTTCCCTCATGACCGATCTTCCCGCGCGGCGTCTGCTGCTCGTCCACGCCCACCCGGACGACGAGACGATCAACAACGGCGCGACCATGGCCAAGTACGCGGCAGAGGGCGCCCTTGTCACCCTGGTCACCTGCACCCTCGGTGAAGAGGGCGAGGTGATCCCGCCCGAGCTGGCGCACCTGGCCGCCGACCGCGACGACACCCTCGGCGAGTACCGCATCGGTGAACTCGCGGCCGCGATGGCCGAGCTGGGCGTCACCGACCACCGCTTCCTCGGCGGCGCGGGCCGCTACCGCGACTCCGGGATGATGGGCGTCTCCCAGAACGACCGCGAGGACTGCTTCTGGCAGGCCGACCTGGACGAGGCGGCGGGACACCTGGCCGAGGTGATCCTCGACACGCGCCCGCAGGTGCTGGTCACGTACGACAGCAACGGCGGCTACGGCCACCCCGACCACATCCAGGCGCACCGGGTCGCGCTGCGCGGCTACGAACTGGCCGCCGAGCGGGGCCACCGGATCGCGCGGGTCTACGAGATCTGCACCCCGCGCTCGATCGTCGAGGCGGGCTTCGCGCGGCTGGCGGCGGCGGGCAAGGACTTCCCCTTCGGCGGGATCGCCTCCGTGGACGACGTGCCGGGTGTCGTCGACGACGACCTCGTCACCGTCACCGTCGACGGCGCCGACTACACCGGGCAGAAGACGGCCGCGATGCGCGCGCACGCCAGCCAGATCGCCGTGGACGGCCCCTTCTTCGCGCTCTCCAACGACCTCGGCCAGCCGTTCTTCGCCACCGAGCACTACCGGCAGGTGCGCGGCGAGGCCCTGACCGAGGGCCGCGGCGACGACCTCTTCCCCGCCGAGGGCGGTCCCGACTCCGACGGCGGTGCGCGGTGAGCCAGCCGCTGCGCGTGGTCGCGTACGTCGTCCTCGGTGTGCTCGGAGCGCTGGTCGCGGCGGCCGGGGCGCTCGTCCAGGCGGGCTGGTTCCCCGGCGGGCTGCTGCTGGGCCTCGCGGGCTGCGTGGCGGTCTTCTACGGCGGGGTGACGCTCACCCGCACCCGGCTCGGCGCGGTCGTGCCCGCCGGGGTCTGGCTGGTGTGCGTGATGCTGCTGAGCACCACCCGGCCCGAAGGTGACTTCCTGTTCGCGGCCGGACTCGGACCGTATGTGTACCTGCTCGGCGGGGCCATGGCGGGCGTGATCTGCGCCACCCTGCCCCAACTGCCCCCATCCGGGCCGAATACCGCCTGACTTGGCGGGCGGGGGCGGGCTCGTGGTTGGCTGAGACCGAGCGTTCCGCCGGACCAGAGTCGTCGTTACACGCCGGTCGGTATGGTGGTGCGCGCCGGCGAGCCGCCCGCGGAGAACCGTGACGGGTGGCGAAGCTAACCGGGAGAGCCTGCTTTGAGTCGTGAAACTGACAGTTCGTCGTCCGGGCCGCAGGGCCGCGGCGGTGCCGCGTACCCCTCGGGCACTCCGCCGTACGGCTCGCGCCCGTTTCCTTCGCTGCACCCGCAGGAGCGTCCGCGACCGGGCGGTACGCCCGAGCCGGCCGCCGCGCCCGAACCGCCGCCGGCCGACGAGCCGAAGACCGAGACGACGCTGACGACGCGCATCCGGATCAACATCCCCGGTTCGCGCCCGATCCCGCCGGTCGTGGTCCGCAAGCCGGTCGACGAGAACAACCCGGCGCCCGAGCCGCCCGCGCCCGAGCCCGCGCCCGCCGCGGAACCGGCCGCCGCCGAGGCGTCGGGCGAGCCGGAGCCGCAGCCGGAGAAGACCAGCGACTGGTTCGCGCCGCGCAAGTCCCAGGCCGGGCAGCCGGGTCCTGGCTCCGCTCCCGCCTCCGGCGCGGGTTCCGGTACGGGCGCCGGTCCTGCTGCCGGTGCCGGTGCGGGCTCCGGTGCGGGCTCCGACTCCCGTACCGGTTCGAGCCCGTACCCGTCGTCGGCCGCCGCGCCCGGTACGGCGTCCACGCCGTACCTCCCGCCGCCGGTCGGCACCCCGCAGGGCGGCGACCCTTCCGCGCGCGGCCCGCACGACACCCCGGCCGCCGGTGTCCCGTCGCTCTTCGCCGGGGAGTTCGGCCCGGAATTCGGTACGGAGCCGCAGCCGGAGCCGCCGTACGGCATCGACGCGTTCCCGCCCGGAGTGCCGCGGCCCTCGGGCACCTTCCCCGGACCCGACCCGTACGGCCGTCCCGAGGACCAGGACCAGGGCGAGGGCCAGGGGCAGGGTCCCGATCCGCTGAGCACCCCGTACGGCGCCCAGGCCGCCGCGGCCCCCTACGCGCCGCCCGCCGACGGACCCAACAGCCCCTTCCCTGAGTACCAGCCGCCCGCGGGGCCGACCACCGGCCCGGTCACCGGCCACATGCAGGTGCCGCCCGCCGCCGACCAGCGCGGCCGGTCCGCCCCCTCCGCCTTCCGCCCGCCGACGCCCGGCGACGGACCCGGCCCCGAGGACACCAGCGGCGGCTTCCGCGCCCCGACGCCTCCCGGCGACGGGCTCGGTCCCGAGGACACCAGCGGCGGCTTCCGGCCGCCCGTCGTGCCGGACGGCCCGGGCGGACGGCTGTCGGACGACACGTTGGTCAGCGGTATTCCGGCCGTGCAGCCCGGAGGTCCGGGAGCGCGCACGCCGCGTGCGCCGGGCCCCGCCGCGCCCGTGCCGGGCGGCCCCGGCGCCGGTCCCGTGCCCGCCCCCGTCATCGCCGAGCCGCGCGCGGCGCAGCCCGCGCCCGCCGCGCCGCGTCCGCCCGCGAAGAAGAAGGGCCGCTCCAAGGTGGCCCTGCTGGGCGTCGGGGTGTGCACCATCGCGGTGCTCGCGTACGGCGCCGGACTGCTGATGACCCACGGCGACGTGCCGAAGGGCACCACCGTGGTGGGCGTCGACATCGGCAACCAGAACAAGGGCGACGCGGTCAAGATGCTGGACACCGCGCTCGGTGACCGCAAGACCGCGCCGCTCGAACTGACCATCGGCGACCGCAAGTTGAGCCTCAAGCCGTCGGTGGCGGGCCTGTCGGTCGACACCGACGCGACGGTCCGGGGGGTCGCGCACTCCGACTACAACCCGGTCTCCGTCGTCGGCTCGCTCTTCGGCGGCAGCCGCGTCGCCGACCCGGTCATAGTCGTCGACGAGGACAAGCTGCGGGTCGCGCTCAAGTCACTGGCGGGCCAGAGCGGTTCGGGCTCCGACGGCATGGTCCGCTTCGCCGACGGCAAGGCCGTCCCGGTGGCGGGCAAGTCCGGTCAGTCCTTCGACGTGAACGCCGCCGCGGCCAAGGTCGCCGCCGCGTACCGTACGCGCGCCGAGACCGGCTCCAACCCGGCCATCGCGCTGCCGGTCACGACCACCCCGCCGAAGGTCACCCAGGCCGAACTGGACGCCGCCGTCAACGGGTTCGGCAAGCGGGCCATGTCCGACTTCGTCGTCGTCCGGGCGGGCCTGAAGTCCATCAAGTTCGGGCCGATGAAGTCGATCCCGAAGTTCCTGACGATGGTGCCGGACGCGGACGGCAAGCTTCAGCCGCACATCGACCTCGCGGTCCTCAAGGGGCTCTACGGCGGCACGTTCGACCCCGTCAAGCTCAAGGCGAAGGACGGCTCCACCAGGGCCGTCACCCCGCAGGACGTCGCGGACGCCCTGCTGCCCGCGCTGGACGCGACGGGCGCCAAGCGCGATGTGACCCTGCCGAACGTGGCGGGCTGAGACGGCCCCAGGGGTTCTCAGACGCCGGTCGGACTCGTCTCGTCGGCGCCGACCGGCACCGTCGCCGTCAGGCGGAAGCCGCCGTCGCCCGAGGGCGCGGTGCGCAGGGTGCCGCCGGCCAGGATGAGGCGCTCGGTCAGGCCGTTGAGGCCGTTGCCCGGGGTGTGGTGGGGAGCGGGGCCGCGGCCGTCGTCGGAGACGGTGAGGGTGGCGGCGGCGCCGTCCGCACTGGTGCCCAGGGCGATCACGCAGGTGAGGGCGCCGCTGTGACGGACGACATTGGTCACCGCCTCGCGCAGCGCCCAGGCCAGGGCGCCCTCGCCGTCCGGCGCGAGACCGGGCAGCCGGTCCGGCTGGTGGACGCGCGCGGCGATCCCGGCGGAGGCCAACGCGGAGCGCGCGGAGGCCAGTTCGGTGGCCAGCGTCGGGCGGCGGTAGCCGCTGACCGCCTCCCGTACGTCGACCAGCGCCTGCCTGCTGACCTTCTCGATGTCGGCGACCTGCCGCGCCGCGTCCTGCGGCCGGTCCGGCAGCATCCGCCCGGCCAGTTCGCTCTTGAGCGTGATCAGGGACAGCGAGTGCCCGAGCAGGTCGTGCAGGTCACGGGCGAGCCGCAACCGCTCCTCGGTGGCGGCCAGATGCGCCACCGTCTCCCGCGCCTCGCGCAACTCCCGCATGGTCCGGACGAGTTGCCGCACGCCCACCATCGCGAAGCCGCCGAGCAGGGCCGGGATGACCAGTGCCGGGTAGAGGTCGCCGCTGCTGTCGACCCAGGCGCCGACCCCGGCGAGTGCCGCCGTGACCGCGGGAATCGCCCACCGGGACTGTGTGCCCGGCAGCGACGCCCCGCAGGCGACGGCCACGTAGACGAACATCACCAGCCAGTCCTTGCCGAGCGTCGCGGACAGCGTGAAGGCGAGCGCGAGCTGGGCGGCGAGCACCCCGTACACCCAACGCTCCTGCATGTACGCGGTGTTGGTGCGCAGGAAGACGACGGCGAGGTAGGAGACGACGAAGACGAGCAGGCCGCAGCCGGCGACGACGGTGACCAGGGCGCCGTGGTGGCCGTCGGCCAGGTCGCTGACGGGGGAGCCGAGGTAGAGCAGCCAGATGCCGATCCACATCAGCTTGACCAACGCCTGGCCGCGCGTCTCGGGGGCGCGGCCCACGGCGGTGGTGTCCGCGTCCTCCACCGCCTGCCGCCACGGCGGCCAGGGCCGGTCCCGCGCCCGCGCCTGCTCCTCCGCCCGTGCCTGTGCCCGTGTCCGCCGCGCCTGCTCCTCCTTCGCCATCCGCGTCACGCCTTCTGCGTGTCCTTGCGGTACAGCCAGGCGGCCGTACCCGCGAAGAGCAGCAGGTAGAAGGCGAGGACGGCGATGTCACGGGCGTGCGGCGCGTTGCCGAACTCGATGGACTGGCCGAGCGCCGCGTACGGCCGTCCCGGCAGGTAGTCGGCCGTCGTCCGGAGCCAGTGCGGGAAGGTGGTGATCGGCACCCACAGACCGCCGAGCATCGCCAGGACGAAGTAGGCGAGCATCGAGACCGGCCGGGCGACGTCGGCCGTGGCCACGTATCCGATGGCGACGCCGAGCGCCGCGAAGACCATGCTGCCCGCCCAGGTCGCGCCCAGGATCGCGATCCACTGCCAGGCGTCGAGCCGGACGTTCTTCACGGTCGCGCCGAGGATCAGCACGATCAGGATCGACGGCAGGCTGACGGTCGCCGCGGAGGCGATCTTCGCGGTGACGTAGCCGCGGCCGGGCAGCGCGGTCAGCCGCAACTGCCGCACCCAGCCCTTCTCGCGCTCCCGCGCGATCCGCTCGGCGTTGCCCATCAGCACCGCCGTCATCGCGCCGAACGCCGCCATCGCGACCATGTAGTACGCGACCAGCGTGAGATTCAGGCCGTCGATCTTCTTCGTCCTGTCGGCGCCCGCCGTGATGATCAGGAAGAGCAGGCCCGGGTAGAGCACCGAGAAGAACATGAACTTGCGGTTCCGCAGGGTGCGGACGATCTCCAGTCTGACCAGGGTCTTCATCGGTTCTCCGCCTCCTCGGCGGACGCTGCGTCGGTGATGGCGAGGAAGGCCTGCTCCAGGCCGAGGCCCGAGACCTCCAGATTGCGCGGGTACAGGCCGAGCGCGTACACGGCGTGCGTCGTGGCGTCCGCGTCGTCGGAGCGGATGCGGACGGTCGGGCCGGTGATGTCGAGGCCGACGATGTGCGGCAGCGCGCCGAGCGCCCGCTCGTCCGGCGTGCCGTCCAGGTCGAAGGTGATCCGGCGGGCGCCCGCCCGCGCCTTGATCTCCGCGGCCGTCCCGTCGGCGATCAGCCGCCCCCGGTGCAGCACCAGGACGCGGTCCGCGATGGCGTCCGCCTCCTCCAGGTAGTGGGTGGCGAACAGCACGGTCCTGCCCTGCTCCACCTGGCCGCGCATCGTGGCCCAGAACGCCTGCCGCGCGCTGACGTCCATGCCGACCGTCGGCTCGTCCAGCACGATCAGGTCGTTCGCCCCGGCCGTCGCGAGCGCGAACCGTACGCGCTGCTCCTGACCGCCGGAGAGCTTGTTGACCTTGCGGTCGGCGATGTCGGCGATGTCGGCGCCGGCCAGCACCTCGTCCACCGGGTACGCCTTCGGGTGCAGGTCGCACGCCAGGCTCACCAGCTCCCGTACGGTCACGTCCTCCATCAGGCCGCCGCTCTGGAGCATCGCGCCCACCCGGCCCGCCGCGATGGCCTGCGCCGGGGTCGTGCCGAACAGCCGCACGCTCCCGCTGTCCGCGTTCCGCAGCCCCAGCATCAGGTCGAGCGCGGTCGACTTCCCCGCGCCGTTCGGGCCCAGCAGGGCCACCGTCTCGCCCGGGTGCAGCGTCAGGCTCAGCTCCGCGACGGCCCGCACCGGCCCGAAGCTCTTGTTCACATCGCTGAAGGCGACCACGGGCTCGCCCTTGACGGCGGCCCCCGGCCCGTTCGCGGTCGTCATCCCCATCGCGCTCATGCCACCAAGCTTCGCCCGCCCGCCCCTCGCCCGTGCAGTGCCGCGAGTCGTGTCTTCCCCATGACAGATGTCATACGGCGGTCCGCGTCCGGGTCCGGCTGTCACCGCCGGGTCCTCACGCTGTAACCATCCGTGCCGGGGGTGGGACGCCGGGCCTCCGCGCTCGGTACGGTCCGGCCACCGGGCGCCGCCGTGGCGCCTTCCTGGGGGGAGTCGACGTGACGCGTTCCGCTACGAGACGGGTGATCAGACGTACGGTGCCGGCGGCCGGGGTCGCGGTGGCCGGAGTGCTCCTGCTGGCCGCCTGCGGCGGGGGCTCGGGGGGTTCCAGGCCGTCCGCCACGGGGTCGGGCAAGGCCACCGGCAGTGCTTCTGCCGCCTCTCCGTCCGCCTCAGCCTCCGCCTCAGCCTCAGCCTCCGCCTCCGGTGGCTCCGGCGGTGCCAATCCGGTCGACGGGCCGACCTTCTGCGCCTTCCTCGCCAAGGAGGGGCCCCGCATCAAGGACTCCGGCGCCCCCGCGGGCGCCAAGGCGTTCTTCGCCATCGACCTCGCCAACTGGATCGAGCAGCATCCCGATCAGAAGCCGCGCACCGCCGCCGATCTTGACGCTGCCGCTTTGGGCTCCTGCCCCAAATACCGTGCCACCGTCACCTCTGCCATGGGCGCCACCAGCTTCACCGAAGCCCTCGGCTAACCCCGCCGCGGGGTTCCCCCACGCCCCGGGCGGTTCTTCTGCGGGGCGGCGGGCCGATCTTTCGGGGCGCGGCCCCTGCACCCGCGCTCGCGGGCGGCGGTCCGCCGATCTTTCGGTGCGCGGCCCCGGGCGGTTCTTCTGCCGAGGGGCCAGCCACGTGTCTTTAGGGGCGCGGGGAACTGCGCGGCCCGCCACGACGGTGGCGCGGTGTTCGCACGGCGGGTCGGGCCCCGAAGGGGCGCGGGGAACTGCGCGCTCAGCCCGCGCGGTGACGCGGCTGAAGAACCGGCCCCAGCGGGGCAGATGCGGTTGTTTTCGGGCTGAAAGCCCGGTGGGGGCTGGCCGCGCAGTTCCCCGCGCCCCTGAAAAGATCGGCCAGCCGTCCTGGCGGAAGGACCGCCCGGGGGCGCGCCCCTGAAAAGATCGGCCAGCCGTCCTGGCGGAAGGACCGCCCGGGGGCGCGCCCCTGAAAAGATCGGCCCACCGCCCTGGCGGAAGGACCGCCTCGGGGCGCCCCTGAAAAGATCGGCCAGCCGCCCCGGCAGGAGGACCGTCTCGGGGCCGCGCGCCCAGAAAGAATCGGCCCACCGGCCTGGTGAGGGAGCGGTCTGGGGGGCGAGCCCTGGAAGGGGGGCGGGCGACCGGGCGGGGAACCGTAGGGCGGAGCCCTAGGGTGGGGGGATGAGGAGAAGCGTCCGGGTGCTGCTCGCGGAGGATCAGTCGATGGTGCGAGAAGCACTGGCGACGCTCCTCGGCCTCGAAGAGGACCTCGAGGTCGTCGCCCAGGTGGCCCGCGGCGACGAGGTGCTGGCGGCGGCCAGGACCCACCACCCGGACGTGGCGCTGCTGGACATCGAGATGCCGGGCCTGACCGGCATCGAGGCGGCGGCGCGGCTCCGCGAAGAGCTGCCGGAGGTCAAAATCGTGATCGTCACGACCTTCGGCCGCCCCGGCTATCTGCGCAGAGCGATGGAATCGGGCGCGGAGGCGTTCCTGGTCAAGGACGCTCCGGCGGCCCAACTGGCCGACGCCGTACGGCGGGTGCTGCGCGGCGAGCGCGTCATCGACCCCACGCTGGCCGCGGCGGCGCTCGCCGACGGAGCCGACCCGCTGACGGCCCGCGAGCGGGAGGTGCTGCGGGCCGCCGCCGATGGTTCGGTCAACGCCGACATCGCGCGCGGCCTGCTGCTGTCGGAGGGCACGGTCCGCAACTACCTGTCGACCGCGATCCAGAAGACGGGCGCGCGCAACCGCGCGGAGGCGGTCCGTATCGCCCGCGAAAAGGGCTGGCTCTAGGGCCTGTCCGCCGGGGCTCAGTTCAGCAGTGCCCGCGCCGCGCGGGCCTTGCGGCGGATCTTCTCCGCGGTCTCCGGGTCGAAACCGCCGATCAGTTCGGCGTACTCGTCGAGGGCCGCGGCGCCGCCGGTGAAGTCGCCGAGGCGGACGAGGAGTTGGGCGCGCTCGTAGCGCAGGCGGGCCGGGTGGCGGGGGAGGAGCAAGGCGAGGTCGATCGTCCACAGCTCGACGGCGGCCTGTTCGAGGCGGGCGGACGCCCAGGCGCGGATGTTGTTCAGGACGCGGTGCACGGTGTCCAGCGGATCGGCGGGCGTGAGCATGCCGGGAGCCAGCGGGGCGCCGGTCGCGCCCGCGACCAGGAGTTCCGCGTCGGGCCCCGACAGCACCCGGCCGCCCTCGAAGGGGTCGACCAGGACGTACGCGCCCGCCGGATCGCCGAAGCCGACGACATAGTGGCCGGGCAGCGCGACCCCGTACACCGGCGCGCCGGCCCGGCGGGCGACCTCCGTCCAGACCACCGACAGCAGGATCGGCAGCCCGCGCCGCCGCCGCAGCACCTGCTGGAGCAGCGACGACGAGAGCTTCTGGTAGTCGCCGGGCTCGCCGTGGAAGCCCAGCCGGGCCCCGAGCAGCCGGTGCAGGGCGTTCGCCCACTCCAGCGGCGTCGTCAGGCCGTACGGGAGCATCCCGGCGAGCCGGTCCAGCTCGATCTGGGCCGCGTCGATCGCGACGCCGTCCAGCGCCGGGTCGGCCTCCGCGCCGATCAGCAGGCACAGCTCGGCCAGGTCGGGGCGCTCCTCGCGCGCCGCCGCCGCGAACCGTTCCCGTACGTCCGCGCTCATACCGAGGGGCGCCGGTAGTGGTAGCCGTGGTGGTCGGTGAAGCCGAGCCCGTCGTAGAGCGCGCGGGCCGCCTCGTTGTCGGCCTCCACCTGGAGGTACGCGCTCCTCGCGCCCTCGTCGGCGGCGCGCCGGGCGAGCGCGCCCATGACGGCGGTCGCCAGGCCCCTGCGGCGGTGCGAAGGCGCCACCTCGACCGCGCCGAACAGCACCCACGGCCCGTCGACCACGGCCCGCCCGATGGCGCCGGGGGCGGTCGCGAACCACACCGAGGGCCCGCCGGAGACCACCTTCAGCGCCGCGTCGGCGAGCGAGCCGGTGCGGTGGTAGGCGGCCAGCCACGCCGCGTCGGGCGTCCGGGACAGCGTGACGGCGTCCGCGCCCGGCAGCCGGGTGAGCGGCGCCAGCGGCGCGACCCTGACCAGCGTGTCCGCCTCCCGTACCCACCCGCGGCGCTCCAACTCGGCCGCGTAGGGCGAGGTGTCGGGCACCTGGAGATACGGTGTCGTGCCCCGCGCCCCGTACCAGCCGACGACGTGGTCGAGCGCGGCGTCCAGCGGGCGGTCGGGATCGCCGTCCACCAGGACGGAGTTGGCGCGGCGGGTGAAGCCCTCCCGCCGCCCGCCGCCCTTGTCCTGCTCCGCTTCTCGCTCGCCCGCGACGGCCGAGCGCAGTGTCCACCGGCCCAGCGGCTCGGTCTCGGTGGCGGGCCAGGCGCGCGAGGCGAACGCCTCAAGCTCCTCGGGGGACGCGGACGTCACACGCGACATTCTCCGTGCCGACGGGGTGGGCGGCACCACCTTCCCCGCGACGAGGAGCGATTCGGCGATGCGTACCGTTTCCCCGGACCTCCGCGTGACGCACACCACTCCCGCATCCCACGATACGAGAACACCGACCGTATCGGTGAACGTAGGATGCCCGTCGGTGATCTCCAGAACCTGCCGTACCGATACGCGTTTTCCCACGTCAGACGGGGTAATCCGGATCACGAGCCGCGCTCCGGAAGAGAAATCCCCTGCCATGCGTGCCCCTCCTGTTCGGATCGTGCTCAGGAACGGAGATACTAGGTGCGGGCATCGACGACGCCGCGCTCCCGCGCGAGATGAGCCCTATCGAGGAGGAACGACAGCGTGACCTACGTCATCGCGCAGCCTTGTGTCGACCTGAAGGACAAGGCGTGCATCGAAGAGTGCCCGGTCGACTGTATCTACGAGGGCTCCAGGTCCTTGTACATCCACCCGGACGAATGCGTCGACTGCGGCGCCTGTGAGCCGGTCTGCCCCGTCGAGGCGATCTTCTACGAGGACGACACCCCGGAGGAGTGGAAGGACTACTACAAGGCGAACGTGGAGTTCTTCGACGAACTGGGGTCGCCCGGCGGCGCGTCCAAGCTCGGTCTCATCGAGCGCGACCACCCCTTCATCGCAGCGCTGCCCCCGCAGAGCCAGGACCACTGATCCCGGTCGGGCAGTCTCCGCCCGGCCCCGTACGGCGCACCGAGCCACGCTCGGCGCTGTGCGGGGCCGCGGCGTACGTCCGTCATGGACATTTCGATCACGGACCATCGATCGACAAGCGAGAGTGAGCACGTGAGCATCTCCGCCCGCCTCCCGGTCTTCCCGTGGGACCGCCTGGAGCCCTACAAGGCGACGGCCGTCGCGCACCCGGACGGTGTGGTCGACCTGTCGGTGGGGACCCCGGTGGACCCGGTGCCCGAGGTGATCCGGCGCGCGCTCGCCGCCGCCGCCGACAGCCCCGGCTATCCGCTGACGTACGGCACGCGCGCGCTGCGCGAGGCCGCCGCCGGATATCTCAGCCGCTGGCACGGCGTGAGCGGCGCCGACCCGGCGAACATCCTGCCGCTGCTCGGCTCCAAGGAACTGGTCGGCTGGCTGCCGACGCTGCTGGGCATCGAGGCGGGCGACCGGGTCGCGTACCCGCGGCTCGCCTACCCGACGTACGAGATCGGCGCGCTGGTGGCCCGCGCGGAACCGGTCACGTACGACGACCCGGTGACCGAACTCGACCCGGACGGCCTGAAGCTGCTCTGGCTCAACAGCCCGTCCAACCCCACGGGCCGGGTGCTGTCCGCCGCCGAGCTGCGCCGGATCGTGGCGTGGGCGCGCGAGCACGGGGTGCTCGTGGTGTCCGACGAGTGCTACATCGAGCTGGGCTGGGAGGGTGCGGAGCCGGTCTCCGTCCTGCACCCGGACGTGTGCGGGGACAGCCACGAGGGGCTGATCGCCGTCCACTCGCTGTCCAAGCGGTCCAACTTCGCGGGCTACCGCGGCGCCTTCCTCGCCGGTGACGCGTCCGTCGTCGCCGGTCTGCTGGAGGTCCGCAAGCACGTCGGCATGATCGTGCCCGCGCCCGTACAGGCCGCGATGGTCGCCGCGCTCGACGACCGCGAGCACGCGGTGGAGCAGAAGGAGCGGTACGCGCGCCGCCGCGCCGCCCTGCGGACCGCCTTCGAGGGCGCGGGTTTCCGGATCGAGCACAGCGAGGCCAGCTTGTACCTGTGGGCGACCCGCGCGGAGAACTGCTGGGACACCGTCGGCGACCTGGCCAAGCGCGGCATCCTGGTGGCGCCCGGCGAGTTCTACGGGCCGACGGGCGAGCGGTTCGTCCGGATCGCCTTCACGGCGGTCGACGAGCGGGTGGCGGCGGCCGTCGAGCGGCTGCGCTGAACCGCTCCCGCTGAATCCCTCCCGCTGAACCGCTTCCGCCGGGCTGACCCGCCGGGCTGACCCGCTGGGCTGACCCGACCAGGCCGGCCTGAGGCCGCCTCGCTGGTCTGAGAGCCCTGCCCGGCAGACGCGCGCGGGGGCCGGGAGCGGTCGCTCCCGGCCCCCGCGCGCGTGCGGTTCGGCGATCAGCCCAGGGGGAGGCCCTTGAGCGGCAGCATGTCGGTGGTGGGCAGCGCGCCGGCCGGCAGTTGGCCGGTGTTGGGAAGCGCGGAGACCGGCAGCGTCTCGGTGTGCGGGGCGACGCCACCGGCGGACTCGGCGGTCTGGCCGACGATCCGGCCCGCGGAGTCGGCGGCGTCGCCCGCGGCCTTCTGCGCGGCCGGGGCGGCGGTCCTGCTCGCGGTGCCCACGATGCGGCCGGTGGCCGGGAGCGTGGTCTTCATCGCCTGGGTACCGGCCTGCCCGGCCACCCCGGTGGCCTGCTGGGAAGCGCTGTCCAGCGTGTTGCCGACATTGGCGCCGTCCAGATTGCTCAGCCCGCCCAGGTCCGTCGGCGGCAGCGCGGCGGCCTGCGCGGCGCCCGCTCCGATCAGCGGCGCGGCGGCGGCGCCGATCAGCAGGGCGGCCTGGGCGAAGCGGCGGGTCAGGGGGAGGGACATGGTGCTCCTTTTACGGAGTTGGCTCCGTGAGGGGACGTATTGCGTCCGCCGGGCGGACGTCGTGACTACCGCTCAAGGAGCCCGAAGGTTGCGGTCGTTCGAGGTAAAGAGTTGGCAATGTGTCGCATTATAGGAATCCGACAGATCGGATATAGCGGACAGCTCATATGACTTTGATGAAACGTCACATCCCTGCTGCGGCAAGGGAATTGCCATCCGGTCGAGCGGTTTTCCCGCAGCCCGCGTTTGACCGCGGGAGCGGGCACTTCCGAGTGAATGCGCGCACTATTGCGCGACGGTGATCCGTACGTATCCGTCCGGCTTGACGGCCGCGGAACCCTGCGCGCCGCCCGCTTTCTGCTTCTGCCAGCCCTTGCCGGACTGCGCCGCGGCCCACTTCTGGCCGCCGAAGGTCACCTGCTCGACCTTCAGGTCCTGCGCGTGCGCCACCGCCCACTGCGCCAGCTCCCAGCCGCGCCGGGTGCCGTCGCCCTCCGCCGCGCCGCCCGCGGGCCTGGCGGGCACCGCGACCGTACGCGGCTCGTCGGCCGCCACCGGCTTCACCTGGCTGCCGAACTCCCGCGTCAGCCTGGCCGTGACCTGCGACGTACTGCCCAGCTTGCCGCCCGCGCTGAAGGGCGTGTCCGAGCCCGTCGTACAGCTCAACGCGCCCGCCTTGCGCCCGTACAGCGCCGCCGACAGCAGCGTCGCGTCCGCCTCGTGCTTCGCGTACGCCTGGGGGAAGCCGCTCTTCTGCACGCGCTGCGCCGCCACGGTCAGCGGCAGCCGCGAATAGCCCTCGATCTTCACCAGGCCGTCGAAGAAGGCGTTCGTCGAGTACACCGGGTCCTGGACCTGCTGCGCGGTGCCCCAGCCCTGCGAGGGGCGCTGCTGGAACAGGCCGAGCGAATCCCGGTCGCCGTGATCGAGATTGTCCAGCCGTGACTCCTGCAACGCCGTGGCCAGGGCTATGGTGAGCGCCCTTTCCGGCAGCCCGCGCGAGGTGGCCACGGCGGCGATCGTCGTCGCGTTCGCCGCCTGCGACGGGCTCATGTCCAGCGTGTCGCCGTCCGCCGTCACTGTGCAGTCCGCGCTTTCCGGCGCTTTGTTCTCCTCCGCGGCGCGGTAGAGGCCATAGGTGGCGAGCCCCAGCAACACCACGGCCGCTGTGGCGATCCTGCGGCCCCGGCGCTTGCGCTTGGGGGGCTTCTGAGGGGGGGAGCTGGGCACGCGCCGAGCGTACCGAAGGCGGCGGGTCCCGAATGACCTACGACGGCGCCGCCTTCGGCTTTCTCCTCCTTGCGCGTGAACGGGGCAGGCGGCCGGGGCCTTCGGGGCATCCGGGCCCGAGGCCCTACGCTCGGCGTATGCGCAGCGAACTCGACCTCAGCCAGGATGCCGCTCGGCTCACCGCCCAACTCGTGGACGTGCCGTCCGTGAGCCAGCAGGAGAAGGCGCTGGCGGATCTGGTGGAGGAGGCACTGCGGGGGCTGCCGCACCTGACGGTTGACCGGGACGGCGACGCGGTGGTGGCGCGGACCCGGCTCGGGCGCGCCGAGCGGGTGGTGCTCGCGGGCCACATCGACACCGTGCCGATCGCGGACAACCTGCCGTCGCGGCTGGACGAGAACGGCCTGCTGTGGGGCTGCGGCACCTCGGACATGAAGGCGGGCGTGGCGGTGCAGCTGCGGCTGGCGGCGGCCCTGACCGCGCCGAACCGCGACCTGACCTACGTCTTCTACGACGCCGAGGAGATCGCGGCCGAGTTCAACGGACTCAAGCGGCTGGTCGAGCGGCACCCCGAGTGGCTGGCCGGGGACTTCGCGGTGCTGATGGAGCCGACCGACGGCAAGGTCGAGGGCGGCTGCCAGGGCACCCTGCGGATCCGGGTCGAGACCACCGGCCGCCGGGCGCACTCGGCGCGGAGCTGGCTCGGGGACAACGCCATCCACAAGGCCGCGCCGATCCTGGACCGGCTCGCCGCGTACGAGCCCCGCCGGGTCGTCATCGACGGCCTGGAGTACCGCGAGGGACTGAACGCGGTGCGGGTCGAGGGCGGCCACGCGGGCAACGTGATCCCCGACTCCTGCGCGGTGACCGTCAACTTCCGCTTCGCGCCCGACCGGAGCGAGGCCGAGGCGCTCGCGCACGCCGAGGAGGTCTTCGACGGCTTCACCGTGGTGCTCACCGACAGCGCGCCGGGCGCCCTGCCCGGCCTCGCGCACCCGGCCGCCGCCGCCTTCGTCCGCGCCATCGGCACCGAACCCGCCCCCAAGGACGCCTGGACCGACGTGGCCCGCTTCTCCGCGCTCGGCGTGCCCGCGGTGAACTACGGCCCCGGCGACCCCAAGCTCGCCCACGCCCGCGAGGAGCACGTCGCGGTCGCCGCCGTGCTGGAGGCCGAGGAGCGGCTGCGCGGCTGGCTCACCGACTGACCGGGCCCGATCCCGCGGCCCCGGCGACCGCCCCGCCTCACTCGTCCGACTGATCCGGCGAAAGGCGGAGCAACCGAACAGGGGTGCCCATCGGTCTTCCCTCGCGGCATGGTGTGATCGGAGCCGTAGGGATCGGTTGGGGGAAGAGGCGTGTCGTGGGACTGACCAGCAGAGGATTCGCCGTACTGCTCCTCGTCGTCGCGGTGGCCGCGGTGGCGGGCGCGGTGCTGCTCTGGCCGCGGGTACGGGGCCCGCGGCCGGTACGGGTCGTCGCCCGCGTCGGGATGATCGTGCTCTGTCAGGTCACCGCGATCTTCGTGGTGATGGTCACGGTCAACAACGACTACGGCTTCTACGCGTCCTGGGACGACCTGCTCGGCAACGCCAACAGCGGCGGCAAGTCCGTCGCGGGCCCCACCGCCACGCCCACCCCCACCAAGCCCGACTACCGGGTCAAATTCGCCTCGTACTCCCAAGGCTTCGAGAAGGCCACCGTGCGCGGCTGGAAGTCCGGGACGAAGGGCGACGTCATCGTCTGGACGCCGCCGCAGTACAAGAAGAAGGAGTTCGCGCACACCCGCTTCCCCGTCATAGAGGTCCTGCACGGCATCCCCGGCACCCCGCACAGCTTCCTGCGCGGCATGCGGCTCGGCCAGATCATGCAGGGCGAGATCACCGCCGGCCGCGCCGAGCCCGCGATACTCGTGCTGCCCACCATCACCCCGGACCGGGCCAACACCGGCTGCGCCGACGTGCCGGGCAAGAGCAAGGTCGGCACCTGGCTCACCGACGACGTGGCGCAGACGATCGCGCACAATTTCCGTACGCTCCCGGCGCCGCGCGGCTGGGCCGTGATGGGCATATCGACCGGCGGCTACTGCGCGGTGCGGATGGCGCTCGAGCACCCCGACCGGTTCGTGGCCGCCGCCGCGATGGCCCCGGACAATCCGGCCGAGTCCGCCCGCGGTGTCCGCTCGCCGCTGTGGCTGGCCCAGAACACCCGCCCCGACGTGCACATCCTCATCGAGTCCAGCAAGCAGGACCCGGAGAGCCCGCCGAAATTCGGCGACTGGATCACCGCCGCCGTCCGGCCGCCCACCTCGGTCAGCACGCTGCGGATCGACCGCGGCGGGCACAACTGGAAGACCTGGGGCGGAATGTTCCCCGCGGCCTTCACCTGGGTCAGCGCCCGCCTCGAAGCGCCCCGGGCGGTCCCATTGGCGCCGTCCGCCGCACCATGATGCGTACGCTTCCCGTATGACTGACTCACACACGGGAGCGGCCGGGCAGAGTCCGGACGCGCAGGAGGCGGCTGCCGCGGCCAACGAGGCGGCGGAGACCGTGCTGACCGGCAAGGGCTGGCCGGAACGGCACACGGGCCCTGTCGTACGGCGGCGCGGCCAGGTGCAGGCGGGGACCACCGATCAGCGGTTGCTGGACAGTCGAGGAGAGTCGGACTGGGTGCACGGCGACCCGTGGCGTGTGATGCGGATCCAGTCGGAATTCGTCGAGGGCTTCGGCGCCCTGGCCGAACTCGGCCCCGCCGTCAGCGTCTTCGGCTCCGCCCGCACCCCGGTGGACTCGCGTGAGTACGCGGCGGGCGTACGGATCGGCCGCGCCCTGACCGAGGCCGGTTTCGCCGTCATCACCGGCGGCGGCCCCGGCGCGATGGAGGCCGCCAACAAGGGCGCGCTCGAAGCGGGCGGCATCTCGGTCGGCCTCGGCATCGAGCTGCCCTTCGAGCAGGGCCTCAACTCCTATGTCGACATCGGCGTGAACTTCCGCTACTTCTTTGTCCGAAAGACGATGTTTGTGAAGTACGCGCGGGGATTCGTCGTGCTCCCCGGCGGCTTCGGCACCCTCGACGAACTCTTCGAGGCGCTCACCCTCGTCCAGACCAAGAAGGTCACCCGTTTTCCGATCGTGCTCTTCGGCACCGAGTACTGGGGCGGCCTGGTCTCCTGGATCCGCTCCACGCTCGTCGCGGGCGGCAAGGCGTCCGCGGCCGACCTGGAGCTGTTCCACGTCACGGACGACGTGGACGAGGCCGTGGCGCGGGTGACGAAGGAGAGCGCCTAGGGCCTCGCAGGGCCCCTGGCCCCCGC
The DNA here is from genome assembly GCF_042957385.1 of Streptomyces sp. NPDC008079. Classification (NCBI taxonomy): domain Bacteria; kingdom Bacillati; phylum Actinomycetota; class Actinomycetes; order Kitasatosporales; family Streptomycetaceae; genus Streptomyces; species Streptomyces sp. NPDC008079. Next base: position 199,301 of record NZ_JBIBIC010000012.1, read on the forward strand.
CTCGCAGACCCCTGGCCCCCGCCCAGCGGGCCCCTAGGCCAGGCCCCTGCGGGCCACGGCGGGCGGGCGGTGGCCCGCGATCGAGGCCACCATCTCCAGCACCTGACGGGTCTCGGCGACCTCGTGGACGCGGTACACCCGCGCCCCGAGCCACGCCGACACCGCCGTGGTGGCCAGCGTGCCGATCAGCCGCTCCTTGACCGGCCGGTCGAGCGTCTCCCCGACGAAGTCCTTGTTCGACAGGGAGACCAGCACCGGCCACCCCGTCGCCGTCATCTCCGGCAGCCGCCGGGTCGCCTCCAGCGAGTGCCGGGTGTTCTTGCCGAAGTCGTGACCCGGGTCGATCAGAATCCCGTCACGCGGCACGCCCAGCGCCGCCGCCCGCTCGGCCAGCCCCACCGTCACCCGCAGGATGTCGGCCATCACGTCCTCGTACCCCACCCGGTGCGGCCGGGTCCGCGGCTGGGCGCCGCCCGCGTGCGTGCACACCAGCCCCACGCCGTACCGCGCCGCGACCTCCGCCAGCCGCGGGTCCACCCCGCCCCACGCGTCGTTCAGCAGGTCGGCGCCCGCCTCGCACACCGCCTCGCCGACCTCGTGCCGCCAGGTGTCCACGCTGATCACCACATCCGGGTGGCGGCGGCGCACCTCCGCCACGAAGGCGACCGTGCGGCGGATCTCCTCCGCCGCCGAGACCTCCTCGCCGGGGCCCGCCTTCACCCCGCCGATGTCGATGATCGCCGCGCCCTCCGCGACGGCGCCCGCGACCCGCTCCAGCGCGGGTTCGTCGGTGAAGGTGGCGCCCTGGTCGTAGAACGAGTCCGGCGTACGGTTCACGATCGCCATGATCACCGGCTCCCGCTCGCCGAATTCGCGGGTCCCCAACCGAAGTGCCACTGCCGCTCCTCATCTCAGACTCATGCGATCGTGGCACGATCGTGCCTGACACGTAGGCCGGACCCCGGGAGATCGAGTTGTTCTGGTTCATGCTCATCGCGCTGGTCGCGGTGGTCGCCGCCGTCGCGATGGCCGTACTCGGTGACGGCGGCACCCTGCGGGACTCCGAACCCGACCGGATCGACGACCGGCTGCCCGCCGACCGCCCGCTCATCAGGTCCGACATCGACGCCGTCCGGCTGCCGATCGCCGTACGCGGCTACCGCATGCTGGACGTCGACGAGGTGCTGGACCGGCTCGGGGCGGAACTCGCCGAGCGGGACGCCAGGATCGCCGACCTGGAGGCCGTGCTGGCCGGGGCGCGGGCCGGCGCGGTCGGCGCCCCCGTGACGCCGTCCCTGGACAAGGACGAGACGCCGCGGGACGACACCGGTGAGTGACGCGATCGTCGGGCCCGACGGACTCGCGCGCTGCCCCTGGGGGCTGTCCGCGCCGGATTACGTGGCCTACCACGACACCGAGTGGGGGCGGCCCGTGCACGGGGACGACGCCCTGTTCGAGCGGACCTGCCTGGAGGCGTTCCAGTCCGGGCTGTCCTGGATCACGATCCTCCGTCGCCGCGAGGGGTTCAGGGCCGCCTTCGACGGCTTCAAGATCGACGCGGTCGCGGGCTTCACGGCGCAGGACGAGGCGCGGCTGCTGCTCGATCCCGGGATCATCCGCAACCGGGCGAAGATCGCCGCCTCCGTCGCCAACGCGCGGGCCGCGCAGGCCCTGCGCGACAGCTACGACGGCGGGCTCGACGCCCTCATCTGGTCCTTCGCGCCCGACCCCGCGACCCGCCCGGCGCCGCGCCGCCTCGCCGACGTGCCCGCCACCACCCCCGAGTCGGTGGCTCTCGCCAAGGCGCTCAAATCCCACGGCTTCCGCTTCGTCGGCCCCACCACCGCCTACGCCCTGATGCAGGCCTGCGGCCTGGTCAACGACCACCTCGCCGACTGCTCCGCCCGCTAGGGCCGGTCCGGACGGGCCGGGGGCCGCGCCGGACCCGCGTCCCCTTCAGCCCGTCCGGCGATCGAGGACCGGCCGGAGCGGCGACGGGCGTCCCGCGTCAGCGGCCCACGTAGCGCGGGGGCTGCTTGGCCACGAAGGCGTTGACCGCGATGCGGTGGTCCTCGGCGGCTCCGGCCAGGGTCTGGAGCTCGTCCTCCTTGGCGAGGGTGGAGAGCAGGGAGTGGGCGGCCCCGTGGGCGAGGGACGCCTTGATGGCGGCGTAGGCGACGGTCGGCCCCTCGGCCAGCCGCCGGGCCACGGCGACGGCCTCGGCGGGAAGATCCGCGGCGGGCACGACCCGGTTGGCGATCCCGAGGTCGTACGCCTCCGCGGCCCCCACCGAGCGCGGGAAGAGCAGGAGATCCGAGGCCCGGCTGTGCCCGACCAGCCGCGGCAGCGTCCACGACACACCCGAGTCCGCGCTGAGCGCCACCCCGGCGAAGGACGTGTTGAAGGCGGCGGTGTCCGCCACGATCCGGTAGTCCGCGGCGAAGGCGAACCCGGCCCCGGCGCCCGCGGCGACCCCGTTCACCCCCGCCACCACCGGCTTGGGCATCGTCGCGATCGCGGTGACGATCGGGTTGTAGTGCTCGGCCACCGTCGTGAGCCCGCCGCCCGCCGCCAGCGTCGCCAGATGCTCCTTGAGGTCCTGTCCGACGCAGAAGGCCCGCCCGGTCGCGGTGAGCAGCACCGCCCGCACCGCGGTGTCGTCGGCCGTTTCCCGCAAGGCGTCCCGCAGGGTGTTCTTCGTGTCCGTGTCGAGCGCGTTCATCGCCTCGGGACGGTTGAAGGTGACGGTCGCGAGCCCGTCGCTCACCTCGTACAGAACGCTGTCGGCCATGGCTGAACCCCTTCGTCGCGGCATCGGTCCTGGCCAGAATGCCGGACTTCACGGCACCCCGACATGTGACGTACGTCAAACGTCCGACCGAACCGATACCCTTCGGGAACCCGGTCGATCACTGTCCACTCGCCGAATTGGCCGGTTTTGGGGAGGGCCCATGCTGAACGTAGTGCGACCGATGTTGGTCATCGGGTCGATAGATGCGGGATAATGGCCGAGAACCAATGTGTTCGAGTCCGAGCTGGTTTCAGGAAGGGGAACGAGCATGGCGGCCATGAAGCCGCGGACGGGTGACGGCCCGCTCGAGGTGACCAAGGAGGGGCGGAGCATCATCATGCGCGTTCCGCTTGAGGGCGGCGGGCGGCTTGTTGTCGAGCTGACCCCGGACGAGGCGGATGCCCTCGGCGACGCGTTGAAGAAGGCCATCGCCTGAGACCAGCGGTCCCATAAATCGTCGCGGCCCCGTACACGGAATGTCGTGTACGGGGCCGCCGTCGTTTTCCTACGCGCGCCGCCGCGTCACTTCCGGCGCACCGCGCACAGCAGACCGTCGTCGGTCGGCAGCAGGACGGGGGAGAGCCGGGGGCTGTCCCGGACCGCGCGCATCAGCTCGCGCAGCCGCACCGACTCGGCGTCCTGGTGGGCGGCGTCCAGCGCGCGCCCGCGGGCGAAGGCGCCCTCGAAGCAGACCAGGCCGCCGATCCGCAGCAGCCGCAGCGCCTCGTCGAGGTAGTCCAGGTACTCCAGCCGGTCGGCGTCGCAGAAGACCAGGTCGTAGCCGCCGTCGGTGAGCCGGGGGAGCACGTCCAGGGCCAGGCCGGGGATGACGCGGGAGCGGTTGGCGGCGAAACCGGCCTCGCGGTACGCCTCGCGCGCGAGCTGAAGGCGGTCCGGCTCGGTGTCGACGGTGGTCAGGATGCCGTCGGGGCGCATGCCGCGCAGCAGGTGGATGCCGGAGACCCCGGTGCCGGTGCCGATCTCGACGACGGACTTCGCGTCCCCCGTGGCGGCCAGCAGCCGCAGGGCCGCACCGGTGCCGGGCGAGACGGGCCGCAGACCGGCCGCGTGGGACCGGGCGCGGGCGCGTATGAGGGCGTCGTCCTCGGCGACGAACGCGTCGGCGAACGCCCAGCTCGCCTGCCGGTTGCCGGTAATGTCCCTCTCCCTGTCCCCGGGTCGATCCCTGTCGTAGGTGCAGCCCGCCCGGCGACTGTATCCGCTGGGGGCGGGAACCCGCTGATGGGACTGTGCGTTATCCGTAAGGACGGCTACCGGCGGGAGAAGGCCCCGGCTCTCCCCGCCGAGTGGAAGTCCTGGGAAGTCAATGGCAACAGCGCACTTATCCGGAGCTAACGGGCGAGGTGGATATGGTAGGGGCTCTACTGGACACCACCAGAGCCGACAGGGGAGGTGCGGCTGCGGCCGGTGACAAGGGAGGAACGCTCAGGCGTATTCTCCGGTCCGCCGGACAGCCGAAATCCGTGACCAACACTGCTGATGACCGTTCACGCGAAAACACTCCCGCGACCGCGACGTTCGCCACCGACGGGGACGCTCAGGCGTGGACGCCTCCCTCTTGGGAGGAGATCGTCAGTACCCACAGTGCCCGCGTGTACCGGCTGGCGTACCGCCTGACCGGCAACCAGCACGATGCGGAGGACCTCACCCAAGAGGTCTTCGTGCGGGTCTTCCGTTCCCTGTCCACCTACACGCCCGGCACGTTCGAGGGCTGGCTGCACCGCATCACGACCAATCTCTTCCTGGACATGGTGCGCCGCCGCCAGCGGATCCGCTTCGACGCCCTCGGGGACGACGCGGCCGAGCGGCTGCCCAGCCGCGAGCCGTCCCCCGCGCAGCACTTCAACGACACGCACTTCGACGCGGACGTCCAGCAGGCGCTGGACACCCTCGCCCCGGAGTTCCGCGCCGCCGTGGTGCTCTGCGACATCGAGGGACTGTCGTACGAGGAGATCGCCGCGACGCTGGGTGTGAAGCTGGGCACGGTGCGGAGCAGGATTCACCGTGGCCGCTCCCACCTGCGCAAGGCTCTGGAACACCGGGCGCCCGGCGCCCGGCCGGCTCCCGCGCTCGCTGCCGCCACACAGAAACCTGGCCAGGAGGGCGGGAGAACGTGAGCAGTAGCGGTTCAGGCGAACAACGTGCAGCGCCTGCCGAGCAGCACCTTGGCGACCGGCTCGCCGCATTTGTCGACGGCGAGCTCGGCGACGACACCCGGGACCGGGTGCTCGCCCATCTGGTGACCTGTCCGCAGTGCAAAGCCGCTGCCAGCGAGCAGCGGCGTCTCAAGAGCGTCGTGGCGGCCTCCGAGCAGCCGATGCTCTCCGCCGGGCTGCTGGCCCGGCTCCAGGGCCTTCCCGGCCTACCACCGACCGGCGACGGGACCGAGGACGCCGACCGTACGCGTGACTGGCGCGACCGGGACGACGAGGGCCACGGCCCCGGCGCCGCCGGCGGGCGGGACCAGGAGCGGCGCGGCCCCCTCGACGGCGGTCTGCTCGGCTCCGGCGTGTTCGGCGGCGGCGGTTCACGGCGCCGCGAGGAGTTCTCGTACCTCACACCGGGCCGCGACCTCGTGCCCGGCGGCTCCGGCGGTCGCGGTTTCCGCATCCATGAGCTGACCCGCGCCGCCGCGGCCGACGGGCGCCCCGAGGACCGGGAGCAGCCGGAGGCCCCCGCGCACAGCGGCTCCGGCACCGCGGCCTCCCGCGGCAGGCGGTTCGCCTTCGCCGCCGCGGGCGCCTTCTCGATGGCGGCCATCGCCCTGGGCAGCGCCCTGCCCATGGAAGCCGCGGTCGACGGCGGCGCCCGCCCCGACGACGGCCCCGCGGTCAGCCCGCTGAGCGCCAACTCCGTGCCGGACACCCGCGGGGTCACCCCGCGCGGCGTGCTCGACGCCGGGGACCGGCGCATGCTCCGCGCGCCCGCCGCGGTCACCTCGGTGACACCCGTTTCGGTGACCCGGCCGCTGATGGCGCCCGGCGCCCTGCCGCTTGTGACGCCCGCCGCTTCCCCCGCGTCGCCCGGCCCCCAGGCCCCCGCGATACGGCGCTGACCGGCCACCGGCCGGTCTCCGGCCGGTCACCGGAGCGGGCTCGGGGGCTGACCCTTTACCCCCTGGCGACGTACTGTTAGCCGGAGCCACTCCCGCACCGCCCGCGTGGACAGGTACCGTAAAGTCCGCCGGACCCTGCCTTCCCGGCTGTGGACGTCCCAAGGAGCTGCAAGGTGTTCTTCGACATAGGCCCGCTGGAGCTGGTCGCGATCGTGGTCCTTGCCGTCCTCGTCTTCGGCCCCGACAAGCTGCCGAAGGTCATCCAGGACACCATGAACTTCATCCGGAAGGTCAGGGAGTTCTCGGACAGCGCCAAGGAAGACATCCGGCGGGAGCTGGGTCCGGAGTTCAAGGACTTCGAGTTCGAGGACCTCAATCCGAAGACGTTCATCAAGAAGAATCTGATGAGCGACAGCGACATGGACGAGCTGGGCCTCAAGGACATCCGCAACGGCTTCGACTTCCGCAAGGAGATGGCCGAGGTCACCGACGCGGTCAACGGCGTGGAGCCCGCCTCCGCCGCCAACGGCTCGTCCGGCGCGGCCGGTTCGTCCTCCGGCGTGCCGGGACCGACCTCCGGCGGCGGCTCCTCGGCCACCCCCGACAGGCTCCGCAAGAAGGACGGCCTGGAGCCCGGCGAGGCTCCGCCGTTCGATTCCGACGCGACCTGAGTCAACCAGATCACGCCTTTTCACCCCTCCAGGTGGCTATTGTCCGTGTGTTCGCCGTCACCGTGAGCCGGTTCGGCTCCCGAACCCACCCAGGGTCGGGCAAGATGGCGAGTCGCCCAGATGGGCACGGAGGAGGCGTAACACCGCATGGAGACGAAGACCGGCAGTGCTCGTGGGACGGTCGACGGCTACTTGATGGCCGACTTCCCTTGGTACGGGCTGGACGAGGCGTTCACCGGACGGCGCTGGCTGGGCACGGTCGGCGTGAGCGGGGACGGCACGGTCGAGCACGGCTCAATAGGGCATGGTGACGAGCCTTCGCTGAAGGCGGCTCCGGCGGACGCGGAAGGGCTGCGGTTCACCGCGGTCGTCACCCTCGCCAACCGACCCGGACGGCGCAGCTCCGACGGCACCGGCGTACTGGAGGCGACCTCGGTCTCCTCCGCGGCCTGGCTCGCCGGGTCCGGGCTGCTGTCCTGCACCTGGCCCACCACCATGGACCGGGCCCTGCGCCAGGACTGGCTCGACCAGCAGACCGCCACCGCGTGGGAACTCGCCGACGACCTGGCGGGCAGCGGCTGGTCGACGCTGACCCTTCCGGTCGACGGCGACCCGACGCCGTTCCACTACCGCGAGTCCGAGTACGGCTGGGTCATGGCGGGCTCGGCCCGCGGTGTCCACCTCGGCGCGTACGGCCGCGGCATGAGCGCGTACGGCCTCGGACTGGCCGTGGTCAAGGACGTGACCCTGTACGAGGTCTGAGGCGCCCTCAGGGCGCTTCCAGGCACCTTTGCGGCGCTCCGCGGACGGGGGGGGGGGGGGGGGGGGGCCGCCCCCCCCCCCCCCCCCCCCCCCCCCCCCGGGGGTCCCTAAGGAAATCCCCAGAACACTGCGCCTAAAAGTCGCGAACATCCTGATTTGCCCCCGGCGAACTGTTCGCCGAACACTCCCCGCGAACACTACGGAAGGTAACTGCCATGGCTGCGCCGCACGTGGCCGGCCCGCCCGGCCAGTCCACTCCCCGAGCCCCCGTCACCCAGCAGGACGCCGAAGCCGCCCGCGTCTCGATCGACCACCTCAAGCGCGTCGGCGCCCTGGTCACCAAGGCCCTGCTCGCCCTTGGCGGCGGCGCACTGGTCTTCACCTGCGTCAACGTCACCCGCTTCGCCACCAGCCACGACATCCCGGCGTACATCGCGTGGATGCTGGACCCCCTGGCCAGCGTCGCCCTGATCACCGTCCTGTACGTCGACGGCGTCCTGGTGGAGCACGGCGGCACCTACAAGCCGTCCGGCTGGCCGTTCATGCTGCGCTGGGCTGCGGGTTTGTCCACCTGGATCATGAACTGCTGGACGTCGCTGTACCCCGACGGCCGCTTCCACCCGATCCCCCAGCATCCCGACGCCGGCGGCATCCTGCTCCACTCCGTCGCACCGGCCCTGCTCATCCTGCTGAGCGAGGCCGCCGCCGGCTACCGCCGCTACGTCTCCGCCCGCCGCGTCGAACTGGCCGACATCATCGACTGGTTCGCGGCCGCGGAAGCCGAGAAGAAGGACAGCGAGGTCCGCCGCGCCCGCGAACTGCGCGACCGCGAGGACGCCGAAAAGCGAGCCGCAGCAGAACGCGAGGCGGCCCGCATCGCAGAAAACGAGGCGGCAGAACGCGAGGCGCAGCGCGAACGCGAGCGGCTCGCCGCAGAAATCGAGGCAGAACGCGAGAGGGTCGCCCTGGCCGCGCAGACGGCAGAAATCGAGGCCGGGCGCGAGCGGCGCGCGGCAGAGATCGAGGCGGCCCGGCGCCGCACCGACGCCGAGATCGCACAGGCCGAACGGGACCGTGAGGCGGCCCGGCAGGCGGAGCTGATCAGGGCGGAAGCCGAAGCCCAGGCCCTGCGGGAGAAGGCAGCAGCCGAGGCCCGCGCCCTGGAGGAAGCAGAGCGGGCCCGGCAGCAGCGCGCCCTGGAGCGGGCCGCGAACCGCACCCGGACCATCTCGGAAACCGCCTCGCAAAGTGGCGGTCGCCGCACCTCGATTTCTGGCGGTGCCGCCTCGGAAAGTGCCTCGCAAAGTGGGGCCGCGCTCATCGCGGTTCGCGAGACGGCCACCTCGGAAAGTGGCCGGGTGCCTCGCGATGTGCGCGAGCAACAGCGCGACGAAGCCGAGCGGTACGTCGCGAAGTGCCTCCTGGACAGCGTCACCCCCGACCTCGAGGGACTCGCGAAGTTCTACGGCAAGGCCGACACCTGGTGCGGCGACCGGCAGCGTGCCGCCCGCCGGCGCCTGTCGGAAGAGCCCGGCTTCGAGGCAGCCGTCCGCGCCGCCAACGCCCTGGACGGGTTCACCAACGACGACGCGGCCGGCGCCGCATGAGCGGCCGGCCGCGCGAGACGGAAGAAGACGACGACATGGGTTTCGAGACCGACGACACCGCGCCCACGTTCACGTTCGGGTTCGTCCCCGGCGACCGGCCGCCGCTGCTCCTGGCGGACACCAGCCCCGGCCACCCGACGACGATCCTGCGCCGCGACCCGGAGCACCCGGCGATGCTCGCCACCCGCTTCCGGTCCCTGACCGACTGAGCACGCAGCCCACCGAGCAGCTGTTCCGGCGGCTCCACTGGCCCCCCGAGATGAATGAAGCACCTCGGGAGGCCGGTGAAGAGGCCGGAGCCTCAACCAGGCGTCGCATTCGAGTGGGTCGCCTGGCTCCCTCAACAGAGGAGACCCCATCATGCCGTCCTACGGCGACGACGCACAGCCCGCCTACTACCAGCCGATGCCCGTCCAGGCCCCGTACGTCCACGACCCGGTCCAGCCGTACGGGCAGCGCCCCCTCCCCCAGCCGACGATGGTCTACCCGCCGTCCTCGGGCATCGACGGCGTCACCGTCATACCGGACCAGTACGGGCGGCCCGTCGCCTACTACTCCCAGTCCGCCCCCTCCCCCAGCGAGCCGCTGATCTCCCCGCTGATGGCCAAGATGGCACTCGCCGCGTTCATCCTCGCCGCCGGCGGTGTCGGCATCTACTTCCTCGCCATGGCGCTGGCCACCCTCATCGCGGCGCTCACCATGCTCATCGCGGTCGTGGCCGGCGGTGCCGCCGTCATCGCCGTGCTGTCCGCGGTCAGCCGCGCCGGTCGCAGCAGCGGCACCCGCGTCAGCGTCAACGCCCGCGGCCGCGCGAACGTCCAGATCCACACCGGCCGCGGCCACAACCGTGGCCGCCGCTGAACCCGTCCCGGCCCAGCCGCCGGACAGTCCCGTCGTCGACGTCGACCCGTACGACCCCGGCGACGGCTCCCTGCCGGTCTTCCCCTGGAAACAGGCCGGCTACAAGGGCCTCGCGACCCGCCGCCAGTTACGCGCCAAGCGGCTGCGCCCCGGCGGCCAGGCCCCCGTCGCCCGGATCGAGTGCCGCGGCGGCACACGGTGGGCGTGGCTGTACCGCGTCGACCTCGCCCTGCCGATACGGCCGATGACGCTCGCCAAGGAAATCGCACTCGACGCCGCGATGGCCAAGCGGCAGACCTGCCCGAAGTGCCAGCGCCGCTTCATCTGCTGTCTGCCGCTCAAGACCCTCGGCAGCTGCCTGGAGTGCGACTCCGGCATCCCCCTCGACCCTCGCCTGGTCATGTTCGCCGCCCCCGGCCCTGCCCCCGGACTGGCGGCCTGACCACACCGCGCCCACTGGCGGCTGCCCGATCCGCCCGGCCCAGCCGGGCGGTGAGGAGAGCCGGACAGCCCGGCCCTGGAGGAAGGAACCCCGTGCCCGACATCACGCTCGTCAGCTTCGGCTTCCTGCACGGCGCCCCGCCGGTCGCCGACCTGACCTTCGACTTACGGCCCTACCGCGACCCGCACGTCAGCCCCGAGCTGCGCGAGCTCACCGCCCACGACCAGATCGTGGTCGACACCGTGCTGGCCACGCCCGGCATCGCCGAGGTCATCGAGAGCGTGACCCGCGCCGCCGCGTTCGAGCTCATCACCGGCGACACCGACATCACCATCGCCATCGGCTGCTCCGGCGGCCGGCACCGCGCGCCCGTCGTCGCCGACCAGGTCTACCGGGACCTGCTCGAGCAGGACTGGCCCGTCGACGTGGTCCACCGCGACCTCGCGCTCCCCGTCGTCCACCGCTGACCTCATCCGAGAGGACTTCCGCCATGGACACCGCTGTCCGCACCGCTTTCACCGAGCCCCACCGCCCCGCCAACCTCCAGATCCGGTACGTCACCTCGCGCTTTCCGGAGCGGGAGGCCCTCTCGAGCATCCGCGAGAAGGCCAACGCGCACGCCGCCGCCTGCCGCGCCATCCCGCTGACGTGACCGCAGCTTCCCCGAGCGCTCTCGCGCCGGACCTCGAAGCCGCCCTGGACCGTGCGATCGCCGACACTGACGCGCAGGTTATTGGAGTACGCGCGGGTTCGTACCGGCAACAAGGCATCGCTGCTGCTGGCCTTCGACGGGGCCGCCCTGGCCGGCCTCGCCTCCGTCGCCGACACCCCGCTGCCGGTCCTCGGCACGCTGGCCGGCGCCGCGGCGATCGGTGCCCTGTCCGTCTCCGCCGTGCTGCTGCTCCTGGTGGTCCGCCCGCACCTGCGCGACGACGACCACGGCAGCTTCCCCTACTGGTCGACGCTCACCGGTGACGACCAGGTCCGCGCGGCCGTCACCAGCAGTTCCAAGGAGACCCGGCTGCGGGCACTGTCCGGGATCGCGCTGCGCAAGTACACCCGGCTCCGGCGCGCCGTCGACGTCAGCCTGGCCGCGCTCGCCCTGCTCGCCCTGGCCGCCGCCTGCGCGGCCTGGTGACCGGCTCACCCTCAACTCCCGCGGGCCGGCCGCCTGGTCACCAAACCCGGCCAGCCCGCGGGGTTCCACTCCCCCAACCAGCAGAAGGAGTACGCCCCATCATGACCAAGACCAGCCTCACGCGCCGCATCGCCCGCGCGATCGGCGCCTCACTCACCGAACTCGGCATCAACGCCCTCACCTGGATCGGCGCCGCCCTGGGCGGCTACATCGGATTCGGCGCCGCCCCCGACTCGTGGGCGACCGGCTGGAAGGCCGCCCTCGCCGGCATCGGCGCCCTCGCCTTCGCCGTCGGCCTCGAGGACCTCCTGGACGACGTCGTCGCACCGCTGCGCCGCCTGGCCGACACCCGCCCGACCGGGAGCCGGTACAGCACGGAGCCGGCCACCGCCGCGGCCACCGCGCACGAGGGACTCATCCAGCTCCGGGAGGCGGCCTGCGCCGACGCCGCGTCCCGGGCGGCGGCCGACGCCTACCGCGTCGACCGCGGCCAGGTGCTGCTGACCGACGTCGACCGGTGGCAGGGATACCCCGACGGCACCGCGTCCTTCCACCTCGCGCCCGGCGCGTACCTGCGCTACTGGCGGGACAGCAACGCCGACGGCATCACCCCCGGCATGGTCTTCACCTTCGTCACCGGCGAGGCCGACAACCCCGTCCCCGTCACCGACGTCCAGCAGCTCCAGCGCCTGATGGCGGACTACGCCGACCGTGCCACCAACAGCGAGGACGACACCGACACCGCGCTCAAGGCGGCCTGACCGGTGACCGTGCCGCCCCGGCCCCTCCGGCCGGGACGGCGCGGCCGCCCGTCAGCCCACCAGACAGGAGCCCGCACCATGCCGCCCGCCTCCCTCAGCTCCCGGATGACGATCCAGCGTGTCGGCGCCTCCCGCCGAACCCAGCGCACCGTCACCGACCGCGCGCCCGGCGCCGCCCGGCTCGTGCAGAACCACTTCCAACGCCGCCCCCTGGCCGGCATCCACCTCGTCATCGCCAAGCCCAAGGCCCTGCCCGACCTCGCCGCCGCCGCGCAGGGCGCCGCCGCCGGAGTCCCGAAGAACCTGTGGCACCAACACCCCCTGAGCATCACCCGCCGCCCGTCCGACCTGTACGCGGCCGTCGTGATCGCACCCAAGGGCATGGTGCGGATCCTCCTCAACGGCAGCCGGCTGCGCCGCACATCCGAGACCGACGCCACGCTCGTCTACGCGTTCATCGAGGTCGACCAGCTCATCCGCCACGGCGCCCGCGAGCGACGCATCGCCCTGGTCCGCCACGAGATGCACCACCGGCGGCTGTCCAAGCGCGCCCACGACGACCTCCTCAAGCAGGCCCGCGCCGAAGAGGACGAAGCCGAGCAGCTGCTCGGGCAGTTCGCCACCCGGGACTGACGACCCCCGCGTGCCGCCCCGACTCTCCCGGCCGGGGCGGTGCGCAGGGGCCGGACAGCCCGGCCCGCACGATGAAGGGACACCCCCTCCGTGACCAGCGCCACCAGTGATCAGACCGCCCGCCGCGCCGCCCGCCGGGCCCGCAGCACCCGCCCCGAATGCGCCCTGGCCGCACGGGTCGCCGCCGTTGAAACGCCGATGCTCACCGAGATGACGGCCGCCGCCTTCCACCTCGAGCGCCTCGCCCTCAACGCCGGCACCCCGCAGGAGGAAGCCGCCGGGTACGACGGCACCGACACCGAGAACCGGCACCGCGACTACGTGCTGGCAGCCGCGGAGCGCATCCGCTTCTCCCTGGACCGGATCACCGCCGTACACCGACCCCGACGAGACGATCCGGTACACCGCCGACGTCGTCCTGCTCGCCGCCGACCACGTCCTGCTGATCGAACGCGGCTGGGACCCGCACAAGGGCCAGTGGGCCCTGCCCGGCGGGCACGTCTCGATCGGCGAGAGCGCCCTGGCCGCCGCCGTCCGCGAGCTGGAGGAAGAAGTCGGCATCGCCGTCCCGGCGGCCGACCTCCGGCCGGTCGGCACCTACGACACCCCCGGCCGTGACCCCCGCGGCCGGTACGTCACCGCCGCCTACACCGCGACCCTGCCCGCCCTCGCCGAGCCGACGGCCGGAGACGACGCGGCCGCCGCCCGCTGGTGGCCCCTGGCCGACCTCCCGGACCTCGCGTTCGATCACGCCGCGATCCTCGCCGACGCCGTCACCGCCCGAACTGCCTGACCCCTGTGCCGCCCCGGCCTGCACGGCCGGGGCGGTGCGGAGGACCGGACAGCCCGGCCCGCACGACGGAAGGGACATCGGCATGAAGGACTGGAACACCCCCGACCACCACATCGCCGACACCGACCACGGCACGCTCGTCTTCGCCGGCTACCTGCCGATGGTGCTCGCCGACTGGCAGGTCACCGAGAACGCCCCCGACACCGACGGCCGGATCTACGCCTCGATCCGCGGCTGGCTCGCCAACGGCACCGGCACCGGCACAGTCACCGACCGGTACACCGAGCCCGTCCCGGCCGGCCGCGCCCGGCTGGTCCGCAGCGAGCTGCGCGGCCGCCAGGCGCTGACCGACCGGGACGTCCACATCGACTACTACAACCCCGGCAAGCCCTACCCGAACACCTGGGACCACCCCGGCTGCCTGGTCACCGTCACGTGGGTGGACCGCCGCGTCGACGCCGCCGGCCACCCGGTCCCCGAGACCGAGATCGGCCGCACCCAGTGGACCCACCCCGACACCGGTGCCGTCTTCGACCTCACCGCGGCGTACGTCCCCGCCGGCGAGTTCTACCACGACGACCCGGAGCACCCGGGGTTCACCTGGCAGCACTTCGACCACTGGTCCGGCGGCGTCCCGGTCCTCCACCTGTTCCACGGCGCCGCCAAGTCCCCCAGCCGCGGCTTCGGTTCCAGGGGCCGGCTCATCACCGACGGCGAGTGGACGACGACCGCCGACGCCCCGCGGTTCTCGGAGCACCTGGCCACCGCCGGCTCCTGACCGCTCCCAGATCCTCTGCGCTCCGGGACGGCCGCCGCGGCCGTCAACCTCACCGGCCGCCCCGGGCACCCACCCCGCATCACCGACACGAGAGGGAGCCTCAGTATGGCCTCCACCGTGCACGTCACGGGCCGCATGGCCCACATTCCGGCTGCGGCCGCCGCCGTCACCGCGGCGGCCGTCCCGCTGGCCGGATGGACCGTCCACTCCGTCATCTGGCACCGCCGCTTCGCCGCCGCCCGCCGTGACCCGCTCACCGGGTTGCTGCGCCGCGACGACTTCACCACCCGCGCCGACCGGCTCGTGCGCGCCTACGGCAACGACGTCCTGGTGCTGCTCGCCGACGTCGACGACTTCAAGACCGTCAACGACCGCTTCGGGCACGCCAGCGGCGACCAGCTCCTGGCCTCCGTCGCCGACCGGCTCACCCAGTGGGCCGGCTCCCGCGGTGTCGTCGGCCGCCTCGGTGGAGACGAGTTCGCCGTCGCCGCCTACATCGGCGCCGGTCGCCGCCAGATCCGCGTCGACCAGCTCGACACGATGCTGACCGCCCCCCTGCCGCTGGAGGGCACGCACCTCACCCCGGGCGTCTCGGTCGGCGCCGCCGCACCCGACCTGGTCGGCACCCGCGACCTGTCCGGCCTGCTGCGCGCCGCCGACGCCGCGATGTACGCGGGCAAGCACAGCGGCCGCACCGTCCTGGCCGGCCCCGGCCACCGCGACGTCCCCACCGTCAACGGCCGCCGCGCCGACCGCCCCGGCACCCACACCAGCGGGCAGGTCGCGGCATGACGAAGCCGACCACCGCCCGCCTGCTGGCCGCCGCGCAGATCCGCGCCCTGGGCCGCCGCCGTCCCGGCGCCCGGCACTACGCCTGCGCCCACTGCGCCGTCACCTGGGCAGGCCCGCACACCGACTGCTGGGTCTGCAACCGGCCCGCCGTCACCGAGTACACCTCCCGCACCAGCGCCCTGCAGCTACTCGCCCGCCTCCGCGTCCCCACCCGGGAGGCGACCTCGTGAGCAGCAGCGACATCACCGAGGCGGCGACGGAGATCCCCTTCCCCCGCAGCGACAGCCCGACCGCCTGCCAGAGCAACCCCGGCCGCTTCTCCCACGAGAAGGGCAGCACCACCGGGTCGTCCGACACCGCGGTCGACATCCGCCGCGCCAAGCGGGACTGCGCGCAGTGCCCGCTGGTGAACGACTGCCTGAAATGGGCGCTGGCCAACCCGGCGCTGACCCCGGTCGGCGTGTGGGCGGCCACCACCCCGCGCGAACGCACCACACTGCGCAAGCGTCAGGTGGAGCGCCTCGGACCGGACTGGGTCGCCAAGGTCGCCGCCGCCGACCGCCGCCGTGCCGAGCGCCGGCAGCGCGCCCGGGTCGACCCGCCGCCGATACGCAGCGAAGCCCTGGAGCGCCTGGCCCTCGAGCTCATCCCCACCCGGCCCGCACCGTACGAGCCCTGGCGGGCCCCGATCACCCCCGAACGCGCCGCGGCCAACCGGCAAACCCTCGCCCGAGCCCTAGGGCTGAAGAAGGCCGCATGACCAGGCCGGTCCAGCAGCGAGCGCTCCTGGACTGGCATGACGGCCGTCACTTCACCGGTGGCGGCCGCTGCGTCCTGTGCGGCCACTACACCGTCCTGCAGTCCCACTCCGGCGAAGACGTCCACAAGGTCTGCGCCGAAGCGTGGAACGCCGCACACCCGGGTGAGACCCGGTTCGTGTCCGACCCGCCCCGCGCCCGCCGCAAGCCGGGCGCGTAGGAGGCGAGATGTACGACAACTTCGACATCCACGCAGCAGCCGAATCCATCCCCCTGACCGTGTTCGGAGCCACCGAGGAAGGCGCCGCCGCCCACATGACCGCCCGCCACGCCCGTGACAAGGACGACCTGGCCGACCTCCTGGCCGCCCTCGCCCTGCCCGACGACATCGACACCGTCACCGCCCTGCTCCCCCTCATCCCCGCCCCGGCCGACGACTCCCCGGCAGACCCCGAACCGACAGGAGACGAGCCCGCAATGCCCGACCAGCCCCCGACTACCGGCCTCGACGCCTTTGAGGCGATGGCGATCTCGATGCACAACGCCGGCGCCGACGTTTTCGCCATCACCGAGGCAACCGGCATGACCTGCCAGGAAGTCGAGAACCTCATCGTCGCCTTCACCGGCACCTCCGAACCGGCCACCGACGACGTCGACGCCGCCCCGGCCGGGAAGCCGACCGAACCCGCCCACGACACCGCCACGTATGACGCGGTCTCCCCCACCCCGGAGTCCCCGTCCTCGAAGCCCACGCCTACTGTGCCGGACGTCACCGACGTCGACGTGCTGCTGCTGTGGGCGGAGCAGCACACGCTTGCCAGCGTCCGCGCCACAGCCAGCCGCATCCGCCAGGACCTCGCCGACCTGGACCAGCGCCGCGCCGCTGACAAGGCCACCACTGAGGTCGAGGCCCGTATCGCCAAACTCCGGGCGGACCTCCAGGCCGAAGAGGAGCACTTGCGGCAGCTCAAGGCCAGCAGCCGCGCCGCGGCGATCGAGGTACCCACCCCGATCCGCCCTCAGCCCGCCAAGCGCTCCCGCGAGGAACTCACCGCGATCCGCACGTGGGCCCGGGCCAACGGCCACCACGTCGGCGTCGCCGGCGTCATCAAAGCATCGATCGTGGAGGCATACGACGCCGCCCACCCGCAGCCGGCCACACTGGCGAAGGCGGGCTGAGCGATGACGGCAGACGCGATAGTCCTGGACGGCTACCTGGACGAAGAGGTCGCTGCCGACGAACTCGTTGACGAGATGCTGCTGCCGTGCAGCGTCAGCGCCTCCGAACTGACCGCCGCCGTCCTGCACGAGCTGCGCCCGGGCGACCACGTCCGCGTCACCGGACACCTCGGGTTGCCGCGCATCAGCGACCATCCGATGTGGCTCCAGGTGCTCACCCTCGAACTGCTGGACACCCCGCCCCTGGACTTCCCGGACGACGACGCCCGCGACGACCAGGCCGACGACGATTGCACCACGACGGCCGCCGACCCGGCGGTCCCGGTCGACAGAGACACCCTCTCCGACGTCGGTCGACTCGAGCGGTACGGGCCCTACGTCGTCTGGTCCGACCCCGACCTGTGCGCCGACACAGTGTGGACCGAGGCCGGCGACCTGCTCGGCACAGCCGTCTATCCCGACACTGCCACCACGCTCATCCACACCCACCAGCGCCGCGCCTACGGCGACATCTGATCCAAGGAGTGCACACCCTTGATCCCCATCAGGCGCGCCGCCGACGACCCCTCGGACAGCGCCCCCGCCCCCGGGCCGCCTGTCAACATCCCACAGCAAGCCGACCCCGTACGCCCGGATGCGATCAACGTCGGCGACATCGCCCGCAAGCCGCGAGCTCTCGCCACCGCCCTGCAGAAGCTCTACGGCGTCCGACGTCGGCACTGACGAGGCCCCGGGCCGCAGCAACTCCGCTGCGGTCCGGGGCCTTTCGTGCGTTCAGGACCGGTTTGGTGCTGCGCGGTTGCAACTTGTGACATGGTGCCCGTCCTCGGGAAGCGGGAGACTTGCCAACAACATGCGGAAGGTAGTTACCGTATGAGGAGAGTCCCCGCCGTGCTCATCGCCAACATCAGCCCGCGAAGTATGGGCAAGACGACCGACACCGGCGCCGTGCCGATCAGCGCCATGCGCCGCCCCGCCGCCCCGAGTACCGCGGCTGGCATCCCTGCCCCCGACACAGGTGCACCCGCAGTCTGGGCAACCTGATCACACGAGCACCACATCGAAGGCCCCGTCCCCAGCGACGCGAAATCGCTGAGGACGGGGCCTCTTTGTGTGGAGCGCGAAGCCTGGCCCCGATGGCCTTGATACGGACAGCCTTCCGGAAGCACGCCAGCCTTAACCGGGTTAAGGCTGGCGACAGGGGCGGATGCGTCGGGAGTCCGGTGCCGTGCTCCGTTCTGACCTATCTGTCGGCCTGGAGCAGCCAGGCCAGAGCCTCCCGCTGTTCTGGAGCCATGTACAGACGAAGCATGCGGTCGAACCATGCCGGGTTGTCCCAGGGAAGGTCCGGCACGGCCTCGTCGACAGTGGCACCGTTAACCGGGTTAAGCCCCGACGCTTTGCTGCCTCCAGCACGATCCGTTCCGCTCGTCTGGGTCGGCACGGATACATCCGCGACCTCGACGCTCGTGGCGGGACCGGTACCCGAGGACGGCGCTGCCTCGACCGCCTCCTGCGGAGCGATGCGTGTTCGCGGCTTCCGCGGAGCCTTAACCCGGTTAAGAGCCGCATCTGCCTCGGTCCGCTGCTTTTCAGCGGGCAGCCGTCCAATACGCCGACCGTCCTTGACCGTCAGCTCCCCGCTCGCGACCTTGTCCTGCAAGTCGCCTTGCAGAGACAAGAGAGCCAGCCGCTGTGACACCCACGCCCCGGACTTGCCCAGCCGACGCGCCACTTCCTCCTGCGAACCGTGCTTGGCCAGCAGCTCCTGTATGGCACGGGCCTGATCCAGCGGCGGCACGTCCACACGGTGAATATTCGCGATCAGCGCCGATTCCAGCATGTCTGCCGCGCTGGTCGCGAGGTCGTCGTTGACGTCGATCCGAAGTTCCGGCAGGCCCGCCAAGGCTGCTGCTGCGAGGCGTCGGTTGCCGTCGATGACGACGTACTCCACCGCGCCGATCGCCTTCTCCTGATCCGGGTGAACGGACAGGAAAGCGGCACGGCGCACCACGGCCACCGGCTGGAGCTGTCCGCGAACACGCAGGGACTCCGCGGTCTCTTCGACGTCGGTGAGTTCCTCGCGCGGATTGAACGGATTGTGCGCCAACACGGTCAGTTTCACCGAGGCCGGCGGCCTTTTCCCCTCGCCCTTCATGATCTGCTCACGGGTACGGATTTTGCGCGGCGGGGGAGTACCACCCTCGCCCTCTTCGCTGATCTCGAAGCCCCGGGTGATGCGTCGGCGGTCAGTCATACGGCAAGCTCCCTCGCGAGATCGCGCATCGCCTGCGCGTGTTCACTGTCCGGCGCGTACTCCAGCAGCGGGATCTCCCCGTCGGCCGCCTCACGCCCCTCCTTCAAGTCCCCGATGACGGCGAGCACGCTGGGAGTGGTGCTCTTCTCCCACTGCTCACGGTTCTCCTGCACGAGCTTCCCTCGGCGGCTGTCGTAGGCGTTGATGATCAGGCCCAGGTAGTCGACCTGGATCCGCCCCTTGGCGCACAAGTCGTCCTTCTGCTTCTTCAGCAGCCTCACCGCGCGGTGTGAGGCCCGGTTCGCCCACACCGGCGTGATGACGCCGGACCGGTCCGCCAGCTCGCCTTCGCGCCGGCGCACGTAGTACAGCGCGGTGTCCATGTTCAGTCCGAGGCTGGGCGGCCCGTCAATGAGGATGATGTCGTAGTCCGCTTCGAGTGGTTCCAGTGCTCGCTCGAGCGCGGCCTCGCTGAAGCTGACTTTGGACAGGGCGACGTCCCGCATGAACGCGTCGTCGGATGCAGGCAGCAGGTGAAGCCGGCCGCCGAAAACGTCCCCGTCCAGCGCGACCAGGAGGTCGCGGATGTCGCCCTTCGCGGTGCCGTCCATGTGCATCATCAGCGTTTCGACGTCGTCCTCGTACATGAGGTCTTCGAAGCCGAGCTCCGCGGTGAGGTGCCCCTGCGGGTCGTAGTCGACCAACAGGACCCGGTGGCCGCCTTCCGCGAGAGCCTGCGCCATCCCGGAGGCCAGGAACGTCTTGCCGACGCCGCCCTTCTGATTCGCAATTATCACCCGCACCACCGGCTGAGCCACCAAAGGCGCAGTGGGGGAGGGGTGGTTGTCGAGCCAGAGCGTCAACGCCTGTGCGAGCCCCTGTACATACGTCACGCCCCGGTCCGCGCACACCGCCTTGAATTGGTCCGGCTCGCCTGGAGGCAGGAAAGTGCCCCAGGTCTTCGCCCCGGCGGTCTCGGCTTCGGGAAGACCATCAGCCGCGTACCACGCCTTGATTGCATGCTCGGTGGCGTCCTGGATGTCCATGCCGTGCTCGAAGGCACGGATCTTCAGATGCCTGCGCAACTGGGGTGTGAGAGAGGTGATTAGCTTCTCTCGGTCCCCTCGCGGGTTCGGGATGCTCATGTGGCCGAACATTACTAGGTAGTGGACGAGGGTTGTCCGCCCCACACCGACGTTCACCCGCTCTTACACCCCGATACCTGGAAGGACCGCCGGACGAGACCGTCGTCCTGCCCCAGGAAGCACCGGGCAGGACGACGGTTCTGACGTCCCGTACGGCCCCTGCCTACTCGCTGTCCCGTGAAAGTCCGCAGTGCGGCAGGAACGCCTGCACCATGTCCCGCAGACGGTCGGGCAGGTGATCAAGTGCCTGGCTGTCGGCCGCGTGGCTCGAGGACGCCGCGGTCGTCGCGGCCGGCATCTACCCTCAGGGCAGCCTCGAGGACTGGGCCGACAACGTGCCCGAAGAGGCGCTGCCGTTCGACTACGTCGTGAACGTGGGAAGGTCGGGCTCCTCAGCGAGCTCAAAGGCCAGGCGAGCCGGAAGCGTGTCTTCGTCGAGACTCCGGGCTTCCTGGAGATCAGCCCGGATGCGGACTGGGGCGACAACCCCATGGGTGAGAGCCGGGTGGCGGCGGCGCTGTTCGAGGTGCTGGATCTCGCGGACTTGGACATCGTGCCGATCACGCCCGAGGGGATGACGCACCGGCCGGGCGATGCCTGCCCAGTATGTCTCCGCCCGCTGGGCAGGCATCTAGGCTTGCCGACTCCTCCGGGGTGAGATCAGTACCAAAACTGCACGGTGCTGCTTCGCAGGGTCACATCAGCGCGGCCGTTGACGCTGTCGATCGTGTAGTGATACTTGCCCTTCGGCTGGCGCCCCCAATTCTGCGTGGATGAACTGGCGCAGTGGAAAGTGCGCTTGCCGCGATTTTGATCTGGCCCGATGCGTTCTTTCATCAGCTTCACGACGACCGTGACGCTGGTGGCATACTTCACCCGGCAAGAAGTGAACCGCAGGGTAGTCCAGGTCCCATCAGTGTTCTTGTCTGTCCACGTCCGGCTCTCGTTCCCAGCCCACGCGTTGTTCCAGTAGGTCTTTACATAGCCTTCAGCGTGCGCCTGCGGCACCGACAACATGAGCAGCGTTGTGCTGATACCCGCAGCAGCGAGCGCGCGGGCTGCTAAAGAGGTGCGCATCCGACATTCCTTTCGCTCGTATCGGACGCTATAGACGCTTCGAGCCGGGTTGAACCGTGTTTTCGGACGATTCAGCCGGCCCACACGATGTCGAGGACGTACAGGTGCGGCGGCTGAGTGGTGCGGTTGATCCAGTACAGGAGGCTGAGTTGGCCGACGGCGGCGCTGCGGAGATCGGCGCCTTCGGGGTCGGTGGTGTCCCACTGGGGCCAGTGCAGTGGGGCGCGGGCGGGAGGGTGCGCAGAGTAGACGTCGCTGCGCAGCGTGCGGGCGATGTCGGTGAGCAGCCGGCCGGAGACCAGGACCGTGCCCGGGTCGGTGACGCGCGGGCGGCGGCGGGGGTGGCGTAGACGGAGGTGTCATAGTCGTAGCCGGTGACGGCGAGCTGGTCGTCGGCGGCGTGCAGCTTGAGGCCTGCCACACGGTCAGGCCTGGGGTCACGGGTGTGTAGGGGTCTCCTGCGGTGGAGTGTGCTGGCTGGCCGGAGCTAGCAGGTCGAAGGCCGGCCCGCGGTCGGGGCCCCGCACACGGTGGTGTGCGGGGCCTCGGTTCTGTGCGCGGCGGTCAGAGGAGGCGTTCGCTGAGCGGCGGCAGGTTGCGCAGGGCGGCGGCGCGCTTGCGCTGTTTTATCCGCAGCCGCCGCCATGTGACGGTCCAGGTGGCGATGTCGGTGATGCCGCAGACCTCCAGGAAGCGCACCATGGTGTTCTCCCTGGGCAGGTTCGAGCCGTTGAGCATGTCGCCGATCGTGCTGCGGCGCAGCAGGCCCCCGCTGGCGTCGGCGAGCTGGCGCAGCGAGGGCTCGCCCGCCCAGACCAGGACGTCGTTGAGCTTCTCGATGAACTCCGCAGAGGTGGAGCACTCGATGGGGTCGGGCTCGCGTCCGCGGACGGTCTTCCCCGCGGCGAGCTTGAGGCGGGCGCGCTGTCCCTCCCAGACGCTGCGGAGCATGTCCATCTCCAGGGGCTCGGCGCCGAGGATCTGCGCCGTCTGCGAGACAGTGCGCCAGGCGAACTGGACGTCCGTGCTGAACATCCGCTGCACGCCGGAGGGGCTGATCCCGATGCCGATCTCGCCGAGCTTGAGCGCGATGGCCTTGGGCGTGAGGCCGGAGCGGATCCGCATGTAGGTGAGCAGCAGGTGCGGCGTGGTCATCCCCACCATCTCCGCGTCCATGCTGCTGACCTCGTGCTGCGCGAGCAGCTGGGAGAGCGCGCCGACCCTCTGGCGGCCGGTCGGGCTGACGCTCATCGGGCGCTCCTGCCCGGCGCGGCACGCCTGGCGGTCCGGCTGCCGGCGGCGCCGGTGATCGCGTCGATCGCGACGCCGGCCAGCACCGCGGCCAGCAGCGCGGCCGTCACCTCGACGGCGAAGCCGAGGACGACCATGGTGGCCAGCAGGATGACGGCCAGCGCGGCGAGCTGCCAGCGGACGGCGCGGCGGGTGAAGCCGAAGCCCGGCCTGGGGGTGTTCGCGTCGATGACGCATCCGCCCCCGGCGGAGGTGCTGGCCGGGACGGGAAGCGGGTACGACGAAGTGGACTGGCGGCGCCGGAACATGGCGACTCCTCAGAGTGAAGTCTTGAAGCGGGACGGGGTATTGCGGGGCTTGGCCGCCCCAGTGACCTGAAAGTACGGCCACCAGATAACACTCTTCCTCTGTCTGATCCTGAACACAAGTAGCTCCGGACCGGTCGGATACCGGTGCCTACTACATGAGTTGAGGGGCGCGGATGTGCCGCCCGGAGTGTCGGCGGGCGAGGGTATGATGGTGCGCTTTTGCAGCAGCGCGGCCGGTCAGACGCAATTGCATGATCAAAGGTCCGGGGGTGTCCGGCAGCATCCGGAACTGTCCGGAAGCCGGGTCCAGGAGCCTCGTGTCTAGACCACTTACTGGCGCGCCGACCAGCGGCGGTCGCAGTTGGTCAAGGGTTCACTGTCCGGTGGTGTCCGAGTAGGTTGGTGGAGGGGCTCTAAATGCCGAGACTCCCTGATGACTCCGGTCCTTGAAGCGGGACGAAGTCGATCAAGGCGGTGCCGTTGGCCCGGCGCCCCTTACATGTGACGCAGACCACTGCGTCACGGAGGGTCCGTGCTCCCGAGTACGGACCCTTCGGCGTGTTCGGGTGAAACCCGGCCTTCCGCCCCCAAACGGCCCGCTGACGCCGGGCGGCCCCGCCGACGGCGAGCGTCTGGAGCAGGGAGCGATCGGCCGGGCGTGGGAGGCGCCGGACGGCACGCTGGTCTCGCTGTCCGACGAGGAGCTCGACGACCTTCCGCTACCGACGGCCAAGACGATCGAGATCAGCGGCGGCTGGCGAAGTCGGCGAGGCTGTCGACGAGGCGGCGGTCGGGGAGGCTGACTATGCCGCTGGGGTCGCGGGACGCGAGCCGGTCGACTTCGGCTTCCAGCCCGTCGGGCGGTGCTGTGCTGGAGGCGGATCCGTTGCGCCGTACGTAGCGGGCCACGACACCGAGTCCCTCGAGGAAGTCGCGGTCGGGGGCGATGTCTAAGGCTTCCTCCATGGTGCGGATGGTCTGGAGGTACCAGTGCTGGGCCTCGCGGGTCTCCCCGAGCACCAGGTGGTCCAGGTGCAGGCAGTAGGCGGCGATCCGGCTGCCCGCTCCTGCCGCGAGCTGCCACCAGAACTGGGCGCTCTCGGGCTGGTGGGTCAGGCTGAGCAGGCAGGCGAAGACCACGGCGCCCTGGATGTCGAGCATCTCCTCCAGGCAGCGGCGTTCGGCCGCGGGCAGGATCGTGACGGTGGTGTCGGTGCCCCACCGTTCGTCGACCTGGGCGAGGCGGTCGACGTGGGCTGCGGCGCCGGGGGTGTTCAGGACCCACCGGCACACGACGGTCAGGCGCTGCCTGGCCTGTCCGGCGCGGACGACTTCGCGGGTCGGTCCGCCGGTCGCCGCGTCCGCGGCGAGCCGGCGCAGGCCCGCTCCGACGTCGAAGGTGCGGGAGGACGTGGGGATGGAGGCGTTGTCCAGCAGGCTGTTCAGGGCGGCGGAGGTCACTGTCGTGCTCCCTTCCGGGCGGTGGCGGTTTCGGCGGGCAGGCCCAGTTGGACGCGCAGGCGTTCCTTGGCCTTCCGGACGTGGTAGTCGACGGTCCGCTCGTTCTTCAGTCCCAGCAGCCAGGCGATACGGGTGGTGGGGTAACCGAGGATGAACCGCAGCACGATGACGTCGAACTGGCGCGAGGGCAGGTCGGCGATGGCCGCGTACAGGCCCTGGCTGCTGTCCATTAACTGGAGCTGGCCGCGGGCGGACTCCATCTGCGCGGTGTACAGCGCCTGGAAGAGCGGGCCGTTGTCGACCAGGGCCGGCGCGCGGCCTTCGGCCTCCAGCTGCCGGACCACGGTCCGGCGCATGATCGCCCATGCCTGCTGTTCGAAGTTGCCGTCGCCCAGCAGGGCGTCCCAGTTGCCCAGGATCTCCAGGAATCCGCGGTGGACCGCCTCTTCGGCTTCGCGGCGGCTGCCGATGGTGACTTCCGCGTACTCGTGGAACGGCTCCTGGTGTCCCAGGTAGAGGGCCTCGAACTCCAGGGGAAGGGGGTGGAGGGCGCCGACGGGCTGGCCTCCGCTCCTTGGTGCGGCGGCCGGAACGTCATCGTTCACAGCGGCCTCCGTGCGTAGACGTCATCGTGCTTCCTTGACGGGGGTCGGCCCGGGGCCCTCGGCACCGTGCCGAAGGTTTGGCCTCAGCACCACTCAAGCGATTTCGGGGGCCGCTCACGCATCGTTGCCCCGAAAAAAATCACTGAATGATCATGAGTGAGCACAATTAGTAGTATCTAAGCGGGGGGCATCGCTGTGACCAGGCGGGATGCGAGTTGCAATTGCGAAGACGTTCAAAAACCGGGACAGAAGTGGTCCGGATCACACAGTGACCGGCCTGTCTGGATCATGATCATGTGGGCAGATTGCCCAGAAAGACCATTCATGCGCACGCACGTCCAGCCCGACCGTGTGGCTGACGGGCCGCTCCAAGGGCGTCGCCGCTGACGGCGACGCCGCGCACCGTGTGCACGGGCTCGCCGTCCGTGTCGGACGTCCTTCCGGTCCTACCGCACGCGGGTGACGGTGACGACCGCGTGGCGGGTGGTTCCCGCGGCGGCTTCCACGGTCAGGCCCGGAGCGACCGGCGTGTAGGGGTCTCCTGCGGTGGAGCGGGCCAGCGAGCCGGAGCCGGCCGGGCGGAGGCGGGCGGCCGCAGTGGCGGCGGTGCGCGGATCGAGGCGCTGGGAGATCGCACGGCGCCCGTCGGGCAGTTCGACCACCAGGGCGCGGGGCCGGCGGGGACTCCCGGTGAAGCCGACCACCGCAAGGTCGACGGTGTCGGAGTGGCGGAGTTTTTTCCAGATTCGTCCTGCCCGGTACCGTCCGTCGCCGCGCTTCGCGACCAGGCCCTCGATGCCCTGCGCGCGGAGTGTTTCGTACCAGGCGAGGGCCACATCGCGGCCGTCGGTGGCCGGGACGGGCTGGATCGGCGGCCCGAGCGGCTCCAGTGTGTCGAGCAGCAGCTGGCGCCGCTGTGTCCAGGGCCAGGGCCGTACGTCGCCGAGCCGGGCGGTGGCGAGGATGTCGAACACCGCGTACGACGCGGGGAGGTCGTGGGCGAGGGCGGCGGCACGGGCGGGGGAGGAGGCCATCCGGCTCTGCGCGGCGCTGAAGTCGATGACGCCGCCGGTGAAGACGACGGCCTCGCCGTCCAGGACCGTGCCGGGCTCCAGTGCCGTCCCGGCCGCCGCGAGGTCGGGCCAGGACCGGGTGCTGTCCCGGCCGGAGCGGGCCTGACACCGTACGCCGCCGACCTCCCGGCGCATGACCATCCGGTGACCGTCGTACTTCGGCTCGAACCACCATCCCGGACCGGCGGGCAGAGACGTCACCGGCTCGGCGAGCGCTACCTGTATCGGGTCCTCCACACCGCCAGCCTGCGCCACCGCATCGGGTCCGGCACCCCGGACCCGGCCTCGCCCCCGCACGCCGGGACCGCGCGGGGTGTGCCTACGACGGTTCGTCGAGAACCTTCACGGCGCAGGCCGGGCACGAGGCCGCCCGGCCGGAGTCCAGCAGGGCGCGGGCGGCCTCGTGCCCAGCGAGCGGGGCCGAGCTGCCGTCCGTGCGCCGCAGGCACGGGCCGTGGTGGACGACGTCGCCGTTCCACCGCCGCTCCAGAGTCCACCCGGCCAGCGCGCGGCGGCGCCGCCCGGCCTGCTCGGCGGCGAGCTGTTCGAGGCGGGCGGCCCGCTCGAGGCGGGCGAGTTCGTCGCGGGTGCGCTGGAGGTGGAACGAGAGCCACTGCTCCACCGCGCGCAGACGGACGATCCGGCTCGGCT
This sequence comes from Streptomyces sp. NPDC008079, assembly GCF_042957385.1. NCBI lineage: Bacteria > Bacillati > Actinomycetota > Actinomycetes > Kitasatosporales > Streptomycetaceae > Streptomyces > Streptomyces sp. NPDC008079. The sequence continues at coordinate 226,171 of NZ_JBIBIC010000012.1, forward strand.
CAGAGTCCCGCTCAAAATCGTTCACTTGTACGAATATAGTGGGCGGGTACCATCCAGCAGCGCGGTGACCAGCGGAGACCGGGTGTACCCGGTCGACGCGGCGGTCACGAACGGCGGAGACAGCCCGCTGCTCCTGGCGCTGGCCGCCGGTGCCGTCCCGTGGACGGCGGTCGGTCTGCGGCTGGCCTGGCTCGAGGAACTGCGGCGCCGGATCGGCGCGCTCGCCCGCGAGACATCGAAGGCCTAACCGCGCAAGCGCCTCGACGGGACCGCGACCCCGCAGCGCCATCCCGGCTACCGGCACCCCCATCGCTGAGGGCCGTGCCGTCAGGAGTGTTCGTCGGCGCCGTACTGCTCGGTCGTGGGTGACCGTTGTTCACGGGTCAACTGACTGTGTGGTTCCGCTCCCGCCGCTGCCATCCCCCAGCAGAATCATTCACGCCGCGGACCGCGCAGCATGAGATAGGTCAGCGTTCCGGCGGCTGCGAGCGTAACGATTCCCACGCAGATGAATGCCACTCCGCCTGCGCCCTCCTCGTTACTTCCCTGGATGATAAGAAATACGGCAGCAATGAACGTGATGATGATGAAGATCACCATTCGCCGCGCCATATTCGGACCCGATTTTCCCATTGCGCACCAATCTTAATATAGTTGACCTGATAAGGGATGTGAACGTGTGGGATTGGGCTGGTCGCGTGGCCGCGGAATCGTCTCCCGCGGTCACGCGACTATTGACGCGCTCTCCTGGGTCTGTTGCCTAGGAACTCTGGCAATCGGTGGGTTTACTTCGGCCTGCTCCTTCTTTTCATCCGTAAGAAATGATGTCAGCGCCGTATTTGGAGGCGGCGACTCCTACCCCGCAACTGGCCACAACTGCGGTGCCTGTGCCCACCGGGCCGTAGATGCTGGCGTACATAATGATGCCGCTCTCTGAGGCGGCTCCAACTCCCGCCAAGCAGCCGGAGACATATCCCGTGATCTCGCCTACCTTGTCAATGGCGTCGCTCAGGAAGTTCTTTCCGGTGGGATCGGTGTTGTTGATGGGGTCGTCGCCTGCGTAGGCGTAGCGGTTGCCCTGGGCGGGGTCGGCGAGGAACGAAAGTGCGTCCTGGGTGGTGAAGCGGCCGGTGGTGGGGTTGTACCAGCGTTGGCCGTATTTGATCCAGCCGGTGGTGCGGTCGTAGGTGCCGCCGACGAAGCGGTAGGGGTTCTGGGCTGCGGCTGATCCGGTGGCGGTGGTGGTCTGGTAGGCGCCGTAGGGGTCGTACTGGTAGACGGTGGAGGTGACCGTG
>NZ_JBIBIC010000013.1:0-206911 GCF_042957385.1 Streptomyces sp. NPDC008079
GGCCGATTTCCTGGGTGGCCATGGATTTGACTTTGACGACTTCGGTTTCGCCGGTGTCCTGGACGAGGCGGGTGATGATGCGGTTGGCGTCGTCGCCGTCCAGGGCCCAGTGGACGGTGCCGCCGGCGGCGGTGATGTTCTCCTCGAGCTGGAGGAGGTAGTGGTCGAGGTGGCGCAGGGTGTGGTCCTTGACGGCGGCGCCCGCTGCGCGGAGTTGGGGCCAGTCGGCGAGTTCTGCGATGGCTCTGGCGCGTTTGTCGCGGATGGTGTGGGTGGCGTGGGTGAGGTTCGCGCGGAGCTGGGTGTCCTTCGTGGACGAGGCGGCGGCCTTCGGGAACGACGGCAGACCCAGATACGTACCACTCATCGGACCACTCCTCCATTGCGCGCGCCGCCCGTGGCGACATGGACCGGAACCCCGGCGGTCGGGACCGTCAGCGGGTGCTCCCGCGTACTGGCCAGGATCTCCGCGATGTGCACCGGGCGGATGGCGGTGCGCTGCCGGGACATCGTGCCGTCCAGGTGCATCAGGCAGGAGTTGTCGGCCGCGCACAGCACGTCGGCGCCGGTCTCCTCCGCGTGCCGCACCTTGTCCGCGGCCATCGCGGCCGAGACGTCGGGATTCTTCACGGCGAAGGTGCCGCCGAAGCCGCAGCACTCCTCCGCACCCTCCAACTCCCGCAGCTCAAGCCCCCTCACGGCCTCCAAGAGCCGCCGGGGCCGCTCACCGAGCCCCAGCATCCGCAACCCGTGACAGGTGGGGTGGTACGTCACCGTGTGCGGGAAGTACGCCCCCACATCCGTCACCCCCAGCACGTCCACCAGGAACTCCGTCAACTCGTACGTCCTGGGCACCACGTCGGCCAGCGCCTCGCTCAACTCGTCGCCGCGGCCCTCCTCCCGGGCCCGTTCGCCGAGGCGCGGGTAGATGTCCCGCACCATCGCCGCGCAGGAGCCGGACGGCGTGACCACGTAGTCGTATCCGGCGAAGACCCGCGCCTGGCGGCGCGCCAAAGGCTCCGCCTCGTGCCGGTAACCGGTGTTGTAGTGCGCCTGGCCGCAACACGTCTGCCCCATCGGGAAGTCCACCTCGACGCCGAGCCGCGTCAGCAGCGCGACGACGGCCTGGCCGGTCCGTGGATAGAGCGTGTCGTTCACGCAGGTGAGAAACAGGGCGGCACGCATCGCGGCTCCCTCGGGGTCGTGCGGGCGGATGACGGACGGCGGTTGGGCGGGTGACGGACGGTCAGGGGGCGGCGAGGGCACCGGAGATACGGGCGTCCGCCGCGTCCCAGGCGCGCAGGTCACCGCGCGGCTCGTACCGGCGCAACTCCTGTGTGTCGGCGACCAGTTGCCGCATCCGGGCCAGATCGCCGACGAGGCCGTGGGTGCGGGCCTGGACGAGGATGTTGCCGAGCGCGGTCGCCTCGGTGGGCCCGGCGATCACCGGCAGCCCGGACGCGTCCGCGGTGAGGCGGCACAGCAGTTCGTTGCGGCTGCCGCCGCCGACCAGATGGATGTGGGTGATCTCCCGGTCGGCGAGTTCGGCGGCCTTGCGTAGCACCCTGCGGTGCGCGAGCGCCAGGCTCTCCAGCACGCAGCGGACCAGCGCGCCCCGGCTCTCCGGCGGGCGCTGCCCCGTACGCACGCAGTAGTCCGCGATGGCCGCGGGCATGTCGGCCGGTGCCAGGAACTCCGGCGCGTCCGGGTCGATCACCGCGCCGAACGGCTCCGCGCGGCCCGCGTCCGCGAGCAGCGACGCCAGCTCGGAGGGCTCGCCGCGCGCGGCCCAGACCCGACGGCACTCCTCCAGCAGCCACATTCCCATGATGTTCCTGAGATAGCGGAACGTGCCGTCGATCCCGCGCTCATTGGTGAAATTCGCGGCCCGCGACGCCGCGCTGAGCACCGGCGCGTCCAGTTCGAGCCCGGCCAGCGACCAGGTGCCGCAGGAGATGTACGCGGAACCCGGCGCGGTGGCCGGTACCGCCGCCACCGCAGAGGCCGTGTCGTGCGAGCCCACTGTGGTGACCCGCGTCCCCGCCGCCAGACCCGTGGCCGCCACGATGTGCGGCAGCAACTCCCCTGCGCTGTCGCCCGGTTGCCGCAGCGGCGGCAGCAACGCCGGGTCCAGGCCGATCCGGTCGGCGAGGTCCCGCGACCACTCGCCCGTACGGGCGTCCAGCAGGCCCGTCGTCGAGGCGTTGGTGACCTCCGCACCGACACTGCCGGTCAGCCAGTGCGTCACCAGGTCGGGGATCAGCAACAGCGTCCGCGCGGCGGCCAGTTGGACCGTGCCCCGCGCCGCCGCGAGCTGGAACACCGTGTTGAACGGCAGATGCTGGAGGCCGTTGGCCGCGTACAGCTCCTGCGCGCCGACCTCGTCCCGCACCCGCGGCGCCACCTGCGCCGTACGTCTGTCCCGGTAGTGGTACGGGATCCCCAGCAGCGCGCCGTCCGCGTCCAGCAGACCGTAGTCCACCGCCCACGTGTCCACGCCGACGGACGCCACCGCGGCGCCCGACCTCGCCGCCTCGCGCAGTCCGTCCAGAACGCCGGTGAACAGGCCCGGCAGGTCCCAGTGCAGCCCGCTCGGCAGCCGCACCGGCACATTCGCGAACCTGTTCACTTCCGTGAGGGCCAGTTCCCCGCCGCCCACCCGGCCCACGACGACGCGGCCGCTCGTCGCGCCGAGGTCCGCCGCCGCGAACACGCCTGCGGCTGGGCTTGCGCCTGGGGGTTCGCCGATCATGCCTCTCCTTATACGGCCACTCCTGCGGAGTGCGGTCCTTCATTCTTCCCGCCCCGCGGCCCGGAACGGCTCTCCTACCGAGGCGGTAGGCCGACTTCTTTTAGGGGCGCGGCCCGTGTGCGGTGTCCTTGGGCTTGGGCGTTGCGCCGATCTTTTAGGGGCGCTGGGGGCACCTCCCGGCCGCAGGCCGGGGGAGGAACCGCGCGCTCAGCCGAAGCGCTCCCGCAGGTCACCACCGGCCCCAGAGGGGCAATTCGGTGGTGTCCCGACCACCGGCCGGTGGGGGCGGGCCGCGCAGTTCCTCCCCCAGCCTTCGGCCGGAAGGTGCCCCCGGTGGCCCTGACGGGGCACGTCCTGCGCAGGGCGAACGCCTAGGGCCGCGCCCTTGAACGCCGGCCCTGCGCAGGGTGACACGCCCTAGCGGAGGAAGGCGGCTGCGACGCCCGCGTCGACGGGGATGTGAAGCCCGGTCGTGTGGGTCAGCTCCCCGCCGGTGAGGGCGAAGACGGCATTGGCGACGTGCTCGGGAAGAACTTCCCGCTTCAAGAGCGTCCGCTGCGCGTAGAACTCCCCGAGCTTGGCCTCCTCGACGCCGTAGACGGCCGCCCGCTTGGCCCCCCAGCCGCCGGCGAAGATGCCGGAGCCACGGACGACCCCGTCGGGGTTGATGCCGTTGACACGTACCCCGTACTCACCCAACTCGGCGGCGAGGAGCCGCACTTGGTGGGCCTGGTCGGCCTTGACGGCCGAATAGGCGATGTTGTTGGGCCCGGCGAAGACCGCGTTCTTGGAGGCGATGTAGACGATGTCGCCGCCCAGCTTCTGCTCGATCATGACGCGCGCGGCGGCGCGGGAGACGAGGAAGGAGCCGCGGGCCATGATGTCGTGCTGGAGGTCCCAGTCCTTGGCGGTGGTCTCCAGGAGCGGCTTGGAGATCGAGATGCCCGCGTTGTTGACGACGAGGTCGACCCCGCCGAAGGCGAGCAGCGCGTCGGCGAAGGCCGCCTCGATCTGCTCCTCGGAGGTGACGTCCACGGTGACCGCGACGGCCTTGTCGGGACCGCCCAGCTCCTCGGCCACGGCGGCGGCGTTGCCCGCGTCGAGGTCCGCGACCACTACGCAGGCGCCCTCGGCGACCAACCGCTGGGCGATGGCCTTGCCGATGCCGGACCCGGCACCGGTGACGAGCGCGATCCGGGTGGCCAGCGGCTTCGGCTTCGGCATCCGCCGCAGCTTGGCCTCCTCCAGCTCCCAGTACTCGATACGGAACTTCTCCGACTCCTCGATCGGCTTGTACGAGGACACGGCCTCCGCGCCGCGCATCACATTGATGGCGTTGACGTAGAACTCGCCCGCGACGCGCGCGGTCTGCTTGTCCTTGCCGTAGCTGAACATGCCGACGCCCGGCACGAGGACGATCGCCGGGTCGGCGCCGCGCATGGCGGGGGAGTCGGGCGAGGCGTGCCGCTCGTAGTAGGCGGCGTACTCGGCGCGGTACTCCTCGTGCAGCGTGCGCAGCCGGGCCTCGGCCTCGTCGAGGGCCGTGCCCGCGGGCAGGTCGAGGACCAGCGGGCGGACCTTGGTGCGCAGGAAGTGGTCCGGGCAGGACGTGCCCAGCGCGGCCAGCCGCGGGTGCTCGGCGCGCGACAGGAAGTCCAGCACCTCGGGGGAGTCGGTGAAGTGGCCGACCTGCGGCCGGTCCTGGGAGGCGATCGAGCGCAGCAGCGGTGCCAGCGCGGCGGCCCGTACGCGCCGCTCGGACTCCGGCAGCGGCTCGTACCCGTCGAGCACCGCGCCGAACGGGTCGGCCTTGCCGCGCTCCTGGAGGAAGGTCTCCGCGGTGCGGATGATGTGCAGCGAATTGCGTTCGCACTCCTGCGAGGTGGCGCCCCAGGCGGTGACGCCGTGCCCGCCCAGCACACAGCCGATCGCCTCCGGGTGGGCCTCCTTGACCGCCGCGATGTCCAGTCCGAGCTGGAAGCCGGGGCGGCGCCAGGGCACCCACACCACGGTGTCGCCGAAGCACTCCTTGGTCAGCGCCTCGCCGTCGGCCGCGCACGCCAGCGCGATACCGGAGTCCGGGTGCAGGTGGTCCACGTGCGCCGCGTCCACCAGCCCGTGCATCGCGGTGTCGATCGACGGGGCCGCGCCGCCCTTGCCGTGCAGGCAGTAGTCGAAGGCGGCGACCATCTCGTCCTCGCGCTCCACCCCCGGGTAGACCTCGGTGAGGGCGCGCAGCCGGTCCAGGCGCAGCACCGCGAGACCGGAGCCGGTGAGCGTACCGAGGTCGCCGCCGGACCCCTTGACCCACATCAGCTCGGTGTCGGCCCCGGTCACCGGGTCGGGCGCGGTGCCCTTGGCGGACGTGTTGCCGCCCGCGTAATTGGTGTTGCGCGGATCGGATCCGAGCCGGTTCGAACGGCCGAGCAGCGCCCCGACCGTGCTGTCGTCGGAACTGGAGGCGGAAGCCATGCGGTGTCCTTCGGAGGAATGAGTGCGGGTGCGGGTGCGATGAGCTCGACCGGCTCGGAGGCTCCACTGCGCGTCGCGGAGCCGGTCGGCCGCGTGGGCTCGCCGTCAGGAGGGCCGGCGAGTGAACCGAAGCGGAGCGGTCGCTGTTGAAAGGGAGAACGCGCGCAGGTTGTGAGGAACGAGCAACCGAGCACGATCGACCGTCGACAGCGACTAAGCGCAGCGGAGGTGAACCGAGCCTTGAAAAAAACTGGCGCGGTGAACCGAGCCTTAAAAAATCACGCGCCCCAGCCGGCCTGTTCGCCGCCGACGCGTTCCGAGGTGATGCGGGTGGCCCAGCCGGAGCCGCGGTAGGCGGCCATCGGGTCGGGGTCGAGACCCAGTTCGGTGCGCACCTCGGCGAGCAGCGGCCGGACGTCGGTGTTGTAGGCGTCCATCAGTACGGCGTTGGCCTCCAGTACGTCACCGGCGCGCTGGGCGGCGCCGAGAGCGTCGAGGTCGACCAGCAGCGCCTTGGCGGTGGCCTCCTGGACGTTCATCACCGAGCGGATGATCGCGGGGATCTTCGCCTCGATGTTGTGGCACTGGTCGAGCATGAAGGCGACGCCGGTCTCCTGCTTCAGGCCGCCGTTCTTGGCGACCTCGTGCATGATCCGGAAGAGCTGGAAGGGGTCGGCGGAGCCGACCATGAGGTCGTCGTCGGCGTAGAAGCGGGAGTTGAAGTCGAAGCCGCCGAGCTTCTTCTCGCGCAGCAGGAACGCGACGATGAACTCGATGTTGGTGCCCGGCGCGTGGTGGCCGGTGTCCACGACGACCTGCGCCTTGTCGCCCAGCTTGAGGCAGTGCGCGTAGGAGGTGCCCCAGTCGGGGACGTCCGTGGTGTAGAAGGCGGGCTCGAAGAGCTTGTACTCCAGCAGCATCCGCTGGTCGTCGCCGAGCCGGTCGTACACCTGGGACAGCGCCTCGGCGAGCCGGTCCTGGCGGGCGACGATGTCGTCCTGGCCCGGGTAGTTGGTGCCGTCGGAGAACCACAGCTTCAGGTCGCGCGAGCCGGTGGCGTCCATGATGTCAACGCACTCCAGCAGATAGCTGACGGCCTTGCGGCGGATCGCGGGGTCGGCGTTGGTGACCGAGCCGAGCTTGTAGTCGTCGTCCTGGAAGACGTTGGAGTTGATCGCGCCCAGGGTCAGGCCGCGCTCCTTCGCGTACGCGCCGAGCGCCGCGTAGTCGTCCACCAGGTCCCAGGGGATGTGCAGGGAGACGATGGGCGCGACGCCGGTGGCCGCGTGCACCTGGGCCGCGTCGTCCAGCTTTTCGTACGGGTTACGCGGCACGCCCTCCTGCCTGAACACCTTGAAACGGGTGCCCGAGTTGCCGTAGGCCCACGAAGGGGTCTCGATCCGCTGGGACTTCAGCGCCGCCTTCACGGCCGACAGGTCTGTCATGGCAACCTCTGTGAATCGTTTCATTTGACGGCTCACCTTAAAGGCGACACTGCGCCATGTCAATGGTCATGACGAGAACCCGATGGCGGGCCGGTCGCCGTTATTGAATCGTGTCACATGAGCCGGACGCGCTGCTAGAGGGTCTCTTTCCAGCCGCGATTGGCCGTCCGTCGGGGGTTGATCTCCCGAAATGGCTTCCACGGACTCTTGACGGCCTGATCAAGCGGGGCTAACGTCCCGGCAACTCCATTGAAACATTTCACCCCGCGGCGCAAGACCGGGAGATCCAGGAGACATCAATGACCGACCCCGAACCGGAACGGACTCCGGTCCTCGCGCTGGAGGGGGTGAGCAAGTCCTTCGGCGCGGTACGGGCACTGCGCGACGTCTCACTGCGGCTGTACGCGGGTGAGGCGCACGCCCTCGCGGGGGAGAACGGCGCCGGCAAATCGACCTTGATCAAGGCACTGGCCGGGGTGCACCGACCGGACACCGGAACGGTACTGCTCGACGGCGCGCCGGTGGTCTTCCACGGCCCGGCCGACGCGCGCGACGCCGGTGTGGCCGTCATCTACCAGGAGCCCACGCTCTTCCCCGACCTCTCCATCGCCGAGAACATCTTCGTCGGCCGCCAGCCGCGCCGCTCGCTCGGCCGGGTCGACCACAAGGCCGTGCACAAGGCCACCGAGCAACTCTTCAAGCGGCTCGGCGTCGACCTCGACCCCGACCAGCCCGCCCGCGGCCTGTCCATCGCCGACCAGCAGCTCGTCGAGATCGCCAAGGCGCTCTCCTTCGACGCCCGCGTGCTGATCATGGACGAGCCCACCGCCGCCCTCACCGGCAGCGAGGTCGCCCGGCTCTTCGGCGTCGTCAGGGCGCTGCGCGAGGACGGCGCCGCCGTCCTGTTCATCTCGCACCGGCTGGAAGAGGTCTTCGCGCTGTGCCAGCAGGTCACCACCCTGCGGGACGGCGCCTGGATCGCCAGCGAGCCGGTCGACGGCCTCACCGAGGACGACCTGGTCCGCCGGATGGTCGGCCGTGACCTGGACGAGCTCTACCCCAAGCAGGACGCCAAGGTCGGCGACGTCGCGCTGAGCGTGCGCAGGCTGACCCGTGAAGGCGTCTTCACCGACGTGTCCTTCGACGTCAGGCGCGGCGAGATCGTCGGCCTGGCCGGACTCGTCGGCGCCGGGCGCAGCGAGGTGGCCCGCGCCGTCTTCGGCGTGGACCGCTGGGACGCGGGCGAGGTCGAGGTCGACGGCCGCCCGCTGAAGTCCGGCGCCCCCAGCCTCGCCATGGCCGCGGGCCTGGCCCTCGTACCCGAGGACCGCCGCGAACAGGGCCTGGTCATGGAGATGTCCATCGAGCGCAACATCAATCTCACCGGCTTCAAGGCCACCACCCGCGCGGGCCTGATGGACCGCGGCGCCGAGCGCAGCCGCGCCGTCGACTGGGCCATGCGCCTCCAGGTGAAGTACGCCCGGCTCGCCGATGTCGTCGGCACGCTGTCCGGCGGCAACCAGCAGAAGGTGGTGCTGGCCAAGTGGCTGGCCACCGACCCCCGGGTGCTGATCGTCGACGAGCCCACCCGCGGCATCGACGTCGGCACCAAGGCCGAGGTGCACCGGCTGCTCTCGCAGCTCGCCGCCGACGGCCTCGCCGTCCTGATGATCTCCTCCGACCTCCCGGAGATCCTCGGCATGGCCGACCGTGTCCTGGTGATGCACGAGGGCCGGCTGGCCGCCGACATCCCGCGCGCGGACGCCACCGAGGAATCCGTCATGGCAGCGGCCACCGGCCGCGGAAGGAACGCGGCATGACCATGACCGCCAAACCGGCGTCGGCCGCGCCGCCGGACACCGCCTCCACCGGCGGCCTCCTCGACCGGGTGCTGAAGGTCAGGGAACTGGCCATCCTCGTCGTCCTGGTGCTGATGCTGCTGGCCACCCAGCTCGACAACAGCGCCTTCCTGTCCCAGCAGGGCATCAAGGACCTGCTGCTCAACGCGACCATCCTGGTGCTCGTCGCGGTCGGCCAGGCCATGGTGGTGATCACCCGGAACGTCGACCTGTCGGTCGGCTCCACGCTGGGCATCACCGCCTTCGCCGCGGGCGAGTTCCTGCGCGGCGGCGGCAATCCGCTGGTCGCCATCCTGATCGCGGTCGCCCTCGGCGCCGGATTCGGCATCGTCAACGGCCTGTTGGTCAGCCTCGGCCAGGTGCCCGCGCTGGTCGTCACCCTCGGCACGCTCTACATCATCCGCGGCCTGGACTCGATCTGGTTCGGCTCCAAGCAGATCACCGCCGCCGACCTCCCGTCGGGCTTCGGCAGCTTCGGGCACGACGGCCTCGGCGCCGTCCCGTATCTCGCGCTGCTCACCGCGGTCGTGTTGATCATCGCCGCGTACTACCTGCGCAGTTACCGCAGCGGCCGCGACCTGTACGCGCTCGGTTCGAGCCCGGAGGCCGCGCGGCTGGCCGGTGTGCCGGTCCGCAAGCGCATCCTCACCGCCTACATCGTCTGCGGCGCCCTCGCGGGCCTGGCGGGCGCTCTCTACCTCGCCCGCTTCGGCAATGTCGACTCCGGCACCGGCAGCGGCTACGAACTCACCGTCGTCAGCGCCGTGGTGGTCGGCGGCGTCGCCTTCACCGGCGGCTCCGGCAGCCTGTACGGCGCCGCGCTCGGCGCCCTGCTGCTGACCTCGATCAACAGCGTGCTCCCCTCGATCGGCGTCAGCTCCGTATGGGTGCAGGCCATCGACGGCGTCCTCCTGCTGCTGGCCATCGCCGTCGACCGGGTGGTCGCGCTGCGGGTCGCGGCGGTGCTCCGTAAGCGGGCCGCACAGACAAGGAGTGCGACTACTCATGCCTGAGCCAACGAAATCCACCGGTCCGGCGAAGGCCGGGAAGCCGTCCGCCGGTACGAAGCCGTCCGCCGGTACGAACCCGCCCGCCGGTACGAAGCCGTCCGCGAGCGCGAAGCCCGCCACCGCGGGCCGTACGGCGACCGGTTGGGCGCGGGACGCGTTCCGCTGGGACACCGTCGTCGGAGCCCTGCTCGTCGTCCTGCTGCTCTGCTCCTTCTCCCTGGTCGACAACTTCGGCAACGCGCTGAATCTGTCGTTCCTGATCGGCAACACCCTGCCGATCGCGCTCATCGCGCTGCCGATGACGATGCTGGTGATCTCCGGCGAGATCGACCTGTCGGTCGGCTCCACCGCGGGCCTGTCCGGCGCCGTCATGGGCAAGCTGTGGAACGACGGCATGGCCATCGAGATGATCATCCCGCTGTGCATCCTGCTCGGCGTGGTCTGCGGCCTGGTCAACGGCCTGCTCGTGACCCGGCTCGGACTGCCCTCGCTGGCCGTCACCATCGGCACCCTGGCCGCCTACCGCGGCATCGCGCAGATCGTGCTCGGCTCCAACTCGGTGACCGACTTCCCGCAGCAGTACCTGGACTTCGGTTCCGCGCGGATCGGCGGCACCTTCATCCCGCAGGCCGCCATCCCGTGGGCCGTCCTGCTGGTCATCGCGGTCGTCGTCCTGCACGCCACCCCGGTCGGCCGCTCGCTGTTCGCGGTCGGCGCCTCGCAGGAGGCCGCGCGCTTCGCGGGCATCCGCACCAAGCGGCTGAAGCTGTCGATGTTCGTCGCCACCGGCACGATCTCCGCGCTCACCGGCGTCTTCTGGGCCCTGCACTACGCCAGCGCCCGCTACGACAACGCCACCGGCCTCGAACTGTCCGTCATCGCCGGTGTGCTGCTCGGCGGCATCGACTTCGACGGCGGCAAGGGCACGCTGGGCGGCGCGATCGCCGGAGTGTTCCTGCTCGGCGCGCTCCAGAACGTGATGAGTCTGATCAACGTCTCCGCGCAGTCCCAGATCCTGATCACCGGAGTCCTGCTGGTGATCTCGGTACTGGCACCGCGGGTGGCCCGGCAGGTGGGCAGGGCGCGAGCCCGGCGCAGAACCGCCGACGCGCCACCACCGGCCGCACTGGCCGCCACCTGACCCCCCGCACCACGCACGTCGTCCGAACACCCTCACCTGGTCGTCACCTGCCGCGAGTGCGGCATCGAAAGGACACCCGCATGTCGTACAGAACCGCCCCCGCCCGTCGCGCCGCGGCCGCGGTCGCCGTTGTCGCCGTCGTCGCGCTCAGCGCCGCTGCCTGTGGCGGCACCACCAAGAAGTCCAGCTCGGACTCGGAATCGGCCTCCGCCGGATCCGGTACGAAGGCGTCGGCCTCCGCCGACCCGAACGCGCCCGTCAAGAAGGGCCTGACCATCGCCTACCTGCCCAAGCAGGTGAACAACCCGTACTTCACCATCTCCGACAACGGCGGCAAGAAGGCCGTCGAGGCGCTCGGCGAGAAGTACAAGGAGGTCGGCACCAGCAGCGGCACCGACACCGCGGGCCAGGTCAGCTACGTCAACACCCTGACGCAGCAGCAGGTCAGCGCCATCGCGGTGTCCGCGCAGGACCCCGGCGCGCTGTGCACCGCGCTGAACCAGGCCCGCAAGAACGGCGTCAAGGTCGTCACGTACGACTCGGACACCAACACCAACTGCCGTGACGCGTTCGTCTCGCAGGCCAGCGCGGAGGACCTGGGCCGTACCGAGGTCCAGTTGATGGCCAAGCAGATCAACAACAAGGGCCAGATCGCGATCCTGTCGGCGGCCCAGACGGCCACCAACCAGAACACCTGGATCGACTTCATGAAGGACGAGCTGAAGAAGCCGGAGTACAAGGACATCCAGCTCGTCAAGGTCGCCTACGGCAACGACGACGCGCAGGCGTCGTTCCAGCAGACCCAGGGCCTGCTCCAGCAGTACCCGAACCTGAAGGGGATCATCTCCCCGACCACGGTCGGCATCAAGGCCGCGGCGCAGTACCTGAGCGGTTCCAAGTACAAGGGGAAGGTCCAGCTCACCGGCCTGGGCACGCCCAACGACATGCGCGCGTACGTCAACAACGGCACCGTGCAGTCCTTTGAGCTGTGGGACCCGGCCAAGCTCGGCGCGCTCGCGGGCTACACCGCCGTCGCGCTGGCCTCCGGCCAGATCACCGGCGCCGAGGGCGAGACCTTCACCGCGGGCGACATGGGCACCTTCACCGTCGGCAAGGACAGCGTCATCGTCCTCGGCAAGCCGACCGTCTTCGACAAGGCGAACATCGGCCAGTTCAACTTCTGAGCCGACGGCACCATCCAGTAAGGCAGTTGGACCGCCGGCCCTGTGGGTCCGGGCCGGCGGTGTGCGGAAGGAAATCCTCAAGTGCGGCGCGTCTGCTTTGTGTTGAAGGTCCGTCAGGAACGGCTGGACGAGTACCGTGCCAGGCACGCGGACGTCTGGCCGCGGATGCGTGAGGCGCTGTCCGCCGCCGGCTGGCACAACTACTCGCTGTTCCTGCGCGAGGACGGCCTGCTCGTCGGCTATCTGGAGACCGAGGACTTCGAGCGGGCGCGCGCCGCCATGGACGGTACGGAGGTGAACGCCCGCTGGCAGGCGGAAATGGCGGGCTTCTTCGAGGAGTTGGACGGCGTCGCGCCCGACGCGGCGATGGTCCCGCTCACCGAGGTGTTCCACCTTCCGTGAACATGAGAGGTTGGAACGATTCAGTTCGTGCCGGATCAACCAGCACGCACTGTGCTTGAATAAGTTCAATGCGTTGATTCCGGGTGAACGTCGAGCACGTCGCGCCGACGCCGGATGAGCGTTACGAGGAGCCCTGCCTGCGGCGGGCGGGACGGAGCAGTGGAGCCCATGGTTGGGATCAAGGACGTGGCACGGCAGGCGGGTGTCTCGGTCGGGACCGTCTCCAATGTGATCAACCGCCCGGACCTGGTGTCCGAGGAGACCAGGACCCGGGTGCAGTCGGTCATCAGCCGCCTCGGCTACATACGGAGTGAGTCCGCCCGCCAACTGCGGGCCGGGGCAAGCCGTATCGTCGCGCTGCTCGTCCTCGACATGGGCAACCCCTTCTTCGTCGACGTGGCCAGCGGCGCCGAGCGCGCCGCCCGCGCCGCCGGACTCGGCGTCATGGTCTGCAACAGCGCGCAGAGCACCAGCGAGGAGGTCGAGTACCTGTCGCTCTTCGCCGAGCAGCGGGTGCGCGGCGTGCTGGTCACCCCCGCCGACGCGACCGGACACAGCCTCAAGACGCTGCGCAGCCAGGGCATTCCGTATGTCCTGGTCGACCGGGTCTCCGCCGACGTCGCCGTCTGCTCGGTCTCGGTGGACGACGTCGTCGGCGGACGCCTCGCCGCCCAGCACCTGATCGCCGCGGGACACCGCTCGATCGTCTACGTCGGCGGCCCGCCCGAACTCCCGCAGGTCCGCGACCGCCGCGCCGGGGCGCTCGCCGCGCTGGCCGAGGCCGGACTGCCGCCCGAGTCGCTGACCGAGGTGTCCGCCGAGCGGCTGGACGTCTCGGCGGGCCGCGACGCCGGAGCCCGGCTGCTCGGCCTGGCGCCCCGGCCCACCGCCGTCTTCTGCGCCAACGACCTGCTGGCCCTCGGGGTCCTCCAGGCGGTCTTCGCCGCCAGGATCGCGGTCCCCGAGGAGATGGCCATCGTCGGTTACGACGACATCGAATTCGCCGCCGCCGCGGCCGTACCGCTGACCTCGGTCCGGCAGCCCGCCGTCGCGATGGGGCGGCTCGCCGCCGAGATGCTGCTGGAGGAGACGGCGGACCCCGAGGGCCACGAGCACCGCCAGGTCGTCCTCCAGCCGGAGCTGGTCGTGCGCGGCTCCAGCCTCGGGGCGCGCTGAGGGAGTCCGGCCGCGCGCCCCGCGTTACGTGAGCGGGGCGTCGTTCGGCCGGGTCGGGACGGCGTCCAGCGCGGCGAGGGTCGCGGCGTCGAGCGTCAGCGCGCCCGCGGCCACGTTCGCTTCGAGGTGGGCGGTGTTCGACGTGCCCGGGATGAGGTGGACGTTCGGCGCGTGGTGCAGCAGCCAGGCCAGGCCGACCTGGGAGGGCGTGGCGCCCAGCGCCCGCGCCGCGGCGATCACCGCCGGTTCGTCGGTCACCTTCGGCAGGCCGGGGAAGGCGCTGCCGAGCGGGAAGTACGGCACCCACGCGATGTCCTGCGCGGTGCAGAGGGCCAGCATGTCCTCGTCGTCGCGCGCCACGAGGCTGTACGCGTTCTGCACGCACGCGATGCCCGCCGGGATCGCCCGGCGCAGATTGTCCAGGCTCACGCTGCTCAGCCCGATCGCGCCGATCTTGCCCTCGTCGCGCAGCGCCACCATCGTCGCGAGCTGGTCGTCGAGTTCGACCACCTGGTCGCCCTCGGCCCGCAGGCCCGGCCCGACATCGGTGCGGCGCAGATTCACCAGCGGGATCCGGTCGAGGCCGAGGCTCGCGAGATTGTCCTCCACGGCCGCCCGCAACTCCTCGGGCTTCTGCGCGAGTCGCAGATGCACCGGCCCGCCGGAATCCGGTGTGGCCCCCACCTTGCTGGCGACCAGCACCTCGTCCTCGGACCTGACCGCCTCGCGGATCACCCCGTTGACGAAGCCGTCGCCGTAGAACTGCGCCGTATCGACGTGGTCCACCCCGAGTTCGACCGCCCGCCGCAGTACGGCGACCGCGGCGGCCCGCCCGGCCCGCTCCGTCAGTTGCATCGCCCCGTACCCGACGCGCGACACCGTCCGCCCGGCCAGCGCCCCCGCCCCTCCGGCCCGGCGCGCCCCGCCGGCCGTCGTCCCGTCCGAGGTCATCGCGCTGGAAGCCATGAGCATCCCGTTCCCGTGCGACACCAGAACAAGCGGAGGTCACTCCGCTTCTCCGACCGTACCACTACCGGAGATCCCTCCGCTTTGCTCCGGCGCTCTCAACCCGCCCGCGGCGGCGGGCGTTAATTCGGTGGCGGAGGCGGTGGGGGAGGGGCTACGGTCCCTGGTGTTGGAGCGGGAGCTGCGGAAGTGGCTCGCCGCTGTCGGCTCGTGAGTACGGCCAGGAGGTGTGACTCGATGACTGCCTTGGTGATGGGCGCTGCCCAGATGCGGAAGTTCATTCAGTTCACCTCTGTGGTCTCCGGCTGACCTCTCTTCTTCTGCCGCGCCGATCGGACGCGCGGTGCCGGGGCCCTGTTGGAAGGGTTTCCCTTGTCTTTCTCGTCTTCTTCCTTCTCGTCGTCGTCCTCCACTTGGTCCTCACTCGTCCCGTACGGCTGGGACTCGCTGCTGGACGACGCCTTCTCGGCGTACGCGGCGGACGGACTGGTGCCCGCGCGGATCGTGCGGGTCGACCGGGGGATGTGCGACGTCGTCGTCCCCGACGGCGCGGACGGTCTGCTGACGGTCCGCGCCGACACCGATCCGGTGCACTCGCCGGATCCGATGCTCGTGGCGTGCACCGGGGACTGGGCGGCGTTCGACCCGGACCCGGCGCAGCCGAAGGGCCCGTCGGTACGGGCGCTGCTGCCGCGCAGGACCGCGATCGTACGGTCGGCGTCGTCCAAGCGCTCCGAGGGCCAGGTGCTCGCGGCCAATATCGACCACGCGGTGATCGCGGTGTCGCTGGCGGCCGACCTCGACCTGGGGCGCCTCGAACGCTTCCTCTCCCTGGCCTGGGAGAGCGGCGCGCAACCGGTGGTCGCGCTGACCAAGGCGGACCTCGTGCCGGACACCACCTATCTGCTGGAGGACGCCGAATCGGCGGCGCCCGGAGTGCCGGTCCTGGTGGTGAGCGCCACGACCGGGGAGGGGATCGAGGCGCTGTCGGAGCTGCTGGCGGGCGGCACCTCGGTGCTGCTCGGCCAGTCGGGCGCGGGCAAGTCCACGCTCACCAACGCCCTGTTGGGGCGCGAAGCGCAGGAGGTGCAGGCCACCAGGGACTCCGACGGCAAGGGCCGGCACACCACGACCACGCGTGACCTGCTGCCGATGCCGCAGGGCGGGGTGCTGATCGACACGCCGGGGCTGCGCGGGGTCGGCCTGTGGGACGCGGAGTCCGGGCTCCACCAGGTGTTCTCCGAGATCGAGCAACTGGCCCGCGACTGCCGCTTCCAGGACTGCTCGCACCAGTCGGAGCCGGGCTGCGCCGTCCTGGCCGCGCTGGAGGACGGCACCTTGCAGCACCGCCGTCTGGAGAGCTACCGCAAGCTGCTGCGCGAGAACGCGTGGATCGCCTCACGCACCGACCAGCGACTGCGCTCCGAGATGCGGCGCGAGTGGAAGCAACGGACCGCGGCGGGCCGGGAGATGTACGAGCGCAAGCGCGGCGGGGGCGGCGGCCACCGCCGCCGGTCCTGAACCCGGTCCCGTACGGCCGACCGTACGGGCGCGGACCCTATCCGGCGCCGCCGCCAGGACCCTGCTGGTGGCGGCGCCGCACCGCGATCGGGCTGCCCGCACTCCAGAACGAGCCGACGACACAGGCGACCACGAGCACGACGATCACGACGCCGAGAATCACGCTGTATGCCATGTCGGACCTCCTCGCCTCCGGCACGGCCTTCACCGTGCCCTCACCTTCGCTACCTGTTCGTGACCTTCCCTTCGCCCGACGTTCCCAACCCACAGGTGGGGGACCGGTGTTCGCGCGTGGGTTCGATCCGATGAAGTGACGGTATGTCAGGCGGAGTCGGGCGGTGCCGAGTGCCCTCGGACGGGCGCGGTGCGGCGCTCAGGGGGAAGCGTGGTGCTCGGGCCGGGATTCGGCGCTCAGGCGGAGGCGCGGACCACGAGGTGCGTCGGCGTGACGATGGAGGACAGGGCGGGAACGCTCTGCGGGCCCGTCGGCGGCGCCACCGCGCGCAGGAGGAGGCGGGCCATGAGGCGGCCCATTTCCTCGATGTCCTGGCGGACGGTGGTCAGGGGCGGGTCGGTCCATTCGGCGACGGAGACCATGTCGTCGAAGCCGACGACGGCGATGTCGTCGGGGACGCGGTGTCCTGAGGTGCGCAGGACGCGCAGGGCGCCGGAGGCCATGACGTCGGAGGCGGCGAAGACGGCGTCCAGGTCGGGGCAGCGCTGGAGGAGTTCGGCCATGGCGCGGGCGCCGCCTTCCGGGGTGAAGTCGCCCTCGGCGATCATCCGGGGGTCGGTCTCCGGCAGCACGTCGCGGAACCCGTCGAGCCGGTCCACCGACGCCGTCTGGTCAAGTGGCCCCGCGATGTGGGCGATCCGGCGGCGGCCGATCCTCAGCAGGTGCCGTACCGCGTCCCGTGCGCCGCCCCGGTTGTCGCAGTCCACGTACAACGTGCCGTGGTCGCTGTCGAAGTCGGTCCAGCCGGGCCGCCCGCCGATCACCGTGGGCACTCCGGCCCTGCGGGCCAGCACGGGCAGCGAGTCGTCGGTGTGCAGGGAGAAGATCAGCGCGCCGTCGACGTGACCGCCCGCCAGATAGCGGCCGACCCGCTCGTAATCGGCGGCCCCCTCGGTCAGCAGCAGCACCAACTGGTTGTCCCGCGCGGTGAGTTCCTTGCTGATCCCGCGCACCTGCTGCGCGAAGAACGGGTCGGTGAAGAACCGCGTCTCCGGCTCGGCCACCACCACCGCGATGGCGTCGTTGCGCCGCGTCACCAGCGTGCGGGCCGCCTGATTGGGCACATATCCCAGCTCGTCCACGGCCTTGCGGACCCGCTCCACCAGCGGCGCCCGTACCCCTTCGCTGCCGTTGACCACGCGCGAGGCGGTGGCACGCGACACCCCGGCCCGCGCGGCGACGGCCTCCAGCGTAGGACGCGGCGCGAAGCTCGGGTCGGACAAGGGACGTCTCCTTCACGCGGAAATAACAGAAAACCGGGGGCCGGTACGCGCACAGCGTAACGGGTCCCCCGGCGCGGCGTGAGAGCGCTCTCCGTGTCGGTTCGGCAGGTGAGACGGGTGTGCCTTGTGTGCGCCTTGTGCGGGCCGGGCGACGGTGGTGCGAGCGACGCCCGGCGAGGTCCGGCGCGCGGGGTTCAGTCCTCCAGGCCCCAGCCGATAATCGAGTACGGGTGGATCCGGATCAACTCGTCGCTCATCTGCGCGCCGAGGTCGTGCGGGCCCACGACCTGCTCGGCGGTGCCGCGGATCTCGACCCCGCGCACCGTCCACGGGTCGGTGCCCGCGATGTCGTCCACGACCAGCGACACATAGTGGTTCGCCGCCACATTGCGCCACTTCTTCGTGGCGCCCATCGTGTAGCCGCCGATGTCGACCGTGCCGTCCGGGCGAAGGAAGTAGCCGACCGGATTGGCCTGCGGACGGCCCTGCGCGTCCACGGTCGCCAGCCGCCCGAGGCGCTGCGTGCGCAGATAGCGCAGCTCGGCCTCGGTCAGCGCTGTCCTGGGTGTCTTGATCGCCATGCGCTCACCCTCACACGGGTGAGCGCACCGGGCCATTGGACCTTTGACCTATCCAGGACCTAGGCCGATTGGGGACGCGCGGTCGTACGGCCATACGTATGTCCGTACGACCGCACACCCCGTACGTCTCCCCCTGCGCGCGGGGCCGGGTGCCGGTCAGCCCGCGATCACCGCGCCCAGCCACGCGCCCGCCACGACGAGGCACGCCAGGAGTTCGACCAGGACGGAGCCGCCCACCGCGCGCATCGCGGTGCGGGTCGCGGTCCAGGCGGCGCGGTGGCCGCCGAGGCGCACGCGCTCGGTCGCGTAGATCGTGCCGACGAAGCCGAGGACCGCGCCCACCACCGGGATCAGGAAGAAACCGGCGATGGCGAAGGAGCCCGCGACCAGCACGGTGTGCCAGGTGATGCCCGAATCGCGGATCCGGCGCGCCGGGAGCAGCCACACCACCACCTGGACGACGGCCAGCAGACCGGTCGCCCCGGCCAGTACGCCCCAGGTCAGGCTCGTGTGCTCCTGCGTCGCCCACCACATGACGGCGGCCCAGCAGAGCAGCGTCCCCGGCACGCCGGGTGCCAGCACACCGACGAGTCCGAGCAGCATCACCGCGCCGATCAGGCACACCTGTGCGGTCCCCATGAGCCCACCCTGCCCGATGACGCGCCCGTCCGCCGGGCGGATCACCCTCGGGGCGCAAGGCGAGACCTGTCCGAGACCCGCAGGACCACTCGCGTACGCCGCTCGTACGCCGTCCGTACGCCGTGGGGACGTCGTCGGTCCGCCGCGCCGTCAACCGTCCGGTGGCGCGCTCACCCTTCCGGTGGGACCGTCGGCCCGGTCGCCGGTCGCCGGTCACCGCGTCCGCCGCGTACGGCCCCGCGCTCATACGTCCGTGTCGCCGCGTGCCACCCAGCCGCGTTCGTAGGCGTGCCAGCCGAGCTGGAGGCGGGTGGTGACCTCGGCGATCTCCATCAGCCGCTTGACCCGGCGCTGCACGGTGCGCAGCCCGAGGTCGAGCTGCTTGGCCGCCGAGGCGTCCGTCAGACCGGCCAGCAGCAGCGAGAGGATGCGCAGGTCGGTGCTGTCCGGCGCTTCGGGGGACTCCTCGGCCACGGTGCCCGTCCCGTCCAGGCTCAGCGGCATCCCCTGCCGCCACACTCCCTCGAACAGCCCCATCAGCGACTCCAGCAGCCCGCTGGCGTGCACGACCAGCGCGGCGGGCTGGGCGAGGCGGCGGGTCAGCGGCACCATCGCCAACGACCGGTCGGCCACCACCAGTTTGGTCGGCACCCGGTCCACCACCCGCACCTGTTCGTTCCTGCCGAGCGCGGCGGACACCTCCGTGAAACCGCTCGGGCTCGTCACGACGGAACGTTCCAGCACCACGCGGTACGTGACGCCGCGTCGGGACGCCTCCTGCTCGGCGTCGTTCTCCGTCCCGGTGATGGCCACCGGGCGGTCGGTGACCAGGGCGCAGACCTCGCTCTCCGCGCCGAACTGGAGTTGCAGGAAGCGCTGCGCCACCGCGTTGGCGCCGGTGACCACCTCGACCAGGTCGTGCACGGCCGGTTCCGTCGCCTCCGCGCGGAACTCGGCGGCCAGGACGGCGGCGGCCAGCTCCGCCTGCTCCAACTCGTGCCGCTGCCGGGTCAGCAGGGCCGACAGCGCCACGGCCGGTGGCGCGGCGACCCAGCGGCCGGGCCGCGCCGAGGACTGCGCGACCAGCCCGTGCCCCTCCAGCCTGCGCAGGATGCGGCCCGCGTCCTCCTCGTTCAGCCCGAGGCGGTGCGACAGGTCGCCGACCTCGGCCGCGCCCAGGCCGACCAGCGCCCGGTAGGCCGATTCCTGCACTTCGTCCAGACCGATGGCGCCGAGCACGGAGCCCCCTCCCTGCGGTGATGGTGACGGTGGCGGAAATGAGCCACGGCGGTTTCCCGCCTTGGTCATCTTGTACTCCCGCAGGTCCGCTCTGCCAGTGTGATCGACACCGAGCTTTCCGGAGAGCTTGACGGAGAGCTTGACGGGGAGCTTTTCGGTGGCTTCGCGGGAGGCGGGACGGAGGGCGCCGGGAACGGTGTCCCTGGCAGCCCCCGGAAGAAGTCTCCGGACGCGTCCGAAGGTCTCGGTGCGGTCCCCGGAGGATCTTTCCCGAGGTCCCGGCCGGGGACGGCGACTCCGCCGGGCGGCCCTGCTGTGGGGGCGGGGCCGGCCCGGCGGTTCCACGTTTCCCGGCGGCCCGCGCGGTGGACAATAAGGGCATGAGCCAGCAGGGGGACTCCCACAGCAGCCAAGAGGACGACTGGTGGCGTCAGTTGTACGACGACGACGCGGCCACGCCGTCCGCCACGCCGGATTCCGTCGACGCGCACTTCGATACGGCGCTGGACGCGGTGGCGCCTCCGCCGCCGACGCCGGCCGCCGACACGTTGCGACTGCGTCGGCCCACTCCGCCGCCTCCGCCCCCTTCCTGGCCGGGGCCGCCGCGCACACCGGGTGCGCCTCCGGCGCCGGTCCCGACCACGGCGCCGGTCTCGGCTCCGGAGCCCGCTTCGGTGTCGATTCCGGCTCAGCAGGACGCGTCGCCCGAGGTACCGGCCGACGAGGTGCCGGTCGACGTGGTGCCGGCCGACGAGGTGCCGGTCGACGTGGTGCCGGCTGACGTGGTGCCGGTCGACGTGGTGCCGGTCGACGTGGTGCCGGTCGACGAGGCGCCGACTGACGAGGTGCCGGCCGAGCGGCCGGCCGAGCCGCCGGTCGAGTCCTCGGCCGAACCACCCGCCAAGCCGTCGATCGCCGCGCCGGACGCGCCGCCGGTCGATGACGCTCCCGCGTGGGACGCCTGGTCGGCCGAGCCGACCTTCGGCACGGCGCCGCCGCCACCGGAAGAGACTCCGGAGGCCGCCGCGCCCGAGCCCACTCCGCCGCCCAGGCCGGAGCAACGCCCTTGGGACGCCTGGTCGTCCGCTCCCACCTTCGCGGAACGCCCCGAGCCGTCGGCCTCCGCCCCGGAGCCCCGCGAGGCGCCGCGCCCCGCGTCCGACTCCTGGTGGACCCGCTCACCTTCGGCCGCCCCCGAGCCGGCACCGGCGCCGGAGCCCGTCGCCGAAGAGCCGGAGGCGCCGGAGGTGCCGGAGGGTGATACGCCCGGAGCATCGTGGGACGCATGGTCGGCCACCCCGACCTTCGCCGTCGAGGACCCCCCGCCCGCTTCCCCGGACGAGCCTGCCCTCTGGCCCCGCACCGCCTGGCAGGCCCCGACCCCCGAGACGGCCGAACCGGCACCGGCCGAGCCGGACGATTCCGGACCGCCGTCGCCGACCGACTCGGCGCTCGACCAACTCCTGGCAGCCCGCCGCCCCGCGCCCGAGCCGACCCCCTCCGACAACTCCTGGGCCACCCCCGAGCCGGACCGCCCCGAGGCCGAGCCCCGCCGCCCGCTTACCGCCCCGACCGGCGCGGCGGACCCCAACTACCCCTGGCCGCCCGCCCCGACCACGCCGAGCGCACCCCCGCGCCCGCGGACCGCCCCGCCCGGACCTGCCCCCGATCGTTCCCCTTCGGCGGCCCAACCACCCGCCCCTGCGACACCGGACGAGCCCGCCCAGCCCATTCCCCCGCAGCCGTCCGCCCCGCCCGAGCCCCGCCGCCCGTGGGTCCCCCCGACCGAGGCGGAGCCCGCCCAGTCGGGTCCCTCCTCGCAGGCGGCTGACGCCGAGCCTGTCCCGGCCGACCGGGAGGCTCCCACCGCCTTCCCGGAGCCCGGCTCTCCCTGGGCTGTCCCGCCCGAGGCGGACGTCGATCGCTCCTGGGCGGCCCAGCCGCCCGCCGTACCGGAGCCCGATCAGCCGAGCCCCCCGCAGCAGTCCGCCCCGGCCGAGCCCCGCCGTCCCTGGGTGGGTCCGACTGCCGTGGGTGTGCCGACCGCAGCGCAGAACGATCAGCCGGGTCCTTCTCCGGAGGCACCGGCCCAGCCGGGTCCTTCTCCGGAGACACCTGCGGCCGAGGCCGAACCGGCCGAGCCGGAGCCCGATCAGTCACGCCCTTCGCAGGCGGCTGACACCGAGTCTGTCCCGGCGGTGCCGGGCGAGTCCGACGTATCGGGGCCCGATCAGCCCAATCCCCCGCAGCCGTCCGCTTCGGTCGAGCCCCGCCGTCCGTGGGCGGGGCCCGCGGTCGTCGGCGTGCCGGTCGGCGGGCGGAAGGGGCAGGCGGGGGAGCGGGACGGTGCCGAGGCCGGGACCGGGGCGACCGAGGGCGCAGGGAAGGCGGCCGGGTCGGCGGCGGGGTGGGGGCGGGAGACGGCGTTCGTGGAAGGGGAGGTGCGGTGGGCGCCGGAGCTGCCGCCCGGGTGGGTGGCGGCGGTGGGGGCGCGCGACGAGGTCGCGGAGCCGGAGGTGGTGGGCGGGGGACCGCCGACGTACGCGGCGGAGCCGACCGCGTGGCCGGAGGCGGAACCGGACGACCTCGGCGCCCTGGTGGCGGACACGGTGCTGGACGGCGCGCGGTACGGCCGCATGACGGTCCGGACGGTGTCGCTGCGCGGCGACTCGGCGCGGTACCGGGGCCAGCCCCGCAGGGACGCCCTGCTCACGGCCCGCTTCGGCAGCGGCGACGAGGCGCTGCTGCTGGTCGCGATGGCCAGCGGCGCCCGCGCGGCGGACGACGCGCACAAGGCGGCGCAGGACGCGGTGCGGTGGATCGCGGGCGCGGTCGGCCGGAGCAGGAACCGGCTCTCTGACGACCTGCGCGCGGCCCGCAGAGGCTCGCTCAAATCGGGCCTGCACCGGCTGACCGACCGTTGCTACGGACGCCTGCGGGCCCGCGGCGAGGACCTGGGCCTGGACGAGGGCACGTACACCGCCTCGCTGCGCTGTCTGCTGCTGCCCGCGGACCCGGAGTGCCGGACCCGGCTGTTCTTCGGCGTCGGCGACGGCGGACTGTTCCGGATCAGGGACGACACCTGGCAGGACCTGGACCTGGCGCCGGACGAGACGGCGGCGCCGTTCCGCTTCCGGGCCACCGTCGCGCAGCCCGGCGACGCGCTGGTGATGTGCAGCGGCGGCCTCGCGGAACCGCTGCGCGGCGAGCCCGCGCTGGCCGTCCACCTGGCAGGCCGCTGGGGCGCGGGACCGCCCGGCATGGCCGCGTATCTGGCCGACGCCCAGACCCGCGTCAAGGGCTACGCCGACGACCGGACGGCGGTGACCGTCTGGGACGCGTGACCGGGCGCGCCCCGGCGCTCCCGGATGCGGGGCCACCCACTTCCCGGTGAGATGAGAGGAGTCACCGACGAGGACAGGTGGGCCCGATGGCGAAGCAGACCGTGGCCGAGCAGTTCATCGACGTGCTGGTGCGCGCGGGCGTACAGCGCGTGTACGGGGTGGTGGGCGACAGCCTCAACCCCGTCGTGGACGCCGTACGCCGCAACCGTTCCATCGAATGGGTGCACGTACGCCACGAGGAGGTCGCGGCCTTCGCGGCGGGCGCGGAGGCCCAGCTCACCGGCAAGCTCGCGGCCTGCGCGGGTTCCTGCGGCCCCGGCAATCTGCACCTGATCAACGGCCTGTACGACGCGCACCGCTCGATGGCCCCGGTGCTGGCGCTCGCCTCGCACATCCCCAGCAGCGAGATCGGCACCGGCTACTTCCAGGAGACCCACCCCGACCAGCTCTTCCGCGAGTGCAGCCACTACAGCGAGCTGATCTCCAACCCGGCGCAGATGCCGCGGGTCCTCCAGACCGCCATCCAGCACGCGGTGGGCCGCGGCGGCGTCAGCGTCATCAGCCTGCCGGGCGACATCGCCGCCCAGACCGCGCCGCAGCGCAGCATCGAGCACGCCCTGGTCACCCGCCGCCCCACCGTCCGCCCCGGCGACGCGGAACTCGACGTCTTCGCCCGGCTCGTCAACGGCGCCAACAAGGTCGCCCTGTTCTGCGGCAGCGGCACCGCGGGCTCGCACGACGAGGTGATGGCCTTCGCCGAACGCGTCAAGGCCCCGGTCGGCCACGCCCTGCGCGGCAAGGAGTGGATCCAGTACGACAATCCGTACGACGTCGGCATGAGCGGTCTGCTCGGCTACGGCGCCGCGTACGAGGCGATGCACGAGTGCGACCTGCTGATCCTGCTCGGCACCGACTTCCCGTACAACGCCTTCCTGCCGGACGACGTGACGATCGTGCAGGTCGACGTGCGGCCCGAGCACCTCGGGCGCCGCTCGAAGCTGGACCTGGCGGTGTGGGGCGACGTCGGCGAGACGCTGCGCTGCCTGACGCCGAAGGTGCGGGAGAAGTCCGACCGCAAATTCCTCAACCGGATGCTGAAGAAGCACAGCGACGCGCTGGAAGGCGTCGTGAAGGCGTACACCCGCAAGGTCGACAAGCACGTGCCGATCCACCCGGAGTACGTGGCGTCCGTGCTCGACGAAGAGGCCGCGGACGACGCGGTGTTCACCGTCGACACCGGCATGTGCAATGTGTGGGCGGCGCGTTATCTGACGCCCAACGGCAAGCGCCGCGTCATCGGCTCCTTCACGCACGGCTCGATGGCGAACGCGCTGCCGCAGGCGATCGGCGCGCAGTTCCTCGACCGCCGCAGGCAGGTGGTGTCGATGTCGGGCGACGGCGGCTTCACCATGCTGATGGGCGACTTCCTGACGCTCGTCCAGTACGAACTCCCCGTCAAGGTCGTGCTGTTCAACAACTCCTCGCTCGGCATGGTCGAGCTGGAGATGATGGTCGAGGGCCTGCCCGCGTACGGCACCACCAACCACAACCCGGACTTCGCGGCCATCGCCAACGCCGCCGGGGCCTACGGCGTCCGGGTCGAGAAGCCCAAGGACCTGCGGGACGCGCTGCGCGGCGCCTTCCGGCACAAGGGGCCCGCCCTGGTCGACGTCGTCACCGACCCGCACGCCCTGTCCATCCCGCCGAAGATCACCGGCGAGCAGATCGGCGGCTTCGCGCTGTCGGTGGGCAAGGTCGTACTGGACGGCGGCGTCGGCAAGATGGTGCAGCTCGCGCGCTCCAATCTGCGCAACGTGCCGCGCCCGTAGCCCCGTTCGGCTCCGTTGTGACCCAGGACCGCGCCCTCCGGCACACCCCGACCGGCACCTTCCACCGGCTCGACCCCCCGTCCCGGTCCAGCGGTGCCCGGACAATCAGCCGTCGCTGTACGGGTACCGCGGGACGGAACAGGGGGCCGACGGAGGAAAAGCCGTCAACTCTGGATCAGATCGAACTCCTCCCACTGCCCGATGGCCGCCCGATTCGCGATCAGCGCCGCCGCGCCCCCGTTCTCGGCCGTCACGTACTGGTTGTTGACCCGCGCCCGCAGGCTGACGCTCCCGTCGCCGTTGCGCACGAGCTGGAACTGCTCCCAGGTGCCGACCGCGTCGACCTTGGCGAGCAGCGGGGCGGCGCCCGCGTTGTCGGCCGTCACGTACTTGTTGTTGGCGTGCGCGCGCAGCGCGATCCAACCGCCGCCCTGGTCGATCTCGTCGAACTGCTCCCAGGGCCCGATGGCCGTACGGTTGGCGATCAGCGGCGCCGCGCCCGCGTTGTCCGCCGTCACGTACTGGCCGTTGGCGTGCGCGCGCAGTGAGACCACCGTGCCGCCGCCGGGCGCGGTGCCGCCGCCGTCCAGACCGATCTGCACATTGCCCAGGTGCTTGGCGGCGGTGGCGGGGGAGCCGGAGACCTGCGCGTAGGGCAGCGCCGTGGTCGGCGCGGCCACCGGTTCGACGAGGTACGACTGCCCCGAGGCGACCGGCACATTGAAGGTGCCCGCGGTGGTCGGCGCGACCACGACGGCGTTGCTCGAACCGTTCACCACCTGCACCGACTGACCCGGCCAGGGGTTGCGCACGCGCATGGTCTGCGACGACCCGGCCTGGATGGCGACCGTGACCGGGGTGCCGTTCTGGACCTGCACGTCCACCTTGGTGTTGCCCTGCACCGAGACCGTGCCCGCCGCGTCCCAGCCGGCCGGCCAGGCCGGGGCGATCCGCAGCAGCCCGTCGTAGTCCTGCACCAGCGCCTCGTTCAGCGCGGTCGCGACACCGGACGCCTGCTCGATGTACGCCTCCGTGCCGACGGTGTTGCCGAGGTCGGCCAGCCCGTTGATGTACACCTGGTGGCTCTGGGTGATCGACGTCAGCCTCGCCGCGACCTCACTGGCCAGCCCGAGCCTGGCCGCGTCGATCGCGTCCATGCTCCAGTCGTTGCCCCCGGTCACCGCCCGGTGGTTGTACGAGCGCACCGCCAGGTCCCGCAGAGACCCCGGGTCGTCGGTGACCAGGTTGTACGGCCACACCGGCTCCAGGTCGATGTTCTCGCTGTTCCTGATCTGCGCGGTCGGCTGGTACGAGTACGCGATGATGTCGTTGTTCGACGCGTCCGCCGACGGCGGCAGCACCTGCGTACGGCCGTAGTCGGTACGCGCCCACGCCGGTATCTGGCCCTGCGCGGTGGTCAGTTGCGAGATCAGCGCGGTGTCCCCGGTGTTGAGGAGCTGCGCCGCCTTGATCACCACGGGGAAGAGCGCGGCGTCCGCGGCCAGGTCGGTCGTCGGGTCCTGCACCGCCCACTGCGTCTCGTGCGCGTTGGCGACCGCGTGCAGCTTCCCGTCCGAGCCGACCTTCTGGTAGTTGAGCAGGAAGGTCGCCGACGACTTCAGCAACGGGTAGTACGTGCGCAG
Organism: Streptomyces sp. NPDC008079; assembly: GCF_042957385.1. Taxonomy (NCBI): domain Bacteria; kingdom Bacillati; phylum Actinomycetota; class Actinomycetes; order Kitasatosporales; family Streptomycetaceae; genus Streptomyces; species Streptomyces sp. NPDC008079. Next base: position 26,662 of record NZ_JBIBIC010000013.1, read on the forward strand.
GAAGTTGATGTCGCCGGTGGCCAGGTACTGCTGCCAGATGAACAGGCTGATCTCGGCGCCCGAGGTGATGTTCAGGGCGTTCCAGTTGGGGCTGCCCGGCTGGCTGCACGCCGCGTTGGCGCCGTTGCCCGGGTCGCCGCCGTTGCCGTTGAACCGCATGACCTCGGGGACGCAGGCGCCCGGTGTGCCGCCCATCTGCTGCTTGGTCCACGCCTCGATGGCGGCCAGGTTGTTCTGGTAGAGGTTGAAGATCGGGATGTTCAGCGCGAAGTTGCCGCTGCTGGTGTTCGCGGAGATCTGGGTGCGCAGATTCCACAGCCAGGTCGCCGACGGCGTCCAGTTCTGGTGGTCCTGGCCGAAGTTGAACATGTCGGCGACGCCCGCCTGGCTGCCCGGCACGGTGCCGCGCATCGAGGCGGCCTCCATGTACAGGTACAAGGTGCGCAGCGTCTCCATGTACTGCGCGGTGCCGTCGGCCGAATTCGCCTCAAGGACACCGGAGTTGGCCCAGAAACCGGACCACCAGGACTGCTGGGAGGACAGCAGCGAGGACTCGGCGACGGTCGCGTCGGAGCCGAGCAGATTCGCGGCGGTGGTCGCCGCGTTGCCGCCGGTCCAGGTCGGGGCGCCGAGGATCACCCGGTAGGAGCCGTCGGCGTTGGGGGTGAACGCGACCTTCACCTGGGTGGAGTTGACCACCGAGGCGGTGACATTGCGACCGCCCGCGGAGAGCGCGGCCAGCGAGCCGAAGGTACGGCCCGAGGAGCCCGCCTCCTGGTTGTCCACCCAGGTCTCGGCCAGCGTGCCGACGGTGCCCGAGACGGCGGCCTGCGGACCGCGGCCCGACCACAGGCTCAGCGTCGCGGTCTGCTGGGCGCCCGGATCGGCGCCGGTGACGTCCACGATCAGTTCGTCCTTGGTCGCCGACACCCAGGACTTGAGGGTCATGCCGCCGCCGGACTCGGTGAGCACACCGGTGTAGACGTCCAGCGAGCCCTTGAAGTCGCTCGCGTTCGTCAGCGCGGACAGGCCCGGAATCTGCACCTGGCCCGGGGACTTGCGGCCCGGCAGGGTGTCGGCGCGGTTGAGCTGTGCGGTGAAGCCGCCCGCGGCCCAGGCGGCGGCGCCCAGCGAGCCGTTGCCCAGTGGCAGCGACTGCGCGGCGGCGGTGTTCGGCGAGCCGAGCACGATGTTCGAACGGCGGATCACATTGGGGGTGTCGACATGGAAGCCGCCGTTCTGCCAGGCCGTGGTCGCGGTCGCCGCCGCGGCCGGCGGGGCGGCGGCGGGGACGAGCAGGCCCGCGGTGAGCAGGCCCGCCGCCAGAAGTGCGGTGGTGACGAGCGCGGGTGGTCGGATCATTCGCCGACGTCCGAGTTTTCCTTGCGGTGAGTACACGGGCCCCTCCCGAGGCAACGGGACGACAACACAGGCGCAACACCCAAGAGACACATGGGATGAGTGCGCCACAGAGTGGAGGCCGTGACCGCGTAGTGTCAAGGATTTTCACAACGCCGACTCGGCTATACATCGGACCTCTTCAGGGAGTGGAGGTCAGAGTGCCTGCCCGGGTCGAGAATCCGCGACGGCGGCGGCGCGATCCGCAGACCTCCGATGTGACGTCGGCTGCGCGCATCCGGGACACATCAGGGGATCACGCGCGCAGGACTGGAACCTGTGGGGCTGGGAATGCCTATCGGCAAGAAAGTTCGACCGGGGAATCGCGGCGGCGACCGGAGCGGGGCCATGGAAGAGCCCGAAGCAGGGGAACTGGGGGATCAGACGGACATCACGGGGCAGATACTGCGGCATACGGTGCGGCACGCCGACCTCCCGGCCGTGGCCGAGGTGCGTCGCCTGCTGCGCGAGCATCTGCGGGACTGGGGAGTGCCCGTGCTCTGCGACACGGCGGAGCTGCTCGCCACCGAGCTGGTCACCAACGCACTCCAGCACACCACCGACGGGGCGGTGCTCACCGCCACACTCGTCCCCGGGCGGACGGCCGGGGAGCGGCTGCGCGTCGAGGTCTACGACGACCTCGCCCGGCACCCGAGGCTCCCGGCCCAGGCGACCGCCCCCGAGGACCACGGCACTTCCGGCCGCGGGCTCCTCCTCGTGCAGTCCCTGGCCGACGCCTGGGGCGCGCACTCACGCGGCAAGGGCAAGGTCGTCTGGTTCGAAGTCGACGCCCGCCGCGCGTGACAGCGCCCACGGGGCGGGGACCCGGGTATCTCTCCCGTGCCCCACCACCCGTGGGCGGCAGTCGACAACCGGCTTTCGGCTCAGCCGAATTGGCGTTCCATTTCCTCCAGCTTGCGTTCCAGGGAGTCCAGTCGGGGGAGGGTCATCGTGTCGTCCTCCGCCGTCAGGTCGATGGTGAAGGGGGCCGCGGCGTCCTCGCGTACCGGCTGGAGCGCCGGACGGGCGCGGACGGGGAGTTCGGCCGCGTGGGCCTCTATGGCAGGCTCCGATGCGGCCTGGCCGCTGCCGCCCGCAGCACTGGCCGCCGGAGGCAGTTCGACCTGACGGCCGCCCCGGCCGCCACCACGCGGCCAGTTCCTGTGCTGCCGGTTGAGCGCCTTGACGCGCGCCCGCTCCAGCCGGTCGTGGTCGCGGCGGCGCATCACGTTCTGCTCGCGCTCCCGCTTGTCCTCCCGGACCTCCTCGACCGCCTCGTCCAGCGTGCGTACGCCTTCGAGGAGCATCAGGGACCAGGCCGCGTACGTCTCACGCGGTGCCCGCATCCACCGCACCATGCGGATCTGCGGCAGCGGACGCGGTACGAGCCCCTGCTCGCGCAGCGCCGCCCGGCGGGTCTGCTTCAGCGCGCGGTCGAAGAGGACCGCGGCCGAGAGCGACATCCCGGCGAAGAACTGCGGAGCACCGGCGTGGTCGATACCGCGCGGCGCGTGCACCCAGTTGAACCAGGCGGCGGCGCCGGCGAACAGCCACACCAGCATGCGCGAGCCGAGAGCCGCGTCACCGTGGCTGGCCTCACGGACGGCCAGCACGGAGCAGAACATCGCCGCGCCGTCCAGGCCGAACGGGACCAGGTACTCCCAGCCACCGGTCAGGTTGAGGTTCTCCCGGCCGAAGCCGACCAGGCCGTGGAAGGAGAGGGCCGCGGCGACGGCGGCGCAGCAGAAGAGCAGCACGTACGAGGCGCTGCCGTATATCGCCTCCTTGCGGCGACGGCGCTCCTCACTGCGCTCCCACGAATCCACCTGGGCGCCGTCGGCGCTGCTCGAACTCGCCTTGCGGTTGCGGAAGACGAGCACGCAGGCCACGAGGACGACCAGGCCGATGGCCCCCGAGAGCGCCCAGTCCAGCGATATGTCCGTAAGTCTCATGTGCGATTCCTAGTGTCGCTTCCGTCGCGCTCGGGCCGCGGGACGGCTTACGAGCGACATCTTTGCGAAGAGCGCGGATGACTGGAGAGGTTATGGCCCAAGAGCACGCCTTCGGATGGATTGCTCGAACTTCCGTGCCACAACAACTCAGTTGAGCGAGATCGTAGCGTGATCGTCAGGCCGCCGAGACCAGCCGCCTGATCCGGTCCGCGTCGCAGGTCCGCGGGCAGGTGGTGCAGGCATCGGCCGGACTGATCGTATAGAACCGGCAGCAGGTGAGCCGGTCCCGGGTCCGGCTCACGGGCGGTGACGGTGCGTCAGTACCGGTCGGGACCGTCAGTTCGCGGAATGCGGCGCCTCCCGCATACGGCGTAGTGCCACCGGGCAGCAGCGCGGCCAGCTCCGCCGCGGCCCGCTCCTCCTCGCCCAGCAACTGCCCCACGCGCCAGAGCCCTTCGGTGATCTCGTCGGTCGCCATGCCCCACAGCGCACGCGGTCCGCGCCGCAGCCGCGGCCCGAATCCCTCCAGCAGCGGCGCGAGATGCTCGGCCAGCGCGGCCCGCAGTTCGTCGCGCAGTGCCGCCTCGTCGGGCACGACGCGGGCGTGGGGGAGCGCCGCGGCCGGGTCGTCCGGCAGGCAGGCGAAGGAGCGCGGCCGTACGGTCATCCGGCCCGCGGCGCGGTGGAAGGACACGTCGGTGACCGCCAGCCGCGGCACCCGGCGGCTGAGGAACCACGGCACGGTGAAGAGCAGGCACGCGGGCCACGCGTAGCGGTGCAGCGCCAGCGCCGCCGCCACGTCGGGTCGCGGGCGGCGGCCGTGGTCGGCCGTGACCTGGGCGGCGACGGTGTCCGTGAGGGCGTCCGCCGCCGCGCCGCCGTCCGCCAGTTCGCGCGCCCCGACCCAGCCGGGGCCGTGCGGCAGCGGTTGGGTCACGTCGGTCGCCTCGGTCACGACGAGGCCGGGGAAGACCTGGGTGAGCCGGTCGTACGCCATGGTCAGTGGCGAGCCGGTCGGTGCGGCGGGCGGCAGGATTCTGGACACGGGCATGCGGCTCACCATCGGGTGTTTCGAGCGACACGAGATCGTTACGAGGTAAGGCTTACCTTACTCATGGAGAAGGGTTCTTGAGCAATCCGGGGTGTTTGCCACTACGGCATTCGGGGGAAAGGCGTGCCCGCACGCCCCCTCCGGCCCATCCCCTCTGGCCCGCCCCGGCCGCCGCCCGTGCCGGGCGTGTCGCATCGGTCCGCTACCGCTGCGCCTCCAGATCGCGGAGCCAGCGGAGCTGGGTGGCGCGGTGTTCGGCGGAGCCGCCCTCGTGGCCGTTCCAGGGGTAGACGCTGATGTCCTTCGTGCTGCCCGACCAGTGGTTGTACGAGGCGAAGACCGTCGACGGCGGGCAGACCTGGTCCATGAGCGCCACCGAGTACAGCGCGGGAGCCGTCGCGCGGGCGGCGAAGTTGAGGCCGTCGAAGTACGAGAGGGTCGTGAACACGTCGTCGTCCCTGCCGCGTTGGGTCGCCAGGAACAGCACGATCTCCTGGTACGGGTCCCGGTCGGTGAGGGTCAGCGCGCGCCGGAAGTGCGACAGGAAGGGCACGTCGATCAGCGCCGCGGCGACCCCCGGGTGCAGTCCGGCGGCGGCGGTCGCGATGCCGCCGCCCTGGCTGCCGCCGGCCACGTACACCCGCCCGGCGTCGACGGCGGGATGGGCCGCCGCCACGTCCACCGCGCGGACGGCGTCGGTGAAGACCCGGCGGTAGTAGTACGCCTCGGGGTCCAGGATGCCGCGGGTCATGAAGCCGGGGGCCTGCGGGTTGCCGCCGCCGTGCGGGTCCGGCGTCGAGCCCGCGCTGTTGCGGCCCACCGCGCCCTGGCCGCGGGTGTCCACCACCAGCACGGCCCGGCCGGTGGCGGCCCACACCAGATGGTCGTGCGGCAGGCCGCGCCCGCCGCCGTACCCGATGTACTGGACCACGCACGGCACGGGGCCCTCCGCGCCGCGCGGCACGACCAGCCAGGCGGATATCGGGTGGCCGCCCCAGCCGGAGAAGGTCGTGTCAAAGACGTCGACGGCCGTCAACGCGGCGTCGACGGGCAGGAATTCGGCGTCGGGAGCCGACCGCGCCGCCTCGTCGAGCGTGCGCTTCCAGAAGGCGTCGAAGTCGTCGGGCTCGTGGCGCTCCGGCCGGTACGAGCGCAGTTCTTCGAGGGGCAGATCGAACAGGGCCATGCGGACTCCATGGGCGAGAGCGAACCGAGAGTAAACAAGGTCGCACAAGAATAAACGAGACCGCACGTCCGATCGGCTCCGCCAGCCCGGTCCGTCCTCTCGGACTGGTCCAATGCCGGTGGGGGATAAGGCCGTTGGACCAGTCCACTCGTGGTTCCGGAAGCTGACGTCGGACCTGTCCGACGTCACTGCGTCGCACGGAATCCGGTGCGGGGAATTTCCCTCGGCGGGCGGTGACCGGCGCGCGTACGGCGCTCCGCGCGATACCCCGTGGGGGTAATGCGCGGGCGGCAGGGGACACCACCGGCGCGGGTTACGCTTACCGCACTGCGCCACCCGAGTGGCGTCACCAGGCACTGGTCACCGGTCACGGCCAGGACGGCCGGTCACGCTCACGGAGTACGGAGAGGGACGCCGCGTGGAACGAGCCGCACCCGGGGGCGCCGAGCAGGTACGCGGCGACCACCCGCATGCCGGGCAGCCGGAGCTGCCCGCGCCGCGGCGCATGCCCGAGCGGCTGTCCGTACGCGACCAGGTGCTCGGAGCGCTGCGGCACGCGCTGGTCAGCGGTGAGCTGCCGCCCGGCACCGTGCACTCCGCGCCCGCCCTCGCCGGCCGCTACGGCGTCTCCGCCACGCCCATCCGCGAGGCCATGCAACTGCTGGCCCGCGAGGGCGCCGTCGAGGTGCTGCCCAACCGCGGCTTCCGGATCACCGAGCGCAGCGCCCGCGACCTGGCGGAGCTGGCCGAGATCCGCGCCCTGCTCGAGGTGCCCGTCGTCCTCGGCCTCGCCCGCAGCGTCACCGCCGACCAGTGGGAGGCGCTGCGCCCGCTGGCCGAGGCGACCGTGACCGCCGCCGCCCTCGGCGACCGGGCCGCCTACGCCGAGTCCGACCGCGCCTTCCACCGCGCGATGCTGGGCCTGTCGGGCAACCTCCAGCTCGTCTCCGTCGCCGACGAGCTGCACCGCCGCGCCCAGTGGCCGCTGGCCGTCCCGCGCCCGCCGCACGCCGCCCGCCCGGCCCCGGCGGAGCTGCTCGCCGACGCCACCGAGCACGCCGTACTGCTCGACGCCCTCGTCGCGGGGGACACCGACACCGTCGAGGCGCTGGTCAGGGAGCACTTCTCGGGCGCCGCCCGCGGCTGAGCCGGTCGAGACGGCCGAAGACGCCCGCGTATGCCGGTGAGCGGGTCGGCCATGGTCCGGGGGAGGGCCGCTGACGTTGGCTTGACCCATGACGACGACAGACGCACGACACGAGACGGTGCTGGTCCTCGGCGGCAACGGGAAGACCGGCCGCCGCGTCGCCGCCGGGCTGCGCGAGCACGGGCTGCGGGTACGGATCGGCTCGCGGGCGGGCGAGCCGCCGTTCCTCTGGGAGGACCGGGGGACCTGGCCGAAGGTGCTCGACGGCGTCCGCGCCGCCTACATCGCCTACTCCCCGGACCTGGCCGCGCCCGAGGGCGCCGACGACGTGGGCGCCTTCGCCGCGCTCGCCGTGGAGCTGGGCGTACGGCGGCTGGTCCTGCTCTCCGGCCGCGGCGAGCCGGGCGCGCTCCGCGGCGAGCGGGCCGTCCAGGACAGCGGCGCCGACTGGACGATCGTACGGTCGAGCTGGTTCGCCCAGAACTTCAGCGAGGACTATCTGCTGGAGCCGGTGCTCGCCGGGGAGATCGCGCTGCCCGCGGGTGAGGTCGGCGAGCCCTTCGTCGACGCCGAGGACGTCGCGGACGTCGCCGTGGCCGCGCTGACCGCGCCGGGGCACGAGGGGAAGGTGTACGAGGTCACCGGGCCCCGCCTGCTCACCTTCGGCGAGGCCACCGCCGAGATCGCCCGCGCCACGGGGCGCGACATCCGGTACACGCACCTGCCGGCCGCCGAGTACGCCGCCCTGCTCGGCTCCCACGGGCTTCCCGCCGAGCTGGTCTCGCTCCTCACCGACCTGTTCACCGAAGTCCTCGACGGCCGCAACGCCCACACCGCGGACGGCGTCCGGCAAGCCCTGGGGCGTCCGCCGCGCGACTTCACCGAATACGCCCTGCGGGCCGCTTCCGAAGGCGCCTGGACCCGGGGCTGACCCCGCGCCGCCCCGGGGAACGCAACCGCGCGGACCGCCGCCACCGGCCGGTGTCCGGAGACGACCGAACCGCCCCGCCGGGGCCGGTGGCGGGGGCCTGCCCTAGGCCGCCGTGAAGGCCGGGGCGAGCCAGGTGGGGACGCCGTCCAGGAGGGCGTAGAGGCGGGCGGCCTCAAGGCGGAGCCGGGCGGCCTCGGGCTCGTCCTCGACATCGGCCAGGGCGAGCAGCGCCGGGGCGGTGCCGACGAGGTGCCCGAGGGAGACGCGGATGCGGAGGGACTCCGCGAAGCCGTGCCGGGCCTCGGCGATCTCGCCGTCGGCGGCGGCGAGCCCGGCGAGGTGGCGCCAGGTGAAGGAGGTCAGGAACACGTCGCCGTGGGCGACGGCGCCGGCGTGGGCGCGGCGGTAGGCGGCGCGGGCGGCAGCCGGATTGGCGGCGATGTTCTCGGCGACCAGGCCGCGCCGGAAGTCCAGCAGCGGCCTGCCGGGAGAGGCGGGGGACAGCAGCGCGGCGGCGCGGCCGAACGCGGAGCTGGCCTCGTCGGCGCGGTCGCGTACGGAGAACAGCGTCGCGCCGTACGCGAGGTACCCCCGTTCGGAGGCGGCGGCGCCGCGCTCCTCGTCGGTGCCCGCCAGCGCCTCGGCGGCGCGCAGCGCGTCCTCCGCCTCGGACCAGCCGTCGAGGTGGTAGAAACACCCCTCGACCAGCAGTTCCGCCCTCCGTAGCGCGGCTCCGGCGTGGTCGGCGCAGAACGGCGCGAGCAGTGTCGCCGCCTCCGCCCAGCAGCCGCGAGCCCGCAGCCGCCATACGTCCGGTTCCCCGACCACCGATTCCGACAGGGCGGTTTCCGCCACAGTCTCTCCCCCAAGCGCGTCGTCGAGCGAGTGCGAGTTCCTGCTTACGTGCAGTGGCCGAAGTCCAACATGGCGCGGGGGTCCACGCCAAGGGGTTGGAGATCACCTTTTGTGAACGGGATCACTAATGCCTGTTCGGCAGGTCGGACGGTCCAACAGGTGAACGTGTGAAGGAGATTCGACGGCCACTTCGGCGGGCGCGCCGCCCGTACCGCCGTGCCGTCAGCTCATCCGCAGCGCGAGGAAGAAGTCCAACTTGTCCTCGAGGCGCGACAGATCACGCCCCGTCAGCTGTTCGATCCGCCCGATCCGGTACCGCAGCGTGTTCACGTGCAGGTGCAGCCGGGTGGCGCAGCGCGTCCAGGAGCCGTCGCACTCCAGGAACGCCCCAAGGGTCGGGATGAGGTCGGCGCGGTGCCTGCGGTCGTACGCGCGCAGCGGGTCGAGCAGCCGGGCGGTGAAGGCGCGGCGCACGTCGTCGGGGACGAAGGGCAGCAGCAGGACGTGGGAGGCCAGCTCCTCGTGCCCGGCCACGCAGACCCGGCCGGGGCGGGCCGCGGCCACCCGGCGCGCGTGCCTGGCCTCCTCCAGGGCGCCGCGCAGCCCCTCGGCGGACTGCACGGCGGCGCTGACGCCGATGGTCAGCCGTCCGTCGTCGGCGAGCCCGCGGCCGAGCGGGCCGCGCAGCACGTCGAGCAGCCGGTCGGCGTGCAGGGTCGCGGGGGAGTCCTCGCCGCCCTCCTGGGCGCCGGGGACCGGCGGCGGCAGCGGTACCAGCGCCATCGCCTTGTCGTCCAGGTGCGCCACCGCGATCCGGTCCGTCGCCTCGGCCCCGGCCGCCGCCGGGTCGACCAGCACTTCCTCCAGCAGGTCCCGCGCCACCGGTCCCGGCGCCAGGTCGCCGCCCGCCCAGTCGACCCGGGCGACCACGATCTGCCACTGCGGCGCGCCGCCCGCGCCCGGCACCAGGACGGGCGCCGCGGCCCGCAGCCGGGCGCCGATCTCGGCGGGCGGCGCCCCGCCGCGCACCAGCTCGAAGACCTCCGCGGCCAGCCGCCGCCGTACCGTACGGGCCGCGTCCCGCCGCTCCCGCTCCACCGCGATGAGCTGCGTGACGCCGTGCAGCAGGTCCAGGCGCTCCGCGGGCCACTCTCCGGCGTCCGCCTCGACGGCGAGGAACCAGTCGGACAGTACGGTCGCCCGTACGTCCTCAGCCCCCGCGCGGACCGGGAAGAGCGAGTAGATCCGGCCGCCCTGGACCGCGACGCGGTGCGGCGCGGGCCGGGCGGTGCGGGCGGCGGCCTGCTGGGCGCCGGCCAGCTCGGCGCGGACCGAGGCGGCCAGCGACTGGCCGGAGCCGCCGATCTCCCGGCCGACCGCGGACAGCACCCAGGCGCGCAGGTCCAGGTCGCTGCCGAGCAGGTCGAGCACGGCGTCGGGGCCGCCGCCCGCGGGCCCCGACGACATCAGCCGCCGGTGCCGGTCCACGACCGCCGCGAGATCACCCGCCCGGCCGCCGGAGACCTGCCGGACCACGTACTCGGTGACGGTCGCGAAGGCCACCGTCTCGTCCACCGCGAACAGCGGCAGCCGGTGCCGGGCGCAGGCGGCCACCAGATCCTGCGGGATCGTGCTCAGCCCCGCCTCGCCCGCCGCGAGCGCCGCCACCCCGGCGCCGGCCAGCAGCCGGACGAAGGGCTCGCAGTCGCCGGGGCCGCGCCGCCAGGCCAGACCGGTGAGGACCAGTTCGCCGCCGGTCAGATAGCGGCTGGGGTCGCGCAGGTCCGTGGTCATCACCCCGCGGACCGTACGGTCCAGCTCGTCCTCGCCGCCGAGCAGCCGCAGGCCGAGGGCCTCGGTGTCCAGCAGTGCGCGCAGCCGCATAGTCGTCGCCTTGTCCTCTGCCGGGTCGTGGTCGCGGTCCCGGCCGTCGTCGCGGGAGCCCGGGGTCGCAGTGTCGAACACCGGTGTTGCGGGTGGGCTGCCGCGAGGTTTCGGAGCGGACCCTTTCGGAGGAATCTACAAGACCCACCCCTTGGCCAGCCAACCGCTTCATGTTTTCGGTGACTGCACCCGGACGGCCCCACAGCCGTGTACTGGGGCCACCCCGCGTGTACAGGACATGAACAGCCCACTCGGATTCGAGAAGAGAACCCCATGGAATTCCTGCGCCCCGCCAGCTGGGAGGAAGCGCTCGCCGCCAAGGCCGAGCATCCCTCCGCTGTGCCCATCGCGGGTGGCACGGACGTGATGGTCGAGATCAACTTCGACCACCGCAGGCCCGAGTTTCTGCTGGACCTGAACCGCATCGGTGAGCTCCAGGAGTGGGAGGCGGCCGAGGACACCGTCCGGCTCGGCGCCTCCGTCCCGTACACCCGGATCATGGAGAACCTCAGAGCCGAGCTGCCCGGCCTCGCGCTGGCCAGCCACACCGTCGCCTCCCCGCAGATCCGCAACCGCGGCGGTGTCGGCGGCAACCTCGGCACCGCCTCCCCGGCGGGTGACGCCCACCCGGCGCTGCTCGCGGGCGGCGGCGAGGTCGAGGCGCAGTCCGTACGCGGCACCCGGCTGATCCCCATCGACGACTTCTACCGGGGGGTGAAGCGCAACGCGCTGGAGCCCGACGAGCTGATCCGCGCCGTGCGGCTGAAGAAGGCGACCGGGCCGCAGCAGTTCTCCAAGGTCGGCACCCGCAACGCGATGGTCATCGCGGTCTGCGCCTTCGGCCTGGCCCTGCACCCCGAGATCCGCGAGGTCCGCACCGGCATCGGCTCGGCCGCGCCCACCCCGATCCGGGCGCGGACGGCCGAGGAGTTCCTGGCCGCCGCGCTGGACGAGGCCGGGCTGTGGGAGAGCCGCGGGGTGATCCCGCCCGCCGTCGCCCGGCAGTTCGCGGAGCTGGTCTCCGGGGCCGCCAACCCGATCGACGACGTCCGCGGCACCGCGTCCTACCGGCGGCACGCGCTGGCCGTCATGGCCCGCCGCACGCTCGGCTGGTCCTGGGAGCAGTACCGCGGCAACGAGCCCCACGAGCTGGACGACAGGAGCAAGCCATGCGCGTGACCTTCACCGTCAACGGCAGTCCGCAGGAAGCCGACGACGTATGGGAGGGCGAGAGCCTGCTGTACGTGCTGCGCGAGCGGATGGGCCTGCCCGGTTCCAAGAACGCCTGCGAGCAGGGCGAATGCGGCTCCTGCACGGTCCGCCTGGACGGCGTGCCGGTGTGTTCGTGTCTGGTCGCCGCGGGCCAGGCGCAGGACCGCGAGGTCGTCACCGTCGAGGGCCTGGCCGGTGAGGGCGGTGAGCTCTCCACCGTCCAGCAGGCGTTCGTGGACGCGGGCGCCGTCCAGTGCGGCTTCTGCACCCCCGGACTGCTGGTCGCCGCCGACGAGTTGCTCGAACGCGTCCCCGAGCCGTCCGACGGCGACATCCGCGAGGCGCTGTCCGGCAACCTGTGCCGCTGCACCGGCTACGAGAAGATCCTCGACGCCGTACGGCTGGCCGCCGCCCGTACCGAAGGAGCGGTGTGAGCATGCCCAACACACCCGCGCCCGGCGCCGGTTCGTCCGTCACCCGGACACCCACCAGCCTCACTCAGGGCGCCGCCTCCAAAGGCGGCATCGGCGAGTCCACGCTGCGCCCCGACGGCATCCTGAAGGTCACCGGCGAATTCGCGTACTCCTCCGACCTGTGGCACGAGGACATGCTGTGGGGCTACACGCTGCGCAGCACCGTCGCGCACGCCGAGATCCGCTCCATCGACACCTCGCAGGCGCTGGCCACCTCGGGCGTCTACGCGGTGCTCACCTACGACGACCTGCCCACCGAGGTGAAGAACTACGGCCTGGAGATCCAGGACACCCCGGTCCTCGCCCACGGCAAGGTCCGCCACCACGGCGAGCCGGTCGCGCTGGTCGCCGCCGACCACCCGGAGACCGCGCGCCGCGCCGCCGCGAAGATCCGCGTGGAGTACGTCGACCTGCCGGTGATCACCGACGAGGCGTCCGCCACCGCGCCCGGTGCCGTCCTGGTCCACGAGGGCCGCGAGGACCACCACATCGGCCATGTCCCGCACCCCAACATCGTCCACCGCCAGCCCATCGTGCGCGGCGACGCGGACGCGGGGGCGGCCCGCGCCGACGTGGTCGTCAGCGGCGAGTACGTCTTCGGCATGCAGGACCAGGCGTTCCTCGGCCCCGAGTCCGGCCTGGCCGTGCCCGGCGAGGACGGCGGCGTCGACCTCTACGTGGCCACCCAGTGGCTCCACTCCGACCTGCGGCAGATCGCGCCGGTCCTCGGGCTGCCGGAGAAGAAGGTCCGGATGACGCTCTCCGGCGTCGGCGGCGCCTTCGGCGGCCGTGAGGACCTGTCGATGCAGATCCACGCCTGCCTGCTGGCGCTGCGCACCGGCAAGCCCGTCAAGATCGTCTACAACCGCTTCGAGTCCTTCTTCGGCCACGTCCACCGCCACCCCGCCAAGCTCTGGTACGAGCACGGCGCGACCCGCGACGGCAAGCTCACCCACATCAAGTGCCGGATCGTGCTGGACGGCGGCGCCTACGCCTCCGCCTCCCCGGCCGTCGTCGGCAACGCCGCCTCCCTGTCGGTCGGCCCGTACGTCGTCGAGGACGTCGACATCGAGGCGCTGGCCCTCTACACCAACAACCCGCCCTGCGGCGCGATGCGCGGCTTCGGCGCGGTCCAGGCGTGCTTCGCCTACGAGGCGCAGATGGACAAGGTCGCGGCCGAACTCGGCCTGGACCCGGTCGAGTTCCGTCAGCTCAACGCCATGGAGCAGGGCACGCTCATGCCGACGGGCCAGCCCGTCGACTCGCCCGCGCCGGTCGCCGAACTGCTGCGCCGGGTCAAGGCCCGCCCGCTGCCGCCCGAGCGCCAGTGGGAGGTGGCCGGGGGAGCCGCCGACGTACGCGCGCTGCCCGGCGGCCTGTCCAACACCACGCACGGCGAAGGCGTCGTACGCGGTGTCGGCTACGCGGTCGGCATCAAGAACGTCGGCTTCTCCGAGGGCTTCGACGACTACTCCACCGCCCGGGTGCGGATGGAGGTCATCAACGGCGAGCCGGTCGCGACCGTGCACACCGCGATGGCCGAGGTCGGCCAGGGCGGCGTCACCGTGCACGCCCAGATCGCCCGCACCGAACTCGGCGTCACCCAGGTCACCATCCAGCCCGCCGACACCCGGGTCGGCTCGGCCGGTTCCACCTCCGCCTCCCGGCAGACGTACATGACCGGCGGCGCGGTGAAGAACACCTGCGAAGCCGTACGCGAGAAGGTGCTGGAGACCGGCCGCCGCAAATTCGGCACCTACCACCCGGCGTGGGCCACCGCCGAACTCCTGCTGGAGGGCGGCAAGGTCGTCACCGACGGCGGCGAGGCGCTGGCCGACATCGCGGACGTCCTGGAGGACGAAGCCGTCGACCTGGAACTGGAGTTCAGGCACCGCCCGACCGTCGCGTTCGACCTGCGCACCGGACAGGGCAACGGACACGTCCAGTACAGCTTCGCCGCGCACCGCGCGGTGGTCGAGGTCGACACCGAACTGGGCCTGGTCAAGGTGGTCGAACTCGCCTGCGCCCAGGACGTCGGCAAGGCGCTCAACCCGCTGTCGGTCGTCGGCCAGATCCAGGGCGGCACCACGCAGGGCCTGGGCGTGGCGGTGATGGAGGAGATCATCGTCGACCCCAGGACCGCCAAGGTCCGCAACCCGTCCTTCACGGACTACCTGATCCCCACGATCCTCGACACGCCGACCATCCCGGTCGACGTGCTCGAACTCGCCGACGAGCACGCGCCCTACGGCCTGCGCGGCGTCGGCGAGGCGCCCACGTTGTCGTCCACTCCCGCGGTCCTCGCGGCGATCAGGAACGCGACGGGGCTGGAGTTGAACCGGACCCCGATCCGGCCGGAGCACCTGACCGGAACCTAGGCGGCCGGGGGGCTCCCGCCCCCCGGTCCCCCTTTCTTGTTCGTCTCGGGCCGTCCCCCGGGTCGTGCAGGCCACGCAGATCCCAAATCCCGTACACCGCGTACGAGTGCCCCTGTGAACCTTGGGAGTTGGCACCATGACCCAGACGCCAGTAGAGCCGCGGACGGCGGCGGAGGACGCGGGCGAAGGCTCGCGACAGCCCGCCGGGAGATCCTGGCTCGACCGGTACTTCCACATCTCGGCCCGAGGCTCGTCGATCCCCCGCGAGGTCCGCGGCGGCATCACGACCTTCATGGCGATGTGCTACATCCTGCTCCTCAACCCGCTGCTGCTGTCGGGACCCGACGTGGCGGGGCACAAGCTCAGCCACGCCGCGCTGATCACCGCGACGGCGCTGGCCGCCGCCGTCTCCACCCTGCTGATGGGCTTCGTCGGCAAGGTGCCGCTCGCGCTCGCGGCGGGGCTGAGCGTGGCCGGGGTGATCTCCACCCAAGTGGCTCCGAACATGACCTGGCCGCAGGCTATGGGTATGTGCGTGATCTACGGCGGCGTCATCGTGCTGCTGGTGGTCACCGGGCTGCGCGAGATCGTCATGAACGCGATACCGCTGGCGCTCAAGCACGGCATCACCATCGGCATCGGCATGTTCATCGCGATGATCGGCCTGGTCAACGCCGGTTTCGTCGGCAAGGGCGACCCGCACGGCACGGCCCCGGTCGCCCTCGGCGCCGGCGGCCAGCTGCGCGGCTGGCCCGTGCTGCTCTTCTGCGTGACCCTGCTGCTGATCTTCATGCTCCAGGCCAGGAATCTGCCGGGCGCGATCCTGATCGGCATCGTGGCCGGCACCGTCCTGTCCGTGATCGTCAACGCGGCGGGCGACCTCACGGCGGCCGACTGGGGAGGCAGCGCGCCCAAGCTGGAGGGCAGCGCGGTCTCGATGCCGGACTTCGGGCTCTTCGGCCATGTCGAGTTCGGCGGCTGGGGCTCGATCGGCGGTATGACCGTCGGCGTCATCGTTTTCACTCTGGTGCTCGCCGGGTTCTTCGACGCGATGGCCACCATCATCGGCGTCGGCACCGAGGCTGGGCTCGCCGACGACAAGGGCCGGATGCCGGGCCTGTCGAAGGCGCTGTTCGTCGACGGCGCGGGCGGCGCGATCGGCGGCGTCGCGGGAGCGTCGGGGCAGACCGTCTTCATCGAGTCCGCGACCGGCGTCGGCGAGGGCGCCCGCACCGGCCTGTCCTCGGTCGTCACCGGCGTCCTCTTCGCGCTCGGCCTGTTCTTCACCCCGCTGGCCCAGATCGTGCCCGGCCAGGTCGCCGCCGCCGCGCTCGTCGTGATCGGCGCGATGATGATGAGCAACGCACGGCACGTCGACTGGTCCGACCGCGCCGTGGCCGTACCGGTCTTCATGACCGTCGCCCTCATGCCGTTCACCTACTCCATCACCGCGGGAGTCGGTGCCGGGGCCGTCTCGTACACCGCCATCAAGGCCGCGCAGGGCAAGTGGCGCGAGCCGGGGCTGTTCATGTGGATTCTCACGGCCGTCTTCGTCGTCTATTTCGCCCTGCACCCGATCGAGGGCTGGCTCGGCGTCAAGTGATCGCCGGGCAGAGCGAGTTGTAGGAAGAAGGAGCTGGAACGCCATGCTGGACATCGCTGACGAGTTGTACCGCTGGTGCGGTCTCGGGCGTCCGTTCGCCGTCGCGACGGTCGTCGCGACCGGCGGCAGCGCCCCGCGCCAGCCCGGTGCGGCGCTCGCCGTCGACGGCGGCGGCGACGCCATCGGCAGCGTGTCCGGCGGGTGCGTGGAAGGCGCGGTCTACGAGCTGTGCCGGGAGGTGCTGGCCGCGGGCCCCGACGCGGCCGCGGTCCTCCAGCACTTCGGCTACTCCGACGAGGACGCCTTCGCCGTCGGCCTGACCTGCGGCGGCGCGATCGACATCTTCGTGCAGCGGATCGACCCCGCGGTACGGCCCGAGGTCGTCGCGGCGCTGGCCGCGGCCGTCTCCGGCGAGGCGGCGGCGGTGGCCCGTGTGGTCGAGGGCCCGGCGGAGCTGCTGGGCCGGGCGCTGCTGGTCCGCGAGGCCGAGGGCGCCGGTGCGTACGCGGGCTCGCTCGGTGACGACGAGCGGGACCGTACGGCGGCGGCCGAGACCCGCGCGCTGCTGGCCGCCGGGCGCACCGGGACCGTCGTGATCGGCGCGGACGGCAGCCGCTGCGGCGCGCCGCTCACCCTGCTGGTCGAGGCCAGCGTGCCGCCGCCGCGGATGCTGGTCTTCGGGGCGATCGACTTCGCGTCCGCGCTGGTACGGGCGGGCAAGTTCCTCGGCTACCACGTGACGATCTGCGACGCGCGGCCGGTCTTCGCCACCGCCCGCCGCTTCCCCGAGGCCGACGAGGTGGTCGTCGACTGGCCGCACCGCTACCTGGAGGCAGAGGCGCGGCAGCGGCGGCTGGACGGCCGTACGGCGGTCTGCGTCCTCACCCACGACGCCAAGTTCGACATCCCCCTGCTGGAGCGGGCGTTGCGGCTGCCGCTGGCCTACATCGGCGCGATGGGCTCGCGCCGCACCCATCTCGCGCGCCTGGACCGGCTGCGCGATACCGGGGTGACCGAACTCGACCTGGCCAGGCTCCACTCGCCGATCGGCCTCGACCTCGGCGCCCGCACGCCCGAGGAGACCGCCCTGTCGATCGCCGCCGAGATCGTCGCCCACTCGCGCGGCGGCTCCGGCGCCCCCCTCACCGGCGCCCGCACCCCGATCCACCACGAGCCCAAGACCCCGTCCCGCCGCCTGGGCTCCCCGGCCGCGTAGCGGCCACCGGCCCGCCGAGACCGGGTCCGGGTCCCCGATGGGGAGCCGGACCCGGCCCTCGCCGCACCCCCGTTGCGGGGCCCGGGTCCAGGGCGGCCCGAACTCCTGTTGGCGGTGTCGGTCAGCGTGCTTTGAGCGGCGCCTGGACGACCGGGGGCAGTTCCACGATGTCCGAGGGGTCCGGGGCGGGGCCGCCGGGCATCTGGCCGGGATGGTCGACGACGCCGGTCGTCACGCGGGCGAAGGAATCGGAGAAGTCGCTCTCTCCGTGCCAGTCGACGCGGTCGCCGCGGTAGGTGTACGTGCTCGGGTCCAGGATGAGGTACTCGTGCGTTCGTTGCCGATCGTGGAAATCGAAGGCGATGGCGAGTCCCGGCCGACCGGCCGCGTCTCGCATCGGCGTGCTGACCAGCGTGGTTCCGGGGATCAGCGCCAGCGCGTGGTAAAGCGCGGCGTTGATCCGGGGCGGGACGGTCGATGCGGTCCGCAGAATGTGGAGGATCCTGGTGAACTGCGCTGCGGGTGTGACGGCCGGGGGCCGTTCACCCAGGCTGTGGAATATTCCGTTGGTGGGGGCCGCGCCCGGCTCTTCTCCTGAACTGTTGAAGAAGGGGTCAGTACTCACCCGCTTGAGGAGCTCGTGGGGATCGGTGGGCAGTCGGGACAGAACCTCGCGGGTCTCCCGCGGATGGTCCCCGACCTTCCCCGAGCGGAAGGGGGTGAAGACATCGCGCACCTGGACGGCAGTGCGGTTTCCTGACGCCAATGACTTGCCGACCGACGCGCTCTTGAGACCGTCGTACCGGTACCAGG
This sequence comes from Streptomyces sp. NPDC008079, assembly GCF_042957385.1. Taxonomy (NCBI): domain Bacteria; kingdom Bacillati; phylum Actinomycetota; class Actinomycetes; order Kitasatosporales; family Streptomycetaceae; genus Streptomyces; species Streptomyces sp. NPDC008079. The sequence goes on from NZ_JBIBIC010000013.1 coordinate 44,761, forward strand.
ACCGCTCGTGCCCGCACGTCGTCACGCAGACAACATCGTCCGTGTACAACCACTGGTGGAGACCCGGCTCCTTGCCCGGACCCTTCGCGGCGTTGTCCGCGGCGGCGTCCAGCACCTGGGCGACCGTCATGGCGTGTACCGGTTGGGGCTGCGCTCCCCGGACGGAGGAGGTCGCGACGATCGTGGTGGCCGCCACGCCCGCGGCCAGGCCCGCGAACGCGGTCCGACGTACGGCGGGGCGTGCGAGCATCCCGCGGGCGGCCACCGGCACCTTTCGTCGGGATGCCCGCTCTGTTTCCCGCTGTTCGGCTCGTACCTGTTCCAGTAGGGCCAGCTCGGCACCGAGGCGTTGCTTGAATCCGACCGGGGTGTTCATCGGGTGACCTCCGTGAGGGGGGAATCGAATGCGGCGGACGGGGTGGTGGATTCGGCACGCAGGGCGGCGCGGGCGCGGTGCAGGCGGACCCGGGCGGTCGCCTGGGAGATCCGGAGCACCTTCGCGGCCTCCTTGGTCGTGAGACCGTCGACAGCGACGAGGTCGATCACCGCGCGCAGCGGCTCGGAGAGCCCGGCGTGCCGGGCGAGCAACTCCCTGGCCGCCCATTCGGCGTCGATGCGCTCCTCGAAGCGCTGCATGTCCTGCTCGTCCAGCAGCCGCCGACCGCTGACCGCGGCCACCGCGTCCCGCTCACGTACCGCGCGGCGGGCATGCGCGGCCGTGGTGTTGCGGGCGATCCCGTAGAGCCACATGAGGTGCGTGCCGCGCCTGGGGTCGTAACCCTCGAATGTCTCCAGCGCGGCCACGAAGACGTCGGCGGTCAGGTCGGCGGCCAAGTGCCGGTCGGTGGTTCTCCGGGTAATGAAGCCGAGAACGGCGTCGAAGTGCGCCTCGTACACCTCGCCGAACGGGGTTCGGTTCCGTCCGGGCTCGTGCGTGGGTATCTGCACGCGGGGACCTCCTGTGCTGTCTGCCACCTGTCACCCATCACTTGGTTCGGGGACCGAAAACCGTTTCTTCCCGCAGGTCAGGGTGGCCAGTGGCTCGGTCGTCGCGCGCACCGCCCGCACCGCCCGCCCGCCGTCGCGGACAGCGACTGTCCGCGACGGGCCCTAGCGTAGGAGCCATGCTCACGCCGCTCGACCGCCGCACTCTCAACCGGACCCTGCTCGCGCGCCAGCTGCTGCTGGACCGGCGGCGGACGGCCGCCGAGGACGCCGTCGCCCATCTGCTCGGACTCCAGTCGCAGCACCCCACCTCGCCCTATCCGGGCCTGTGGACCCGGCTGAACGGCTTCCGCTTCGACGAGTTGGGCACGCTGCTCACCGAACGCGCGGTGGTGCGCGTCGTCTTGATGCGCGGCACCGTGCATCTGGTGACGGCGGCGGACGCGCTGCGGCTGCGGCCGTGGATCCAGCCGATGCTGGACCGGGGATTTCGCGGCTCGCAGTGGGCGGCGGGCGCCGCGGGCGTCGACCGCGCGGAACTGGTCGCGCACGGCCGCGAGGCGCTGGCCGAACGGCCGCTGGGACCCGCCGAGTTGCGTACCGCGCTGAGCGCTCGCTGGCCCGACGCGGACCCCGCCTCGCTGGTCAACGCGCTACGGGTGTGGGCGCCGCTGGCACAGGTGCCGCCGCGCGGGCTGTGGGGCGCGAGCGCCCAGCCCGCCTACACCCTGCTGGACGACTGGCTGGGACAGCCGATGGCCGACCCCGCCGCGACCGCCGCGGAACCGGCCGCGCTGGTCCGCCGCTACCTGGCCGCGTCCGGCCCCGCCACCCCCGCCGACATGCAGAAGTGGTGCGGACTCACCGGCCTCAAGAAGGTCTTCACCGCGCTGGACTGCCGGACCTACACCGCCGAGGACGGCAGGGAGCTGTACGACCTGCCGGACGCGGAACTCACCGACCCCGCCACCGAGGTCTCCGCGCGCTTCGTCGCCGACTTCGACAATCTGCTGCTCTCGCACGCCGACCGCACCCGCGTCCTCGCCGACGAGCACCGGCCGCGGGTGATGACCGTCAACGGCATCATCCGCGGCACGGTCCTGGTCGACGGATTCGTCGGCGGCACCTGGCGGTTCGAGCGTGCCAAGGACACGGCGGCCGTCGTCGTCGCGCCCTTCGCGCCGCTGCGCCCGGCCGACCGGGACGCGCTCGACGCGGAGGGTCTGCGGCTGCTGGCCGCCTCCGACCCGCGGGCGCGGACGCCCGAGGTGCGGTTCGAGCGGCCCGCCGGGTGAGGCGGCGCGCTGACGACCGCTCAGCGCGCCGCCTCGAACGCCCGCCCCGCCGCCGTCTCCACCGGACCGCTGTGGAACAGCCCGCTGCTCGGCTTGTTGTCGTCGGCGGGCAGCCCGAACCAGGCGTACCGCTGGAGCCACGGCAGTCCGTCGAGCATCTTCGTCGCGGCCGTCACGAAGGCGGCCTGCTGGCTGTCGGTCGGGAAGCGGACGCCGTTGGCGAAGTCGATCAGCGCGAATTCGGTGAGCCAGATCGGCTTGTTGTACCGGTTGTGGACCGCCGTCAGATACGACTTGAGCTGGGAGACCGCGTTCGGCGTCGTGAAGTCCCCGCCGTACCAGTGCAGGGCGATGAAGTCGACGCGGTAGCCGCGCTGTTGAGCCCCCGACATGAACCGGTCGAGCCAGCCGCCGGCCGTGTCGCCGCCGTAGGCGACCGCGGGACTGCCGAGCACCTTGCCGTTCGCCATCAACTTCGGCCACAGCGACAGCGCCTGATCCACCGTCATGTTCGCCTGGCCGCCCATGTCCGGCTCGTTGAAGCCCAGCAGGTACGGACCCGCCGCCTTCGCCTGCGCCAGCGCCGTCGGACTCGCGCTGTCACCGCCCCAGATCATCGGCACGAAGCCGGGTCCGCTGATGCCGCCGTGCGTCGTGGACCACGTGTAGTACCAGCCCGCGCCCGACCGGTCGAGCGCGGTGTTCACACCGGGGAAGGACCACACCCCGACGCCCTTGCGGACCGAGGAGACCGGCGCGACCGGCGGCGCCGCGGGCGGCGGCGCATGGGTCGTCGGCGTGGGCTTGCGCGGCGGCTTCGTCGTCGGCTTGGCGCCGGTCCTCGTCGCGGACGGCGTGGGGGAGGGGGAGGCGGTCGTGGCGGGCGCCGAGATCGTCACCGAAGGACGGATCGGCGTGCTGTCGGCGGCCGGGGTGCCGGGGGACCGGTCGGCCGACAGGTGCACGGCCAGCAGCGCTCCGGCCGCCACCGCCGCGACCGCGCCCATCGCGGCGGCCGGGACGCTCAGCGGACCGTGCAGCAGCCTGCCGCGGATTCCCCGGGGCGCACCGCTCCGCCGTGGGGGGCGGTGTCGCGGAGCGGTGCGCGGGGCCGCCGCTTGGGGAGCGGCCTGGGAGGGGGGTATCGGGGAGTGCGCGGGCGGCGGGCCCGCGGGGCCGGTGTGCGGGGGCGCCGCCGGGGCGTGCCCGCCGAAGGGCGCGCTGAACGGCATCCCGAGCGGCACCGGCAGCAGCGGCAGCCCGCTGAGCAGCCGGTCCATCGGCAGCAGCGTCCGGCCGCGCTGCCCGCAGTCCGGGCAGCCGCGGATGTGCCGCGCGAAGCGCTTGCGCCACAGCGGGCTCGGCACACCGTCCCAGCCGCCGGTCACATGCGTGAGACCCGCGCAGCCGCCCGCGTCGCCGAGCGCCCGCACCACCGTGCGCGAGGTTTCGAGCTGTTCCTTCATCCGCTGGACCTTCACCGCGGCGTGCTGCCGGGTCAGGCCCAGGGCGTCGGCCAGCTCCGAGCGGCCGAGGTCGCCGGTCTCCTCCAGCCACCACAGCGCGAGCAGCGTACGGTCGTCGCGGTCCAGCCAGCGGGTGGCCTCCGCGATCTCCCGGCGCTGGTCGGTCAGCCCGAGCCGCAGGATCGTCACGGCGGCGAAGTCCGAGGCCGGGTCCGGTATCAGCTCCGCCGCGTCCAGGGCGGTCTGCTGGTGCCACGCCGCCTTGCGCGCCTGCTCGCGGTCGCGCACCTGGCGGACCGCGATGGCCACCAGCCAGGAGCGGAACGCCGCCGGGTCGCGCAGGTCGGACAGGCCGCGGACCACCCGCAGCAGCGTCTCCTGCACCACGTCGTCCACATCGTCGTGCCCGTCCAGGGCGCGCCCGACGATGTTGTAGACCAGCGGCAGGCACTCCGCGACCAGCCGGTCGAGTGCCGCCTGGTCGCCCGCCCGCGCGGCACTCACCAACGCGGGGTCGGGACCGACCCGGTCGCCTGCGCGCATGCTGCTCACACTCCGTCCTGGCCCGGACTCCGGCCGGGTGACACGTATCTGCCCTCGGACAGGAGACGCTGCCACGACCAGGGGGATAACAGAAACCCGCCGGCCCCCCGGACTTCCCGCGCGGGGAGGTCCGGGGGGCCGGCGACCGGACGGCGGGCCGGGCCCCCGGTCCGGGGTCCCGGCCGCGCCACCGGATCAGGAGGACGGCACGGTGTCCGTGAAGGTGGTGCCCGCCGTGCGGTAGGCCGCGACCTGGGTCTGCACCTGGGCGGGCGTCAGCACCTGGTCCTTGAGGAAGTACACGTAGTCGACCTGCTGGTTGTACGAGCGCGGGGTGTTGCTCGTCTGGCCCGCGAGGTCGATCAGCCAGTGGTTGAAGTCGATCCACTGCGGCGTCTCGGGCAGGTACGGCTCGCCGTGCTGCGCGACCTGGTTGCCGTCGATGTAGTAGGTGATGTTCGTGTTGTCGATGGTGATCTGGAGGTTGTGCCAGCCGTCGAGGCTGCCGTACTGCTGGCCGTGGGTGTTGACCGCGTTCCACGGGTCCGGGTTGTAGGTCTCCCAGGACGTCTCGTACATGATGTTCTGGGTCTCGCCCCAGCCGCCGTTGGGCAGGTACTCGAAGTCCTGCTCGCTGTAGTTCGGGTCCATCGGCGCGTTGAGCGGCGTGAAGGTGAAGAAGGTCTGGTTGACGTGGTCGCCGTCGGGGCCGCCGGTCGGTGTGTCGTTGAACTTGACCCGGGCCGCGTAGGTGCCGTTCTTGAACTTCCTTGCGGTGGTCTGGAGTTCGGTCTCCTTGGTGCCCGCCGCCGTGCCGTCGGTGGTGAGCCGCAGATTCATCACCTTGTTGCTCGCGCCGTCGGCGACGAAGGTCACGTCCTGCGGCGACCAGGTGGCGCCGGCCACACCGGGGCCGCCCTGACCGGACTTGACCGTCCAGCCGTGCTGCTGCACGGCCGGGTCGGAGCTGGAGGTGTAGGTGAAGTCGTCGAACATCGCGGGACCGGTCGGGTTGCCGGTCGGCGGGGTGGTCGGGGGAGTGGTGGGCGGGTTGGTCGGGTCGTTGCCCGCGGGCGCGGTGCCCCAGACCACGGCGCCGCTCTTCTGCACCGTGACCTTGTTCCAGTTCGCGTAGGCCGTCTGCGAGCCGTTGAAGGAGTAGTCGTCGGACTGCGTGAGGGTCTGCCAGTCGGCGCGGTAGAACCGCAGTTGCATGTCACCGGTGTTCTGACCCGGCGTCAGCGAACCCGCGCCCGAGGTGAAGCCGATCTCCAGGTAGCGGTCCGCGGTGGCCGTCGGATTGGCCAGCGTCCCGAAGGTGCCGGTGATGTTGCCGCAGCCCTTGACCGCCCACGAGCACGCGAAGCGGTAACTGACGTTCGGGCCGTCGGACTTGAAGTAGTACCGCACGGTGACGGTGTTCAACGGCACCGTGGTGCTGCCGGTGTTGGTGACCTCCAGCCACGGCTCCGACTGGTCGGCGGTGGCGCCGGAGGCGCTGGTGCGGTACTGCGCGCTCAGCGAGTCCTGCGCCGCCGAGGCGGGCATCGCGGTGAGCGCGGCGCAGGCGAGACCGGCCGCCGTACAGACGGCCATCGCCGTACGGACGCGGGTCGACATGCGGAACTTTCCTGACACGGTGATCCCTTTCCAGAGGGGGGTGATGGTGCGGGACTACTGGGAGATGGTCCGGGGAGAGGTGGTGCGGGAGGTGGCTCGGGGGGTGTGCGGCGGGACCGCGGGGTGCGGGATCGTCCGGTGGGCGATACCCAGCGCCGCCAGCCGGTCCTCGTGCCGGAGCAGGGCGGGCAGGAAGTCCGTCGACCAGTCGCCCGCCGGATTCCAGGCCCGGTCGGCCAGCGCGCACAGCCGGGGGAAGACCAGGTACTCGGCGTGTTCGGCGGTCGGCACGAATTCGCTCCAGAGCTGCGCCTGCGTGCCCAGCACCCGTGCCGCCGCGGCCGGTTCCCAGTCGGCGGGTACGGTCTCGCCGCCGTGCACGGCCCGCAGGTCGACGATTCCGCCCGCCTGGCCGAGCGGTTCACCGGGCTGTTCGGTCTGCGGGTAGTCCAGATACGTCGAGCGGTGCGGCGCCATGATCACGTCGTGGCCGCGCCGGGCGGCGGCCAGCCCGTGGTCGGTGTCCCGCCACGGCATCACGGTGAACTCCGGCGGCAGCGTGCCCGAGTCCTCCGCCCAGCACAGCGGGCGCCGCCCCGCCTCGATCAGGAAGTCGCCGATCCGCCCGAGGAACCAGCCGCGCAGGTCCTTGGGCGCGGCCAGGCCCAGCTCCGCCGCGCGCCGCCGCGCCGCCGGGCTCTCCTCCCACTCGGTGACCGGGCACTCGTCGCCGCCGATGTGCACGTACGAGGAGGGGAACACGTCGAGCACCTCGCCGAGCACGGTGCGGCAGAAGTCCAGCACCTCGTCGTGGACGCCGAGGATGTTGCGGCACACACCCCACTCGGTCCACACGTCCAGCTCGCGCCCCGGCACGTTCCCCAGGTGCGGATAGGCCGCCAGCGCCGCGCGGGTGTGCCCCGGCATCTCGATCTCCGGCACCACCGTGACGCCGCGCTCGGCCGCGTAGGCGACCAGCGACCGCAGCTCTGCGGTGGTGTACGCCCCCGCGTGCGGCAGGTCGTCGAACCGGCCGCTGCCCGAACGCCCGATCATCGAGCGGGACCTGGCCCCGCCGACCTCGGTGAGCCGGGGGTAGGCGGCGACCGGCATCCGCCAGCCCTGGTCGTCGGTCAGGTGCAGATGCAGCACGTTCAGCTTGTGGAACGCCAGCAGGTCCACGAAGCGCCGCAGGAACGACACCGGCTGGAAGTGCCGGGCGACGTCCAGCATCATGCCGCGCCAGCCGAACCTCGGCACGTCCGTGACCTGCACGCACGGCATGCGCCAGGCCACCCCGCTCTCCGGGCGCTCCGACAGGGCCTGCGCGGGCAGCAGTTGACGGATCGTCTGCACACCGTGCAGCAGCCCCGCCGGCCTGGCCGCCCGCAGCAGCACCGCGTCGGGCCCGACGGTCAGGCCGTAGCCCTCCGCGCCGAGACCGCCGAGCTCGGGGTCGAGCGCGAGCACCACCCGGCCGGTGGGCGAGGGCCGCAGCGGCAGCCCGGTGGCGGGCGCGAGCAGCGTACGCAGCAGGTCCGCCGCGCCCTGGGCGCCGTCGCTCGCCCGGACGGACGTGGTCGCGTCGAAGGTGAAGTGGCCGGGGATACGGGCGAGATGGGAGGGGTGCGGAATGATCACAGCGGCTCCAGTGGGGGCGGCGGGGGTCGGCGGTCGACGGCGTCGAGCGAGGTGACCTGGGAGCGGGCGCGGGGAGCGGTCGCGGGGGCAGGGGGCGTGGACAGCGGTCGCGGGCAGGGAGCGTGGACAGCGGTCGCGCGGTCAGCCCTTCACGGCGCCGGCGGTCATTCCGGTGGTGACCCGGTTCTGGAGGACGAGGAAGACCAGCAGCACGGGCAGCATGAACAGCGAGGAGGCGGCCATCGTGGCGCCCCAGTCGGTACCGAAGACATTGCTGAACGAGGAGAGCCAGACCGGCAGCGTGCGGGCGTCCTGGTTCTTGATGATCAGCGTGTTGGCGAAGGCGAACTCGTTCCACGCCGTGATGAAGCCGAACAGCGACGTGGACAGCAGGCCGGGCGCGAGCAGCGGGAAGGTGACCCGGCGGAACGCCTGCGGCCTTGTGCAGCCGTCCACTTGGGCGGCCTCCTCCAGTTCCACCGGGATCGCCGCGAGGAAGCCGCGCAGCGTCACGATCGTGAACGGCAGCGTCGTCATGAAGTAGACCAGCGTCAGCATCGACAGCTTGTCGAGCATGTCGGTGTCCCGCGCGATCACGTACATCGGGATCAGCAGCGCCTCCCACGGCGCCATCTGCGCGGTGAAGACCAGCAGGATGAAGGCCCGCCGGCCGCGCCAGCGCATCCGGCCGACCGCGAAGGCCGCCAGCAGCGCCACCACCAGCGACATCAGCACCGCGCCGAGCGTCACGGTCAGGCTGTTGCGCCAGAAGGTGCCGAAGCCGTCGGCGTGCATGGCCGTGCGGAAGTGCGCGAAGGTGGGGTGCAGCGGCAGGAAGGACGGGGTGTCGGCCTGGATGGCGGTGGTCGGCTTGAAGGCCGTGATCACCATCCAGTAGACGGGGAAGGCGGCGACCGCCAGCGTGAACAGCGCGGCCAGATTGAGCGGCAGCCGCCGCAGGGACCCGCGGACCGGCCGGTTCCGACGGCCCGGCCCGCCCGGTCCGCCCGGTCCGCCCGGTCCGCCCGGTCCGCCCGGTCCGCCCGCGCGCGGGGCCTTACCAGTTGCGGTGAACGTGCTCACTGCGCGCCCTCCTCACGGAACATCCGGCGCAGGTTGAAGACCAGCACGCCGAGCAGGATCAGGACGGTCAGCGTGGAGACCGCGGACCCGAGGTCGTACTTGTGCAGGGACTGCGCGATCTGGAAGGCGTAGACCGGCAGCGTGGTGGTCGCCCCGTTGGGACCGCCCTCGCTGATCACCCAGATCTGGGCGAAGCACTTGAAGCACCAGATCACCTCAAGCGAGGTGATCAGCGCGAACAGCGGGCGCAGCATGGGGAAGGTGACCAGCCGGAAGGTCTGCCAGGCGCCCGCGCCGTCGATCCTGGCCGACTCGTACAGCTCCGCCGGGATCGTGGTCAGGCCGCCGTAGAGGGTCAGCGCCGCGAACGGCACGGACTGCCAGACCACCAGCGTCACCAGGATCGCGAAGGTCGAGCCGCCGTGCGCGAACCAGGTGTAGTCGCGGTACGACTCGAAGCCCAGCTTTACCAGTAGCCAGTTGACCACTCCGAAACGGGACTGGAACAGCCACTGGAAGATCGTGGTGGCCGCGATCACCGGAGTGGCCCAGGCCAGGACCAGACCGCTCATCACCGCGAGCCGCATCCGCTTGCCGAGCTTGACGAGCATCAGCGAGACCAGCGTGCCGAGCACCATGATCAGCACGACGTTCAGCCCGGTCCACCACAGGGTGCGGCGGACCACCGTCCAGAACTCCGGATCGTCCAGCACCGTACTGTAGTTGGCGAAGCCGACCCAGGTGGCGCCGCCGCGGATCAGCTCGCCGAGGCCGAAGTGCTGGAACGACATGACGGTGTTTCTGACCAGCGGGTAGACCAGCAGGAAGGCCGTGCCCACCACGGTGGGGGCGACCAGCAGATACGGCCAGACCGCGGCGAGCGGGCGGCGGCGGCGCCGACGTTCGCGGGGCGGCGGTGGCGGTTCCGCGACGGCCGGCCGTGAGGCGGCGTTGGGAGCGGTGAGCACGGCGGTTCTCCTCGGGGCGCTGATCGGACGCTGTCGGGCGGACGCGGATCAGATAGGGAGCGGGCGGGGCGTGGCCGGTCAGGAGGCGGTGTCGAGGGCCTTGGTGACGGCCGCCGAGGCCGTCTTGCCCGCCGCGTCCGGGTCGCTGCCGGTCAGCACCTGCGTCATGTACTGCTTGATCGGGTTGTTGGCCTCGACCGCCGCCCAGTTGGGCGAGTTGGGCGTGGCATGGCCGTTGGCCGCGCCGACCGCCATCACCGAGGCGCCCTCGTTGCCCGCCAACACCCCCGCGAGCGAGGTGCGGTTGGGCACGTAGCTCATCTCCTTGGCCATGTCCGTCTGCCACTTGGTGCCCGCGAGCGCCTTGACCACCTCGTAGGCGAGCGCCTGGTGCCGGGACGCCTCGGGGATCACCAGGTCGGAGCCGCCGGTGAAGACCGCGCCCGGCTTGTCGGCGGTCTTGCCGGGGATCGGGAAGAAGCCGATCTTGTCCTTCATCGCGGGATTGGCCTTGACGATGGCGTCGGCGCCGCCGGGCACCGAGATGATCTGCGCGCTCTTGCCCTTGGCGAAGACGTCGGCCTGGAGCGGCTTGGCCTCGTCGGAGTCCTTCGGGCCCTTGCCGAGCGCCTGGAGCCGCTTGTAGAACTCCATGCCCGCCTTGGCCTGCGGGGTGTCCAGCGCGCCCTTCCAGTTGTCGCCGTCCTGGACCGCCAGGTCGCCGCCCTCGTCCCAGATGAATCCGGCCAGCGCGTACCAGGTCTGTCCCGGCAGGTAAATGCCGTCGTTGCCCCCGGTGTTGAGCTTGGTGGTGTCCTGGATCCACTCGTCGCGGGTCTTGGGCGGCGCGGCGATGCCCGCCTTCGAGAAGAGGTCCTTGTTGTAGATCACGACGCGGTTGGCCGCGTACCAGGGGATGCCGAACTGCTTGCCGTCGATCTTGCCGGGGTCGGCGAGGCCGGGAATCCAGTCGGCGCCCTGGAGGTCGGTCACCTTGTCGGTGAGGTCCTTGACGCCGCCGCTCGCCGCGTACTGCGCGACCTGCGTGTTGCCGACCTCCATCACGTCGGGCGCGTCGTTGCTGGCCAGCGCGCTGGTGATCTTCTGGCCTATGCCGTCCCACTCCTGGATCTGGATGTCCAGGGTGGTGCCCTTGTGCCCGGCCTCGAAGTCGGACCTGAAGCGGCTGAGGAAACCGTCGGACATGCTGCCGCGCATGATCCACACGGTGAGCTTGGCGGGGGCCGGCGTCTTGGCGGAACCGCCGGTGTCGCCGGAGTCACCGGAGCCGCCGGATCCGGAGGAGGAGCCGCACGCGGAGAGCGCGGCGACGGCGAGGACGAGCGCCGCGGCGCCGGGAACGAGTCTGGATCTCACGGGGATGTCACCTCGGGCAGGGAGCGAACAGGACTTACCACTTGCCAACTGGTCTAGTGCTGGTCAGTGAAAATGGCATAGACCACTGAGCACGTCAAGAGTTCGCGCACCCGTCGCCCGCCGACCCGCCGTCCGCCGCGCACCCGCCACACGCAGGCTGTATACGAATGAGGCCCCCGAAAGCCAGGTGGCAAGGAGCGCTGGCATACTGGTCAGCATCTGGATAACCTCAGCTCACCAGCACGTCACATGAACCCACCGGCACGTCCCCCGAACTCAGCAGCACGTCATACGAACTCACCCGCACGACGGCGGCACACCGGTGACCCGTCGGCGGCAGGAAGGTGCCCCCCATGGCCAGCGAGCCGCCGCGCTCGGCGCTGAAACGCGAACGGGTCCGCGACTACCTGATGGAACTGGTCGAGTCGCGCGCGCCCGGCGACCCGATCCCGTCGGAGCGCACCCTGTGCGAGCAGCTCGGCGTCTCCCGCCCCACGCTCCGCTCCGCCGTGGACGAACTGGTCACCACGGGACTGCTGGTCCGCGAACACGGCCGCGGCATGTTCGTCGCCCGCGCCAAGATCACCCAGGAGCTGGCGCTCGACGGCCAGGCGCACCGCCTCCCGCAGGCGTCCGGCACCTGGGCCAGCCGCGTCCTGGAGTTCACCACCGTGCAGGCGGGCGCCCGCGTCGGCCGCAAGCTGCACATCTCCCCGGCCGCCGAGATCACCTACATCGCCCGGCTCCGGCTGGTCGACGACGAGCCGATGGCCATCGAATACCTGCACGTCCCGGCCGACCTCGTGCCCGGCCTCCACGCGGCGGACATGGAGTCCGGCGACTTCTACGACTTCCTGCGCGCCCGGCACGGCGTCCACGTGCACGAGGCCGTCCAGTCCATCGAGCCCACCGTGACCAACGACGAGGAGGCCCGGCTGATCGGCGTGCCCGTCCTGTCACCGGCGCTGCTCTTCGAACGGCTCACCAAGGACGCCACCGGCCGCCCGGTGGAGTACGTCCACTCCGTCTACCGCGGCGACCGCTACCGGATCGTCTCCCGGCTGGCCCTCGGCGACGCCGCGCCCGCGACCGCGCAGTCCGCCGACCGGCACCACCCGGGCATCCCGCCGGGCGACCTCGCGGGGCGCGGGGACGTGACGGCGCAGATGGTGGGGGAGGTGCAGCCCGCGGGCTGAGGCCGGGGGCGTACGTGCTCAGGGTGCGCCGCGGCGCACCCTCAGCGTGCCGGGGTCTCGAACGGCGAACTACGGTGCCAGGCCCGCCGGTTGCTGGCGTATGCCGTCGCCGCCCTCGTCCCCTTCAGCGGCGCCCGCCGCGGCGCCGTCGGTGCCGCGGCGCGGGCAGGGGCGGCCCGCCGCCGGATCGGTCCAGGAAGCCGGGGGCCGGGCGGTCAGCAGCGGGTCGACGGTCAGATGCCGGGCGCCCAGCGGCTCGGCCATCGCGCGCAGCGCGCTCTCCGAGAGCTTGATCCACGGCTGGGTCGGCCCCAGCACCGAGCGCAGCCGCTGGTCACTGGTGAAGGCGACCGCCGTCCTGCTGCCGACGGGCGTGCGCCACAGCCGTACGACATAGCCCGCGGGCCCCTGTCGCACCGGCACATACAGCGGCCCTTCCGGTACGGGCACGGATTCCGCGGTCGGCGAGACCGGCCCGGGGGGCGTCTCGCGGGCCGTCGCGGGGGCCGTCTGCTCGTGGGGCTGTCCTTCGGGAGTCCGGTCACCGGGTCCGTCGTGCTGGCTCACGTGCATGCAGCCACCGTAACCCGGCCGCCGGACGCGCATTCGGCGAGGTCGAGGCGTGGACACCGCGCCGACCGGGCCCGCGCGCCGCTTCGGCCGCCCGCCCGCCCCGCGCCCGGCACCCGCCGATCGAGTGACGCGTCCGCCGGTCACGGCCGCGGACCGCCGTCGTCCATGTGTCCTCGCCACGCTTATGGCGTCCGATCCGGGGCGAACGTTACGTTTGCGCCATGACAGCGCCGAACACCGTACTCACCTGGCAGGTCGAGGAGACCGGCGGATACGAGACCGCGTGGGTCGAACTGGCCGCCGGACGGCTGCGCGCGCACGGCCGCGCGGTCGGACTGAAGCCCGAACCATACTGGCTGAGCTATGAGTTGGACACCGACGCCGGGTACGTGACCCGGCGGCTGCACGTCACCTCGCACACCGTCGACGGCACCTACGACCTCGAACTGCGCCGGGACGAGCGCAGCCGCTGGACGGCCAACGGGCAGGTCGTCCTCGCGCTCGACGGCGCGCTCGACTGCGACCTCGGCATGTCACCGCTCACCAACACGATGCCGGTGCTGCGGCACCAACTCCACCGCAACGAAGGCCATCAGGACTTCCTGATGGCCTTCGTCCCCGTCCCGACCCTCGCCGTCCGCCCCTCCATCCAGGGCTACACCCACCTGACCCCGCTGATGTCAGGGGCCCGGCTCGGCTACGCCTCCGGCACGTACCGCAGCGAGATCGACGTGGACGCCGACGGTCTGGTCGTGCACTACGAGGGCCTGGCCACGCGCCTCAACCGGGCGGCCCCCAAGCTCTGAGGGCGCGCCCACCGCCCCGCGGCCGGGTGCTCAGACGCCTCCGCCCTCCTCCGCGAGCACGGGACCCTCGGCCCCGCCCTTCGTCCGCCGCGCCCGGCCGATCGCGACGGCGGCCAGCAGCGGCGGGACCGCCGCCAGGAGGAAGCAGAGCGCCGGCGGCACGCCGGCGACCAGCAGCGCGGCCACGGCGCCACCGGCCGAAGACCCTGCGTTGACGGCCGAGTTGACCCAGGTCGTCGCGCGGGTGGTGGCGCCGTCGGGCGCCGCGCCCGCCGCCGCGAGATAGGCGGTCGAGAGGATCGGCGCGGTCAAGGTGCCCGCGGCGGCGACGCACAGGCCGAACACCGTGAGTACGGGGGCGGCGGCCGTGACCGAGACGAGCGCGGCCAGGACGAGGAGCAGGCCGGGGAGCCGGGCGGCGGCGGGCAGCCGCCAGGAGATCCGGCCGTACAGCAGACCGCCGAGCGCGCTGCCCGCCGACTGCGCGGCGAGGATCCAGCCGACCGCCGAGGGGTGGTGGTGCCGGTCGGCGAAGGCGATCACGAACAGCTCCACGCAGCCGAGGCAGCAGCCGATCCCGGCGGCGGCGTACGCGGCCCTGCGGACGCCGCCGCCCTTCTCGCCGAACAGCCGCAGCCGCCCGGCCGCCGAAGCGGTCGACGTGTGGCGCGGCGGCAGCAGCCGGGCGGCGGGGGAGGTGACCATCGCGAGCGTGCCGCAGCCGATCAGGGCACCGGAGAGCACCAGGCCGTTCACCGGGTGCACGGCCACCACGAGCAGCGGCCCGCTGAGGAAGATCAGCTCCTCCGCGACCGTGTCGACGCTGAACGCCCTTTGCAGCAGCGCCTCGTCGGGCGTCAGCGCGTCCCACAGCGCGCGCATCGTCGGCCCGAGCGGCGGACACAGCGCCCCCGCCGCGCCGCTGAGCCCGGCGAACGCCCACAGCGGCGTACCGGGCTCCCGTACGGCCGCGGCCAGGACGAACAGGGTCGTGGCGAACGGCAGCGCCAGCGTGGTCAGGCCGCGCCTGGCGCCCCAGCGGTCCACGAGCGCGGCCCGCGCGGGGCCGAGCAGGACGGACACGGTCGCGAAGAGCGTGGCCAGCAGCCCGCCGCGCGACAGCGACCCGGTGGCGGAGGTCAGGGACAGGACGAGGGAGAGCGAGACGACGCCGTAGCCGAGGCGTCCGAAAAGGGCCGCACCGAAGGTGCGGCGGGCATGGGGAAGGCGGAAGACGGCAGCGTAGGACGCAGCCCGGGCAGGCGCGGACATGGGGGTGATCCTCGGGTTTCCGGGGGAAGGCGGGCGGTTTCGCGTATGCCGCGCAGCGCCGTCAACCCGCCGTCAGGGCGGGGCCGGTCGTCTGTGGGCGCTTACCGCTGCCTAGACACGGTGGGGGAGGATCATGCGCCGCACCCTACCCGTCGGACAGGGTGCGGGAAAAGAGAGACCGGCCGCCCGGCCTGTGCGCACGGGGGCGGCGCACTGGCCGGGCGGCCGGTCGGGGGGCCGGGGGTGCCGGGTGTCCCGTCCCCACGATGACCCGGCGGCCCGGTCCCCTTGACCCCGGCCCACTACCGCTCACTGCGGGGCCGGGGGGCTTGGGAGCCCGGAGGCTTGCTTACATGTGGACGGCCTGGACGGTGGTGTCGCCCTGGCTGGGACGGCCGCTGCGGTACATGAGGGCGGCGAGGACGAAGCCGACGGCGAAGAGGCCCGCCGACCACCAGTAGGCGGTGGAGTAGCTGTGGAGCTGGGCCTGCGCGGCCACGGCCGGGGACGGCTTGTGGCTGGACAGGTAGCTCGTCGCGGCGCTGGCGGCCAGCGTGTTGAGCAGCGCCGTACCGATGGAACCGCCCACCTGCTGCATGGTGTTGACGGCCGCGGAGGCCACACCGGCGTCGTCGGCGGCGATCCCCGCGGTGGCCACGCTCATGGCGGGCGGCAGGGCCAGGCCGATACCGAAGCCGATGACGAGCAACTGCGGCAGGACGTGCGCCGCGTAGGTGCTGTTGAGGTCGAGGACGGTCAGCCAGGCCATACCGGCGCCGGCCATCGCCATGCCGAGCGGGACGATCGGGCGGGGCCCGAACCGCGGCATCAGGTTGTTGGTGGCGATCTGCGCGGAGACCATCAGCGCGCCGATCATCGGCAGGAACGCCAGACCGGTCTTGACCGGCGTGTAGTGCAGCGACGCCTGGAGGAAGTAGGTCAGGAAGAGGAAGACGCCGAACATCCCGGCGCCGGAGATCGCCAGCATGATGAAGGACGCGCCGCGGTCACGGTCGAGCAGGACGCGCAGCGGCAGCAGCGGGTGCGCGGCCCTGGTCTGCCACCAGGCGAAGGCGCCGACCAGCACGCCGCCCGCGACCAGGAAGCCCCAGGTCATCGGGGAGCCCCAGTGGTGGGTCTCGGCGTTCGAGAAGCCGTAGACCAGGCCGAACAGACCCGCGACGACCATGACCGTGCCGGGGACGTCGAGCTTGGGGCGGTCGGCGGGAGCGCCCTTGCGCAGGAAGGCCATACCGCCGACGAAGGCGAGGACGGCGAAGATCAGGTTCACGTACAGCGTCCAGCGCCAGCTCAGGTGCTCGGTGAGCACGCCGCCGAGCAGCAGGCCCACACCGCCGCCCGCGCCCGCGATGGCGCCGTAGATGCCGAACGCCTTGGCGCGTTCCTTGGCGTCGGTGAAGGTCGTGTTGAGCAGCGACAGCGCGGCCGGCGCGAGCAGGGCGCCGAACAGGCCCTGGAGGGCGCGGCCGGTGACCAGCACCTCGAAGTTCTGCGCGGCGCCGGCGAGGGCGGAGGCGCCCGCGAAGCCGACGACGCCGATCAGGAAGACGATCTTGCGGCCGATGAGGTCGGCCAGGCGTCCGCCGAGCAGCAGCAGGGAGCCGAAGGCGAGGGAGTACGCGGTGACGATCCACTGCCGGTTTCCGTCGCTGAAGCCGAGGGCGTTCTGGGCGGACGGCAGGGCGATGTTCACGATGGTGGCGTCGAGGACGACCATGAGCTGGGCGAGCGCGATGACGCTCAGCACCCACCAGCGGTGGTTCGCCTTCTCTGTCTTCTGCACCGGGCCCGTGGGGCCCGCGCCGAGGGGCCCTGAGGCCGCGGCGGAGTCGCCGACGTGCGCGTCGGCGGTGGACTGGGATGACATGAGGCGGGACTCCTGAGGAGGAACGGGACGGGCAGGAACCGACCGGAACCGCTGCATGAACGAAACGGTTTCGTACTCCAACGACGGTACGACCCGACCTATCGAAACGCAAACGTTTCGTTGCCGCGTGCCCTGTGCCTCTGATCACATCACCCGATCCACCCGTCCCACCAGGCACGACGGCCGGGCGGGAGGGGTGAGGGCGCTGGTCCACCGCGCGCGTACATGTCACATCCGGCGCCGCGGGGTCCGTCCTACTGGTCGGCGCGCCCCGTGACCGCGACCGTCACACCCAGGCCGATCATCGCCAGACCCCCGGTGCCGCCGACCGCCGCCAGCCGCCGCGGCGAGCGGGCGAACCAGGTGCGGGCCGCCGACGCGGTCAGCGCCCAGACGCTGTCGCAGATCAGCGCGATCACCGTGAACACCAGCCCGAGCAGCAGCATTTGCTCGTGTACGTGCCCCGCGCCCCGGTCGACGAACTGCGGCAGCACGGCCGCGAAGAACACCATCGTCTTCGGATTCGTCACGCCGACCACGAACCCCTCCCAGAGCGTACGGAGATCCCCCCGGGCGGCCCCGGCCGGTTCGTCCGCGCTCATCGCCGCCGACAGCGCGCCCCGCTGCCGGAACGCCTTCACCCCCAGATAGACCAGATACGCGGCGCCCGCCAGCTTCAGCGCCACGAACACCGTCACCGACCGCGCGACGATCTCCCCGAGCCCCACCGACACCGCCGTCACCAGCACATACGCGCCCGTGGCGTTCCCCAGCACACTGCCCAGCGCGGTCCGCCGCCCGTGGGCCAGCGCCCGGCCGAGCACGAACAGCACGCTCGGACCCGGAATCAGCACCAGCACCAACGACATCGCCGCGAACCCGGCCAACCGGTCGACCGACATCCCGTCCCCCTCCACGCCTCGACTCCCGCCGTCCGCGCCGTCGGCGCGCCGCAGGTCCGACGAGCGTAACCGCGGGCCCCCGGCCGAGGCCCCCCAATAACGCCGCCGTTCATCCGCCCGAGGTCAGGGCAGCAGGCCCTCGCGGCGCGCCGCGACCACGGCCTCAAGTCGCGTGTGGGCACCCAGCTTCCGCATCGCGGACCGCAGATAGCTCTTCACCGTCTCGGGCCGCAGCCGAAGCCGCGCGGCAGCCGCCGCGTTGGTGGCGCCCGACGCCACCGAGGCCAGCACGTCCAGCTCGCGCGGGGTCAGCGGCGCCGGGCGCGGGACCCGCGACGCCGCGCCGGAGGGGACCGCGGCCGAGGCCAACCGGGCGCAGGCGGACAGCAGTTCCTGCCGCAGCCGCACATCGGGAATGCGGGTGGCCAGCGCGCGCAGTTCGAGATGCGCCTCGCGCACCTGCTCCCAGGCCCGGGGGTCGGCGGTCAGCGGCTGCTGGCAGAAGGAGAGCAGCCGCTGGGCCTCGTCCCGTACGGCCAGGGCCTGCTCCAGTTCGCGGACCGCGTCGAGGGCGACGGACAGCGGACGGTCGCCCAGGGCGTACGGCTGCCGCAGCGCGCCGTAGAGCACCCCGCGCACCCGGCGGCGGACGACGACGGGCACCGCGAGCACCGAGCGCAGCCCCTCGGCGGCGACGGGCGGGTCGTACTCGTGGCTGATCACGCGGGACGAGCCGTAGTCGGTGACCGAGCAGGGCCGGACCGTGGCGAGGGTCTTGCCGCCCAGACCGTTGCCGGTGGTGATGGCGAGGCCCCGCAGCGACTCGGTGTCGGTACCGGACATCTCGGAGATACGGAACTGCCGGGCGCCGTAGCCGCCCGCCTGGCCCGCGGCGCCGGTCACCAGCCCGCCGAAGGCCACCGGCAACAGCCCCGACCTGCGCATTCGCAGCAACGCGGCCCGTACCTCGACCGCCTCGCCCCGCTGACCGTCCACCCGATCCACCTCCTCGCCCCCGACCGTCCACCCCGGCCAGGAGCCCGTGACTCCCGGCCGGACGGAATCGGACACCGGCTCTCACCCCCGTCCGGGGGTAGTGAGACCCAGGTCACTACCGCACGATGCTACCGAGGGGTCCATCGATGAGGAGGACAGATGGCGGCAACGGACGCGACCGGTGCTTTCCGGGCCGCCCGTGACTTCCTGCTGCGGCACCGTGAGGACTACCAGGCGGCCCGCGAGGGCTTCCGGTGGCCGGAGCCCGAGGAATTCAACTGGGCGCTGGACTGGTTCGACGCCATCGCGAAGGACAACGACCGCACCGCGCTGTGGATCGTCGAGGAGGACGGCACCGAGGTCAGGATCTCCTTCGCGGAGATGGCCGAGCGGTCCGCGAAGGTGGCCAACTGGCTGCGGGCGCGCGGCGTCCGCGCGGGCGACCGGGTCCTGGTGATGCTCGGCAACCAGGCGGAGCAGTGGGAGACCGCGCTCGCCGCCATGAAGCTGCGGGCCGTCGTCATCCCCGCCACCCCGCTGCTCGGCCCCGCCGACCTGCGCGACCGTATCGACCGCGGCGCCGCCCGGCACGTCGTCGTACGCGCCGCGGACACCGGGAAATTCGCCGAAGTCCCCGGCGACTACACGCGGATCGCGGTCGGCGGCGCCCCCGACGGCTGGCTCCCCTACGAGGACGCGTACGCGGCGGACCCCGGCTTCGTACCCGAAGGGCCGACCCCCTCGGGCGACCCGCTGATGCTCTACTTCACCTCGGGCACCACCGCCAAGCCCAAGCTGGTCGAGCACAGCCACCTCTCGTACCCGGTCGGCCACCTCGCCACGATGTACTGGATCGGGCTGCGGCCAGGTGACGTCCACCTCAACATCTCGTCACCCGGATGGGCCAAGCACGCCTGGTCGAGTCTGTTCGCGCCGTGGAACGCCGAGGCGACCGTCTTCGTGCACAACTACACGCGCTTCGACGCCGCCCGGCTGATGGCCGAGATGGCACGCGCCCGGGTGACCAGTTTCTGCGCCCCGCCCACGGTCTGGCGGATGCTGATCCAGGCCGACCTCAGCGCGCTCGGCACCCCGCCGCGCGAGGCGGTCGCGGCCGGTGAACCGCTGAACCCCGAGGTCATCGAGCACGTACGGCGGGTGTGGGGCGTGCTGATCAGGGACGGCTTCGGGCAGACCGAGACCGCCGTGCAGGTCGCCAACAGCCCGGGCCAACTGGTCAAGGCCGGCTCCATGGGACGGCCGACGCCCGGCTACACGGTCGCGCTCGTCGACCCGGTGACCGGCGAGACCGGCGACGAGGGCGAGATCTGCCTCGACCTGCGCCAGGGCCGGCCGGTCGGCCTGATGACCGGGTACGCGGGCGAGCCCGAGCTGACCGCCGAGGCGATGGGCGGCGGCTTCTACCGCACCGGCGACATCGGCTCGCGCGACGCCGACGGCTACATCACGTACATCGGCCGCGCCGACGACGTCTTCAAGGCGTCCGACTACAAGATCTCGCCCTTCGAGCTGGAGAGCGCGCTGCTCGAACACGAGGCGGTCGCCGAGGCGGCGGTCGTGCCCGCGCCCGACGAACTGCGGCTGGCCGTACCGAAGGCGTACGTCGTCCTCGCCGAGGGCTGGGCCCCGGACGGCGAGACCGCCAAGGCGATCTTCGCGCACTCGCGGGCCGTCCTCGCCCCGTACAAGCGCATCAGGCGGCTGGAGTTCGCCGACCTCCCCAAGACCGTCTCCGGCAAGATCCGCCGCATCGAGCTGCGCGAACGCACGATGCACGACGGGAGCGGCGAATTCCACGAGGAGGACTACAAGTGAGCGCGGCGGGCGGCCCGGCGGCCCGGAGCGCCGAGCCCTCCTACGCGCACGGGACAGGGGAGACGCCGTTGCTCGGGGACACCATCGGGCGCAATCTCGACAGGGCGATCGCCGCGCACCCCGCACGCGAGGCCCTGGTGGACGTGGCGAGCGGGCGGCGCTGGACGTACGCCCAATTCGGCGCGGACGTCGACCGGTTGGCGCGCGGACTGCTCGGCCGCGGGGTGATCAAGGGCGACCGCGTCGGCATCTGGGCGGTCAACTGCCCCGAGTGGGTGCTGGTGCAGTACGCCACCGCGCGGATCGGCGCGGTCATGGTCAACATCAACCCGGCCTACCGCGTGCACGAACTCGACTACGTCCTGCGGCAGTCCGGCATCGAGGTGCTGATCGCCTCCACCGGCCACAAGACCAGCGACTACCGCGGGATGGTCGGCGAGGTGCGCGGCAACTGTCCGCTGCTGCGCGAGGTCGTCTTCATCGGCGACCCGACCTGGGACGCCCTGCTGGCCGCCGCCGACGGTGTGTCCGAGGATCAAGTCGCCGCCGTCGAGGCGACGTTGAGCTGCGACGACCCGATCAACATCCAGTACACCTCGGGCACCACGGGCTTCCCCAAGGGCGCCACGCTCTCGCACCACAACATCCTCAACAACGGCTATTTCGTGGGCGAGACGGTCGGCTACACGCAGGAGGACCGGGTCTGTCTGCCGGTGCCCTTCTACCACTGCTTCGGCATGGTGATGGGCAACCTCGGCATCACCACGCACAGCGCGTGCATCGTCATCCCGGCCCCCTCCTTCGACCCGGCCGCGACCCTGCGCGCCGTCCAGGAGGAGCGCTGCACCTCGCTCTACGGCGTCCCCACGATGTTCATAGCCGAGCTGGGACTGCCCGACTTCGCCGACTACGACCTGTCGTCGCTGCGGACCGGCATCATGGCCGGATCGCCGTGCCCGGTCGAGGTGATGAAGCGGGTGATGGCCGAGATGCACATGGCCGAGGTGTCCATCTGCTACGGGATGACCGAGACCTCGCCGGTCTCCACCCAGACCCGGATGGACGACGCCCTCGAACACCGCACCGCCACCGTCGGCCGGGTCCTGCCGCACCTGGAGGTCAAGGTCGTCGACCCGGTCAGCGGCGTCACCGTGCCGCGCGGCGAGCCCGGCGAACTGTGCACCCGCGGCTACTCGGTGATGCTCGGCTACTGGGAGGAGCCGGAGCGCACGGCCGAGGCGGTGGACGCCGGGCGCTGGATGCACACCGGCGACCTCGCGACGATGCGGGACGACGGCTATCTCGCCATCGTCGGCCGGATCAAGGACATGATCATCCGCGGCGGGGAGAACGTGTACCCGCGGGAGATCGAGGAGTTCCTGTACACCCACCCGAAGATCTCCGACGTGCAGGTGGTCGGGGTGCCCGACGAGCGGTACGGCGAGGAGATCCTGGCCTGCGTGATCCCGCGCGACCCGGCCGACCCGCCGACCCTCGCCGAGATCAAGGACTTCTGCGCCGACCGGCTCGCGCACTTCAAGCTGCCGCGCCACCTGCGGATCATGGACGCCTTCCCGATGACGGTCAGCGGCAAGATCCGCAAGGTGGAGCTGCGGGAGGACTTCAAGCCCGAAGGAGCGTGACCGCCGGGCCCGAAGCCGCGTGACGACCGGGCCGTGACCGCCGGGCCCGTGGACCTCAGACCCGCAGCGGCACGACCGCCGTGGGCGCGTGGCCCGGCTCGGTGGCCAGCTCCTCGAATTCCACGACGTTGCTGATGTCGGCCGTCGTGCTCATCGAGATGTTGGTGATCCGCTCCAGGATCGCCTCGACCACCACCGGCACCCGGTACTCGGCCGCCAGCTTCTTTGCCTGCTCGAACGCCGCGCCCAGCTCAGCCGGGTCGGTGACCCGGATCGCCTTGCAGCCCAGGCCCTCGACCACCTTGACGTGGTCGACGCCGTAGACGCCCAGCTCGGGCGAGTTCACGTTCTCGAACTCCAGATTGACCTGGAAATCGATGTCGAGACCGATCTGCGCCTGCCGGATCAGCCCCAGGTACGAGTTGTTCACCAGCACGTGCACATACGGGATCCGGTGCTGCGCGCCGACCGCCAGCTCCTCCAGCATGAACTGGAAGTCGTAGTCGCCGGACAGGGCGACGACCTGCGCGTCCGGGTCCGCGGTGGCGACACCGAGGGCGGCCGGGATGGTCCAGCCCAGCGGGCCCGCCTGGCCGCAGTTGATCCAGTGCCGGGGGCGGTAGACGTGCAGCATCTGCGCGCCCGCGATCTGCGAGAGGCCGATGGTGGTGACGTACCGCGTCTCGGGGCCGAAGGCCCGGTTCATCTCCTCGTAGACGCGCTGCGGCTTGATCGGGATGTCGTCGAAGTGCGTACGCCGCTGCAAGGTCGCCTTGCGCTCCAGCGTGGAGTCGATCCAGGCGCGGCGGTCGGGCAGCCTGCCCTCGGCCTTCAGCTCGCGGGCGGCCTCGACGAAGAGCGCGAGCGCGGCCTTGGCGTCCGAGGCGATGCCGTAGTCGGGGGCGAAGATCTTGCCGATCTGGGTGGGCTCGATGTCGACGTGCACGAAGGTGCGGCCCGCGGTGTAGACGTCGAGCTTGTAGCCGGTGTGGCGGTTGGCCCAGCGGTTGCCGATGCCGAGGACGAAGTCCGACTCCAGGAACGTGGCGTTGCCGTACCGGTGCGAGGTCTGGAGGCCGACCATGCCCGCGTTCAGCTCGTGGTCGTCGGGGATGGCGCCCCAGCCCATCAGGGTCGGGATGACCGGGGTGCCGGTCAGCTCGGCGAATTCGACCAGCAGGTCGCTGGCGTCGGCGTTGAGGATGCCGCCGCCCGCGACGATCAGCGGGCGCCGCGAGGCCAGCAGCATCGCGAGCGCCTTCTCGATCTGGGCGCGGGACGCGGCGGGCTTGTAGACCGGCAGCGGCTGGTACGTCTCCGGGTCGAACTCGATCTCGGTGAGCTGGACGTCGATCGGCAGGTCGATCAGCACGGGTCCCGGACGGCCCGAGCGCATCAGGTGGAACGCCTGCTGGAAGACGCCGGGGACCTGCGCGGCCTCCAGCACGGTGGTCGCCGCCTTGGTGACCGGCGCGGCGATCGAGGCGATGTCGACCGCCTGGAAGTCCTCCTTGTGGATCACGGAGGTCGGGGCCTGGCCGGTGATGCACAGGATCGGGACGGAGTCGCCGGTCGCCGAGTACAGGCCGGTGATCATGTCGGTGCCCGCGGGGCCCGAGGTGCCGACGCACACCCCGATGTTGCCGGGGCTGGTGCGGGTGTAGCCCTCGGCCATGTGCGAGGCGCCCTCGACGTGCCTGGCCAGCGTGTGGCGGATGCCGCCGGACGCCTTGAGCGCCGCGTAGAAGGGGTTGATCGCGGCCCCGGGCACACCGAAGGCGACGTCGACGCCCTCCAGCTTGAGGATCTCCACGGCCGCGCGGGCGGCGGTCATACGAGGCATGAGGTCCCTCTCCTGCTTCTGTCGGCGACTACTTCCCTCCACGCTTTCCGCTATGTGGAAAAGTAGTTCTGCGATATGGAATGAACGTAAGCCGTGCCGGTGCGCGCGTCAAGAGGCGTCCCGGGCAGCGAAAAGGCGCCCGGCGCGCGGGAATTCGCGCTGCCGAGCGCCTCGGGGCGCCGTGAAGGGGGGCGGGTCAGCCGGGGGCCGGAAAGGGGGGATCAGCCGGAGGTGCCGGGAAAGGGGGGGCGGGTCAGCCGGGGGTGCCGGGGCCCGTCCTGATCAACTCGTCCGCCGCGTCGTTCACCGGCTGCGGGGTGCCGGTCAGGTCCATCACGAACAGCGGTACGCCGAGCTGGTCGGCGCGCAGCCGCGCGTCGTGCGCGTAACCGGCCAGCGAGA
The DNA here is from genome assembly GCF_042957385.1 of Streptomyces sp. NPDC008079. Lineage (NCBI taxonomy): Bacteria > Bacillati > Actinomycetota > Actinomycetes > Kitasatosporales > Streptomycetaceae > Streptomyces > Streptomyces sp. NPDC008079. Next base: position 69,056 of record NZ_JBIBIC010000013.1, read on the forward strand.
AGAAGGCCCCGACCGCGTCCTCGTTGGCGCAGTTCAGCCAGAGGCACTCCACGTCACGGGCCGCGGTGGGCTGCGTGGTCGGGTCGACCTGGGCGACCAGTCCGTCCCCGCGCAGGTCGATGCCGTTGGCCGTACGGTCCCCGGCCAGCCGTATCCCGCCGAAGCCCAGCCACTTCAGGAACTGCGCGGCGGCGGTCAGTGCGTCCCTGCCGGTCCTGATCGTGACCGGCCGGAACGGCGGCCGGTCCGTCGGCGGCGGCGGAACCTGCCCGGTGGGCTCGGGCGGCGAATCCGCCTGATGCGCCCCCGCGGGCACGGCCCCGGCCTCCTGCGCGGCCTCGCCCGCCAACGGCAGACGGATCAGGGCGCCGCAGGCGCAGTCGAACTCCGGCTTCGGCCACTCGTCGGCCCGGCCGCAGTCGGGACACCGCAGCCGTACCCACGAGTCGTCCCACGTCTTGTGCCCGATCTGCTCGGGCGCGCCCCCGGACAGCACCGGGAGCGCGAGCGGCGCACCGCACGCGCACGGGAAGGTGGGCGCGGTGTACGTGTGCTCACGGTCGCAGGCCGGACAGCGCACGAGCACCCTCTCTGCCATGTGGACAACTCCCGGTCTGCGGCGGCGGAATGTGCCTATGACAACGTGCACATCCCATAGTGCAGGAGTTTGCCGCACCTGGACCACGGCCGGGAGCACTCCCCGTACGCCAGGGCATGACGGCCTTCCGTGACGAGCGGGCCCGAAGAGAGGAAGAGGGTGGTACCGCCCGGTGGTGCGTTTGGGCGCGACAGGACAAGTCACGCACCACCGGGCGGAGTTCATGGGGTCAGGACATCGGGTGTGTCAGTCCTCGACCGGGAGGCCGGACAGCCGCTCCACACCGCGCAGCAGCGCGGAGTGGTCGAGGCCGCCGTCGCCCTGGGCGCGCAGCGAGGCCACCAGGTTGGCCACCACGGAGCCGACCGGGAGCGCGGCGCCGACGGTACGGGCGGCGTCGGTGACGATGCCCATGTCCTTGTGGTGCAGGTCGATCCGGAAGCCGGGCGCGAATTCGCGCGCGAGGAAGTTGTCCTTCTTACGGGTCAGCACGGTGGAGCCGGCCAGACCGCCGTTGAGCACCTCAAGGGCGGCGTTCAGGTCGACGCCGGACTTCTCCAGGAAGACCACGGCCTCGGCGCACGCCTGGATGTTGACCGCGACGATCAACTGGTTGGCGGCCTTCACCGTCTGCCCCGCGCCGTGCGGGCCGCACAGGATCACCGTCTTGCCGAGCGCGTCCAGCAGCGGCTTCGCCTCGTCGAAGTCGGCCCGCTCACCGCCGACCATGATCGACAGTACGGCCTCGACCGCGCCCGCCTCGCCGCCGGACACCGGCGCGTCCAGCACGCGGATGCCCTTGTCCGCGGCGGCCTTCGCCAGGTCCACCGAGGTCTGCGGGGTGATGGAGGAGGTGTCGATGAGCAGCGCCCCCGACCGCGCGTGCGCCAGGATGCCGTCCTCGCCGTACGCGATGGCCTCGACCTGCGGCGACGCCGGGACCATCGTGACGATCACATCGGCGTCCCGTACGGCCTCGGCGATCGACCCGGCGGCCGTGCCGCCGTTGGCCGCCAGCCGCTCCAGCTTCGCCGCCTCCAGCGTGTAACCGGTGACGTCGTATCCGGCCTTGATCAGGTTCTCGGCCATGGGGGAGCCCATGATGCCGAGTCCGATCCAGGCGACCTTGGGAAGGTGGGTGCTCATGGGGTCCTCTCAGGGGATGGTGGGGTACGGGAGCGCGGCCCGCGTGTCGGGAGCGCGCCGCTCCTCGCGCGTCTACGGGCGCGGCTGCCTGCCGGGAATCCAGCCGAAGGCGTTGCCCGAGCCGTCGGCGCCCGGCTTGTACTCCAGACCGGTCCAGCCGGTGTAGCCCGCCTTCCGCAAGCGGCCGAGCAGCTCCTCCAGCGGGAGGGTGCCGGTGCCGGGGGCGCCGCGGCCCGGATTGTCGGCGATCTGGACGTGCCCGGTCCTGTCGGCGTAGCGGTCGATGACCTCGGGCAGGTCCTCGCCGTTCATCGACAGGTGGTACAGGTCCAGCAGGAAGCGCGCGTTGTCCAGGCCGGTGGCGGCGTTGACCCGGTCGACGACCGCGACCGCGGCCGGGGCGCTGACCAGCGGACAGCGCGGTGACTCGGGTGCGTTCAGCGCCTCGATGAGCAAGGTGGCGCCGACCCGGTGGGCGGCGCGCGCGGCCAGCACCAGGTTCTCCAGCGCCAGCTCGTCCTGGACCGCCGGGTCGACGCCGTCGACCCGGTTGCCGTACAGCGCGTTCAGCGCGGTGCAGCCGACGGACGCGGCGAAGTCCGCGGCGACGTCGATGTTGGCGCGGAAGCGGTCCGACTCGGCGCCGGGCACCGACAGCGCGCCGCGGTCGGGCCCCGGCAGCTCGCCCGCGTAGAAGTTCAGGCCCACGAGCCGGGTCCCGGCCGCTTCGAGCGCGGACCGCAGCCCGTCGAGCCGGGCCTGGTCCGGCGTGGGGTCGTCGGTCCACGGCCACCACAGCTCGACCGCGTCGAAGCCCGCCGCGGCGGCGGCCGCGGGCCGCTCCAGCAGCGGGAGTTCGGTGAACAGGATCGAGAGGTTCACATCGAAGCGCGCGTCGGTGAAGCTCACTAGTGTGCGCCCCTTCCGTATTGCGGAAGTTGTTTTCTGTCTTGTGGAACATTGAATCAGCCCCTCGGCGGCTGTCAAGTCTCCGCGGCCCCGTCCGCCGCCGGTCCGCGCCCCTCCGCCCGTCCGGGCCTTCTCCCGTGCGCGCGTCCGCGTGCGATCCGGTCGGCGGCGCCCCTGCGCAGCTCAGGCCGGGCGCGGGTGTCACGGAATGGCGCTGGTCTATTCCTCTGGCGAGCGCGCCCGGTCAAAATCCGACAGAAACTTGACACGTAAATCAAAGTCGACCTCGGGGTGACGGGCATAAAGCCGCCCGGTGAGGGGTAAGGGGAATGCCGCTTTACGCTCCCGCAATACTGCGAAGTATGTCCGATTACTCGCATCCGTACCGGAGGGATACGGTCCGGTGTGTCCCGATTCCGGGAGCGAGTTCACATTTTGGGTACACCGACCCCATCTAACAGACCGGTAACCCGGTGTCACGTGATTTTTCCCTGGACAAGGCAAAGAGTGCTGCCGTACTGTCCTCGGTGACCGCCAATAGGTATGACCCTCAGGGGATTCTGCCTCACTCCGGCCCACTCCCGCCGGGTGTGACAGCGGTCGTAACGGGGCAACGGGGATGGTGGATTGGTGGTCTGGTCCAACGCGCTCGAAAATAGTGCTGGATTACCAACGGCAAAAGGCGATACGCCGCCGCAGGTAGTCCCGCAGACGCGATTCACGGTACTCGGAATGCTGGCCGTCACCGACGGCAGCGAATCCGCGGTGCTTCAGCCGTCGCGGCCCGCCGCACTCCTGGCCGCATTGCTGCTGAATGCCAATTCCGTCGTCTCCGCCGACTTCCTGCAACGCGTCATCTGGGGCGAGGAGACTCCTGCCCAGGCCAAGTCCGCCCTGCACAGTTGCGTCCTGCGATTGCGCCGGCTGTTCGGCAAATACGGGATCGCGGGCAACACCATCGAAGCCGTACCCGGCGGATACCGGCTCACGGCGGACGCCGCGACCCTCGACCTGGTGCAGTTCCGCGAACTCCTCGACCAGGCGTACGCCACCGAGGAGCCCGACGCCGAATTGCGTCTGCTGCGCTCCGCGCTCGCCCTGTGGCAGCCGCCGCTGCTGGCCAACGTCCCCTCCGACCTGCTGCACCGCGACGAACTGCCCCGGCTGCACGAGGAATGGCTGCGCGCGATCGAGCGCGTCTTCGACCTCGAACTGGCATGCGGGCGGCACCGGGAGGCGGTGGCCGAGATCTGGCCGACGGCCCGCGCCCACCCGCTGCACGAGCGGTTCACCGAGCAGTTGATGGAAGCGCTGTACCGCGTCGGCCGCCGCGCCGAAGCGCTCGCCGAGTACCGGCGGGTCAAGAACCACCTCGCCCAGGCCCTCGGCGTGGACCCGGGACCCGCACTGCAACGCCTCGAACTGGCCATCCTGCGCGGTGAATCCGAGCAGAGCCCGCCGCCGCAGGGCCGACCGGTGACCCGCGGCGACCCGCGCCCGGCGGCATCCGGAGGCCCGGCGGCGGTCCGTGACGCGGGCGCCGACCCGGTCGCGGGCGAACCCGTCGAGGGCGGTCGCGTCCTGGACAGCCTGGTCGGCGCGGGACTGCTCGAAGAGGGCCCGCGCGGTCTCTACCGGATGCACGAACTCCTGCGGGTGTTCACCCGCGCAGCGGCGGCCGACGGGGTCGGCGGCGCCGCGCCCCCCGGACGCACCGGGCACACCCCCACCCCATCGCAGCGGCCGAGCGCCGTGGAACTGCATCCTACGGAGGCGTGACTGACATGGTGTCACCGTATGACGAGATCGCCGACACCCGGCCGCGGATCCGCCGGGACGTGCTCTACACGCAGACCCCGACCGGCGTGCACTTCCACAACGCGCGCGGCGGCTTCAGCGTCGTCATGCCCTCCGCCTACCGCTTCGCGACGCTGATCGTCCCGCACCTGACCGGCGACCACACCGTGGCCGCGCTCTGCCAGGGCCTCGGCGACAAGCAGCGCGAGATGGTGGTACGGCTGGTAGGCACGCTCTACGCGCGTGGTTTCGCCCGCGACGCCGTCCCCGCGCCGAGCGACACCGAACCGCTCGACCCCGCCGTCATCGAGCGCTTCGCCGCGCAGATCGACTACGTCGACCACTACACCGACGGCGCCGCCGACCGCTTCCGGCGCTTCCGGCAGGCCCGCGTGGCCGTACTCGGCGACGACGCCCTCGCCCGCTGGGCCGTCCTCGGCCTCGTCCGCAACGGCTGCGCCGCCGTCGCCGTGCCGCGCGCCGTCGACAGCCCCGGCAACCGCTTCGCCGAAGTCCTCGACGAAGCAAGGGCGTTGCGCGCCGAGAACTGCCCGGTCGAGCTGGACTGGCTGGACGACCCGGCCGACGCGGAGGGCGCGCCCGGCACATACGGCTGGGAACACCTCGACGGCTACGACACGGTCCTGGTCACCGGCGAACGCGGCCCCCGGCAGATCGCCCGGCTCCTCGACGCGGGCCTGCCCGCCGGCCGACTGCTGCTCCCCGCCTGGACGTTCGGCGAGTCCGTCGTCATCGGCCCGCTCATGGCGACCGACACCGCCGGCTGCTGGACCTGCGCGGCGCTGCGGCTCGGCGCCAACGGCGAGGCGGGCGCCGCGGCCGACCTGTGGAGCGCGGTCGCCCCCGCGGGGCCCCGCGACAGCGCCGCCCCCGCCGTCGGCGGACCGCTCGCCGCGATGATCGGCAACCTCCTGGCGTACGAGGTCTTCCGCCGCACCACCGGCGTCCTCCCGGCCGAGACGGAGAACCAACTCCTCGTCCAGGACATCGACTCGCTCGACACCGTCGCCGAACCGCTGCTCCCGCACCCGCGCTGCCCGCACTGCGGTACGGCGGCGGCCTCGGAGTCGGCCACGGCCTCGGACGCGGCCTCCGCGGACGCCCCGCTCGAACTGGCCGCCCTGGACAGCGAGTCGGCGGCCGAGGTCGGGGCCGCCGCGTCGCCGCTCGGCGGACCCGTCTCGGACGGCGCGGGCGAGGAGGACGCCGCGCAGGCCGCCCTCGCCGAGATCACCGGCCGGTCCGTCCTCGTCCAGCGCAGGACCGGCGTCTTCCAGGCGTACGCCGACGAGGAGTGGGCGCAGACACCGCTGAAGGTCAGCACCGTCGTACTCGGCACCGGACACCGCGCCCGGCGGGAGATCACCGCCTTCGACGTCCACCATGTCGCGGGCGCCCGGCTGCGGGCGCTGTACCGGGCGGCCGAGGTCTACGCGGAGCACGTCGTGCCCGTCCAACAAGCTTTGTCCGGAGTGGAGTTGGAGGCGGCGCGCGGCAAGTGGCGGTCCGTCGACCCGGCCGCGCTGAGCATCACCAGCGGACTCGGCACCGCGGCCGCGCTGGTCCCGCGCTGGTGCGCGGCCACCTCGCTGCTCAGCGGCGAGACGCTGCTGGTGCCCGCGGCGGCGCTGCGGCCGTTCGGCCCCGACAACCGCGAGCGGATCGTGGAGGCCACCTGCGCGGGCACCGGCGCGGGCGGCACCGCGGCCGAGGCCGCCACCCGAGGTGTGCTCACCGCGCTCGCCCACGACGCGCTGCGCCGTGCCGTCGGCGGATCGCTCGCCGTACAGCACGTCCCCACCGCCGAGTTGGAGGGCGCGGACGCCGAACTCACCTTCCTCGCCCGCTCGGCCGCCGGGCTCGGCGTCGACCTGGAGATCCTCGACCTCGGTGCCCATGAGGAGCGCGTCCTGCCGGTCGTGCTGGCCCGCGCCGCCGATCCGACGACCGGACAGGCCCGTTGGGCGGTGGCGGCGGGGGTGCGCTGGCGCGACGCGGCGCTCGACGCCGTACGCGACCTGCTCGGCGCCGTGCAGGTCGGCGGCGCGCCCGACGCGGGCGACCCGCTGCTGGCCGACCTCGCCCCCGGCACCGTCGCGGTGACCGCCGAAACCCGCGCCGGGCTGGCCGCCGCCACCGACTGGCCCACGGTCGCCGACCGCCTCCGCGCCACCGGCCGCGACCTGCTGACCGCCCCCACCCACGCCCCCGACCTGGCCGCGGGCCGCGTCCACACCACCCGCGTCCTGCTCACCACCGCCCCGGACCGGGCATGACCGCGGATCTCCTCGCGGACGCGTGCACGGCCCTGGCCGATCGCCTCACCGCCGGCCTGGCGGCCCACGCGCCTGTCGCCGACCCAGCCGCCGGGCCCGCCGGGACCGGTACGCCGGTGGCGCCCGGTGCTCGCGGTCAGGCGGTTGGCGTCGGCGTCGCGGAAGACCGTGGCTCGGCGCGAGACCTAGGGGCTGTGGACATCGGCGCGCCCGGTGCGCGCGGTCAGGCCGGTGGTGTCGCCGGTCCGGCCCCGACGCGGGCCGTACCGGCCGTGGTGGTCAGCGCGCTCGGTGTCCGTGACGAACTGACGCTGCCCGCGCGCGACTTCGACGTTCCGTCGACCGAGACCGTCGGCGTACGCGTCTACGGGCACCACACCGTCGTCGGTCCCTTCGCGCCCGGCGGCCGGGCCGGGTGCGGGCGGTGTCTGGCGCGGCGGTGGCAGAGCGTGCGGGCGCGGGCGCTGCGGGAGGCGCTGGAGACGGGTACGGGCACGCGCGCCGCGGGACGGCCGCCGCGGGCCACGGCCTTCGGGGTCGACGGCCTCGCCGCGCTCATCGCGGCCCACCACCAGCGGGGCGGGGCAGGAGGCGGGAAGACCGGCGGCGACAGCCGTCTGCCGTACGCGTTCCTGGTCGACATGGAGACCCTGCGCGTCACCCGCTTCGCCTTCGTGCCGGACGCCGAGTGCCCGCAGTGCGGGGAGCGCGCCGCCGATACGGCCGAGGGCGCGCGGATCGGCTTCGCGCCGTCGCCGAAGCCCGCGCCGGACGTGTTCAGGGCGCGGCCCGCGGACGACTACGACGTGCCGTTCGAGGCGTTCGTGAACCCGGCGGCGGGCATGCTCGGCCCCTCGGTCGTGCCCGATCTGATCTCGGCGTCCACGTCCTCGACGGTCGGCTCCTTCCTCCTGCGGTCCGGCGACTATCTGCGCGAGTGCTTCTGGGGCGGCCACACCCCGCGCTACCGCTCCAGCGAACGCGTCGGCCTGCTCGAAGGACTTGAGCGCTTCGCAGGGATGCGCCCGCGCGGCAAACGGACGGACGTCACCGCCGCGTACAGCGAACTCGCCAGCGACGAGGCCGTGTTGGACCCGCGCACCTGCGGCCTGTACACCGACGACTTCCACCGCGCCGAGCCCGGCGTACGCCCCTTCGACCCCGAGCGGCCGATCCCGTGGGTGTGGGGCTGGTCGCTCCGCGACCAACGGCCGGTGCTCGTACCGGAGATCCTGGCGTACTACCACGCGCCCGGCGGCCTGGAGAACCGCTTCGTGCAGGAGAGCTCCAACGGCTGCGCGTCCGGCGGGAGTCTGGCCGAGGCCGTGTACTTCGGGCTGATGGAGGTCGTCGAGCGCGACGCGTTCCTGCTCGGCTGGTACGCGAAGGCGCCGCTGCCCGAGATCGACGCGAGCGGCAGCGGCAGCCCCGAGACCCGCGCGATGATCGACCGGCTCGCGATGTACGGCTACCGGGCCCGGTTCTTCGACACCCGCGTCACCTTCCCGATCCCGGTCGTCACGGCCGTCGCGGAACGGATCGACGGCGGCCTCGGCCGGCTCTGCTTCGGCGCGGGCGCGGGCCTCGACCCGGAGGCGGCGCTCGCGGCCGGACTGTGCGAGATCGCCACCGACGCGGTCAACCTGCGCCGCAGGACCGCCCGCGACGAACCGCGACTGCGGGCCCTGGCCGCCGACTTCGACCGCGTCCAGGTGCTGCACGACCACCCGCTGCTCTACGGGCTGCCCGAGATGGCCGTCCACGCCGACTTCCTGCTGCGCGGCGACGACCGGCCGCGCGTGGCGCTGGGCGACCTCACCACGACCGGGGTCGGCGCCGTACCGCCCGCCGACGACCTCGCCGACGACGTCACCGCCTGCGTCGAGGCGCTCGCCAAGGCCGGGTTCGACGTCATCGCCGTCGACCAGACCATGCCGGAACAGCGGGCCCTCGGCTTCCACACGGCCGGAGTCATCGTGCCGGGTCTGCTGCCCATCGACTTCGGCTGGCGCCGCCAACGCGCACGCCATATGAGCAGGACGCGGACCGCGCTGCGGGAAGCGGGCCTGCGCGAGCGGGACTTGACGGCCGACGAACTCAACCAGGCCCCGCATCCGTTCCCTTGAGCCGCCCGCCGTCCCCGCGGCCTCACCGAGACCGAAACAGAGCACCGAGCCCCGACCCGACACCCCGACCGAGCCCCGAGACCTGAGCCCCGAGACCTGAGCCCCGAGCCCCGAGACCTGAGCCCCGAGCCCCGAGACCTGAGCCCCGACCGTCGACCGAGAGAGGAACGCCCGTGGGATTCGCCCATGAGTACGCGACCGCCATCGTCCGGCGGGGCCGGTATCCCATGGAACCCGCCGACTTCGTGCCCGACTGGGCGGACCGGCCGAGGAAGGGCAAGCACTTCCCCGGCGCGGAGACCTTCCCGCTCCCGCGCGACGAGGCACCGGCCGAAGCCACCGTCCAGCAGGGCCTGTTCGGCCCGCGCGGCACCGGCGCCTTCACCCTGCCGCTGCTCGCGGGGATGCTCCAGGAGTCCTACGGCCTGGTCGGCAGGCGTCTTGCCGTACAGGCCAACTCCGACCTCGGCACCCTGCCGATGTACACCCAGGCCAACTGGTCGCGCGGCACCGCCTCGGGCGGCGGCCTCTACCCGATCGGCGTGCACTGGGTCAGCGGCCCCTCCGGCCCGCTCACACCCGGCGTGTACTACTACTCCACGCCCCACCACCACATGCGGCGGCTGCTCGCCGGGGACGCCACGGGGGAGGTCCGGGCCGCGCTCGGCGGCCGACTCGGGGCGGACTGCGACCAGTTCCTCGTCCTCGGCGTGCGCTTCTGGCAGAACGCCTTCAAGTACAACAGCTTCAGCTACCACGTCGTCACGATGGACATCGGCGCTCTGCTCCAGACCTGGCGGATCTGGGCGCGGGCCCGCGGACTGCACATCGGCGCCGCGCTGTGGTTCGACGAGGCCCGGCTCGGACGGCTGCTCGGCCTCGGCCAGGACGAGGAGGGCGTCTTCGCCGTCGTACCGCTGACCTGGGACGGCGCCCCGTCGGCGGCCCCGGCGCTGCCGGCCGGCGACCCGCCGACCGCGCCACGGGTCCGCCACGCCGACCAGGAGCGCTCCCGCACCACCATGACGTTCGAGACCGTACGCCGGATGCACGCGGCGACCCTCGACGGCGCCGCGGACCGACCGGCCCCCGGAACGCTGGACACCGCGCTCGCGCTGCCCGTGCCCGAGGGCGGCGAGCGGACCGCGCTGCCCGCCCCCCGGCCCCTGGACACGCCCGTCGGACAGGCGCTGCGGGCCCGGCGCAGCAGCTTCGGCCGCTTCCAGGCCGTCCGCCCGCTGCCCGCCGACGCGCTGTCGACCGTACTGGCCGCGGTCGACGCGGCGAGCAGCCTCGACACCGACACCGAGACCCCCGGCGCCCCACCCCTCAGCCGCGCCTACGTCTTCGTCAACCATGTGGCGGGCATCGCGCAGGGCAGTTACCTCTACGACCGGGAGGACCGTTCGCTGCGGCTGGTCAAGGCCGGTGCGCCGGGCGAATTCCTCCAGCGCAACTACTTCCTCGCCAACTACAACCTGGAGCAGGCGGGGGCGGTGATCGTGCCCGTCGCCCGCACCACCGCCGTGCTCGACGCGGTCGGCGACCGCGGCTACCGGCTGGTCAACGCCGTGATCGGCGCCGTCTCGCAGGCCGTCTACACCGCGTCCGCCGCGGCCGGGCTCTCCTGCGGCGTCGCGCTCGGCTTCGACGCGATCTCCTTCACCGAGGAGCTGGCGCTCGACCTGACCGGCGAAGTGCCGCTGCTGATCATGATGATCGGCCACGAGCGGCCCCGCCCGGCCGACTTCCGCTACGAGATCGCCTGACCGGGCGGCAACGGCCGCTGACGGCGGCCGAGTCCAGAACCCCGCACGACCTCACACGGCCCCAGGGCCCGAGGACCGCAGAACCTTACGACCGCAGGGCCTTACGACCGCAGAGCCCGAGGACCGCAGGTGCCTTACGACCGCAGGACAGAAAGGAGCGGCATGAGCGTCATCGCCGACGCGCAGGACACCGAGGCGCCACGGAGCTGGCTGCTGCACCGCCGCTTCATGCTGCGGGTGGCGGGACTGCCGGTCGAGGCCGTCCACCGGCTGCGCTGCCCCGACACCCGGTGCTGGGCCGACCGCGTGCTCGCCGCCGAGGAGCGACTGGCCGCGCTCGCCGCCGAGTTGAGCGACCCGCTGACCGTCCTGGTCAAGGCCACCGAGGACGACACCGAGCGGCGCGCCGTGCTCGCGCTGCGCCGCCAGGTCTTCAACGACCGGCTGCCGCGCGACCCGGACGCCGTACGGGATCTCGCCGCCGTGCTCGGCGGCCCGACCGGCGAACTCCTCACCGACTGGCTGGAGTCCCGGCTCGGGCTTGAGCAACTGCGCGGCGATGGTGGCCCGTTGCTCGACCGGGACCTGGCCGCGAGCCGCGCGGAGCTGCGCGGCCTCGCGGGCGAGGAGCGGCTGCGGCTCGCCCTCGCCCTGGCCTCGCCGACGCTGGACGGCCAGCTCGACGCGTTCATCGCCGACCGCGCCGCCGTACCGGACAAGCGGACCAGGAAGAAGGAGCGCTCGCTGCTGGCGTACCTCTACAGGACCGCCTGCAAGACCAGCCCGTTCAGCACCTTCACCGCCGTCGCCGAGGGCCGGTTCCGCGAGGTCGGGCCCGAGGTGCGGACCGGCGGCGACTGGACCAGCCACCCCCGGCTGAACGTCGTGGTGCTCGCCAGGCTCGCCGAGCTGATCGGCGCCGACGACACGCGGCGCGGCGACCTCCCCGTCGCCCTGTCGGCGGGCTGGGAACTGGACGAGAACCGGATCCGCTACGTACGCCGCTCGGTCACCGCGGGCGACGACAGCGCCGCCGTCAGCTTCGACGCGGCCCACGACCGGCTCTTCTTCCTGCGCCACAGCGACATCCTGGAGCGGATGATCGCCCTCTTCCACGGCGAGAAGCCCGTCAGATACGCCGAGTTGACGGCCTGGCTGGCGGCGGAGACCGGAGCGAGCCGGGACGAGGCGGCGCACTACGCCGCGACCCTGCTCGACCTCGGCATCCTCCAGATGACCGGCCTCGCCACCGATGTGCACGCCCCCGACCCGCTGCGGTCCTTCCAGAGCGCGCTGCGCGGCCTCGGCCGCGACTGGGCCGACGCCGTCGCCGACCGGCTCGACGCCCCGGCCGCCCGCGTCGACGCCTGGGCCACCGCCGACGTACCCGCCCGGCGCGCGCTGCTCGCCGGGCTGCGCCGCGACCTGACCGCGCTCCAGACCGAACTGGGCGCCGCCGCGCCGTCGTTGCCGCAGACCCTGCTCTACGAGGACGTCCGCGAGGACGCGGTCGAGGCCGACGTCACGCAGTGGACGGAGCTGGCCGCCGCGCCGCTGCACGCCCTGACCGGCATGCTGCCCGCCTTCGACGTGGCCCTCCCGCAGCGCCTGGTCCTCAAGGGCTTCTTCCTGGCCCGCTACGGCCGCGGCGGCCGGTGCGACGACCTGCTGCGGCTCGTCCACGACTTCCACGAGGACATCTTCACGCAGTACCTCCAGTTCACCTCGATGAAGTCGCCCTGGGCGGCCGACGGCGGCCACGCGCCGGAGGAGAACTGGCTCGGCATGCCCGAGGTCACCGCGGTGGACCGGGCCCGCGCCGAGTTCACCCGCCGGATGCGCGACGCCTGGGCCGCGTACGCGGGGGCACCCGGCGGCGAACTGCGCCTGGACGAGGACACGGTGGCCGCCGTCACCACCGAACTCGCCCCGCTGGGCACGTCCTTCGCCCCGCACAGCCACTTCCTGCAACTCGCCCGCCGCGCCGAGGACCCGCTGGTGGTGCTCAACAACTCCTACGGCGGCCTGTCCTTCCCCTTCACCCGCTTCACGCACTGCTTCGACGCGGCACCCGAGAGCGGCGGCGCGGCGGCACCCGGCGGCGCGGCGGCGGACGGCGGCGACCCCGCACCCGGCGGCCTCACCGACCGGCTGCGCGAGACCCTGCGCGAATGGCAGCCGCCCGGCGCGGTGTTCGCCGAGATCACCGCCGGGTCCGCCACCACCAATCTCAACCTGCACGGACGGCTCACCGACCACGAGATCGTCTGCCCCGGCGAGAGCAGCACGGTGCCCGCCACCGGCCGGATCGACCTGGACGACCTGTACGCGGAACACGACCCGGTGGACGACCGGCTGGTGCTGCGGTCCCGGCGGCTCGGCCGCGAGGTCGTCCCGCTCTACCTCGGCTACCTCGTCCCGATGGTGCTGCCCGAGGTGCCGCGCACGCTGCTGCTCTTCTCGCCGACCTCCCGCGCGGCGGTCGACGTGTGGCGCGGTGTACCCGCGGGCCCCGAGCGCGACGGCGTCACCGCGCGGCCCCGGGTCCGCTTCCGGAGCCTGGTGCTGCACCGCAGGTCGTGGACGGCGGCGCCCGGCGCGCTGCCCGCCCGCGAACCGGGCCTGGACGAGGCCGGGTTCTATCTGCGCTGGCAGCGATGGCGGCGCGATCACGGGCTGCCCGACCGGGTGTTCGCCACCGTCCACGAGGAGAAGGCCGACGACGCGAGCGGTTTCGGCGCGGTCTTCGGCGGCTCCAAGCCGCAATTCGTCGACTTCGACAGCCCGTTGTCACTGATCGCGCTCGACGGGCTGACCGGTGGCGGCCGTACCAGGACCGTCTTCGAGGAAATGCTGCCGGGCGAGCAGGAGTTGCACGTCCGCTCCCCGCGCGGCCACCACGTGGCGGAACTGGCCGTCGAAATCGTCCCCCGCGCGGCGGAACCGGCCGCGGCGGGCCACCACGGAAGGCAGGACAGCTCCGTATGACCACCTCCGGGGCGCGATCCGCCCCCGTCACCGGCCCGCGCCCGACACCGCGGTCCGCGCCCGAATCCACGGCCGTTCCCGCACCGGCAGGCGCTTCGGGGCGCGGCGACTGGCAGGCGTTCCACGTCTTCTACGCCGCCAGCCCCCGCCCCTTCCTGCTCCAGTGCGTGCGCCCGCTGGTCGAAGGGCTCACCCGCGACGGCCTGTTGAGCGGCTACTTCTTCATCAACTACTGGCTGGAGGGCCCGCACATCAGGGTGCGGCTGCGCCCCTCGTCACCGCAGGCCGCACCCGTGGTCACCGCGCGCGCCACCGCCGCCGTCGACGCCTTCCTGCGCAAGCGCCCCGCGCTCTACGAGGTCAAGGGCGGCTTCCTCGCCGACCTGTACAACACCCTCTTCGAGCTGGAGTTCCCCGGCGGCGAGCGCAACGGCCTGGTCGACGAGGAGGGCCGCATGCGCCTGCGGCCCAACAACTCCTTCAGCCCCGAGCCCTACGAGCCCGAGTACGGGAAGTACGGCGGCCCGGCCGGGGTCGAACTGGCGGAGTGGCACTTCCAGCGCTCCAGCGACCTGGTCATCGACGCGCTCGCCACCATGAACCTGCACCTGCGGACCGTACTGCTGGGCGTATCGGCCCAGTTGATGATGACCATGTCCGGGTGCCTGCTGCGCGACGACACCGCGCTGCTGGAATTCCTCGACCGCTACCACGAGTTCTGGAACTCCGCGTTCTCCGGCACCAACTACACCGCCCAGGACGGCTACGACCGCGCCTACGGCACGATGGAGGCGCTGCCCCAGCGCTTCCAGGAGATCCGCGCGGCGGTCGCGGAACCCGCGCCCGAGCGGCTGCCGACGTTCCTCGCCGGGTGGGCCGAGCACTGCCTGGAGCTGCGCGAGCGCGTCGTGGCCCTGGCGGACGGCGGCGACCTGGTCTTCCGCTCCTGGGACGGCACCCGCGACCTGCCGGTCACCGACCCCGGCCAGGCGCTGCCGATGCTGCTGTCGCCGTACATGCACATGACCAACAACCGGCTGTCGGTCACCGTCCGCGACGAGGCGTTCTTGTCGTACGTCCTGGCCCGCGCGCTGCGCGAGCCCCGGACGCCGCCGGGCGCCGACTCCGACGGCCGGTCCGAGCCGCAGCCCTCGGCGGCGCCATGACCACCGGCGGCCTGCTCGAACTGCGGCCCGCGCTGCGCCCCGGCATCCTGGTCGGCCCCGCCCTGATGCGCGGCCCCGCCCTCGTCCATCTGCTCAAGGACCCGGTCACCGGGGTACGGCTCGAAGTCGGCGCCAAAGAGCACTTCATCATCGCCCGGCTCGACGGCAGCCGGTCGCTCGCCGAGATCGGCGCGGAGTACGCGGACCGGTTCGGCGCGCGGCTCGGCGACGCGCAGTGGCAGCAGATGCTGCGGCTGCTGTCGACCCGTCAGCTCCTCGACGGCGGCGGCCGGTCGGTCGTCGTGCCCGCCGCCAGTGCCGAACCGGCCTTCAAATCAACGCTGTTGAGCGGGAAGACGCGCATGGTCGCGGACGCCCCCGCGCTCATGGACACCCTGCACGGCGCCACCGCCTTCGCCCGCAGGCGCGCCGTCCTGTTCCCGCTGCTCGCGCTGGCCGTCGCCGTCCTCGCCCTCGTCGGCCTCCGCTTCGGCCAACTGGCCGACCAGACCGGGCGCCTGTACGACCAGCCGGTCGCGCTCGCCGCCGTCGGCTGCGTGCTGTGGGTCAGCCTCGGCCTGCACGAACTGGCCCACGGGCTGGTCGCGCGGGCGTACGGGCTGCGGGTCGGGGAGATCGGGCTCCGCCGGGTCTGGGGCTTCATGACGTACCTCTACTGCGAGGTGCACGACGTCCAGTTCCTCGACCGGCGCGGCCGTCAGGTCGCCGTCGCGGCGGCGGGCGCCGTCATGAACCTCCTCTTCCTCGCGCCCTTCTGGCTCGTCTGGACCCTCCTGCCGGAACACGCCCAGGCCCTCCCCTTCTTCGGCGGCCTCATCCTCCTCGGCACCGCCATGGCCCTGCTCAATCTCCTGCCGCTCCCGCCGCTCGACGGCTACAAAGCCCTCGGTTACACCCTGGGCACGCTCCAACTGGCCACCGAGAGCCGCCAGTTCCTGGGCGTGGCCGCGCGTGCCCCGCTCGGGCGGAGGGCCGACTCCGGCCGGGACGGCGCGGCTGCCGCCGCCGCGACGACTGGCCGAGTGCCCGGCTCCGGCCGGAACGCCCGCGCGCGGCTCGCCGCCTATCCCACGCGGCTGCGCGTCATCTACGGCGGATACGCCGCCTGTTGCGCGGTGCTGGCCCTGGCGGCGCTCGCCGTGGCCGGACTGCTGTGCCGCGCGGCACTGCCGGACGACTGGCGCACCTGGACCCCGTACCTCCCGGTGGCCCTGGTCGCCGCGGCCCTCCTCCTGCGCCTGCTCGGCCTGCGCGCCGCGGCCATGCGCGAGGCGGCGCTCGCGCGCCGGACGCCGGGGGAGACGGCCGACCTCCGGCCGGGAAGCGGCTCGGCGACGACCGCTACGGGCGCCGTCGGCGCGGGAGCGTCCGAGCCCACCGGCTCCCCGGCCGCGCGGCGGGCGTCCGCGGCCGACGGGGCGCGGCCGTCCGGCGTGGCGCACGCCCTGCCGTCGTCCGCGACGGCCGCTACGGGCGCCGCGGCGGGCGCGAAGGACTCTGAACGGCCCGCGTCAGCGGGGACACCTCAGGAGCGGGAGAAAGGCGACATGAAACGAACCGCACGTCCGACGGGGCCGGCGATCGAACTGGTCGGGGTCAGCAAGCGGTACGGCGAGGTGCACGCGCTCGACGGGGTGTCGCTGACGGTCGAGCAGGGCGAGTTCTTCGGCGTTCTCGGACCCAACGGGGCCGGAAAGACCACGCTCGTGGAGATCGTGGAGGGGATGCGGAAGGCGGACGCGGGCAAGGTCGCCGTGTTCGGCCAGAGCCCGTGGCCGCGGAACATCGCCCTGCTGCGGCGGATCGGGGTGCAGACCCAGGCGTCGGCCTTCTTCACACGGCTGACCGCGTGGGAGCACCTGGAGACGGTCGCCGCGCTCCAGGGCGTGGACCGCGCCGCCGCGCGGCACGCGATGGACCTGGTCGGGCTGCGGGACAAGGAGCGCAGCCGGGTCGACGACCTGTCGGGCGGCCAGCGGCAGCGCCTGGCGCTGGCCACCGCGCTGGTCCACGAGCCTGACCTGATCTTCCTCGACGAGCCGACCGCCGCGCTCGACCCCGAGGCGCGCCGCGCCCTGTGGTCGGTGCTGCGGGACCTGCGCGGCGAGGGCCGCACCATCGTCTACACCACGCACTACCTGGACGAGGCGGAGGCGCTGTGCGACCGGGTGGCGATCATCGCCGACGGCCGCGTCGTGGCGCTCGACAGCCCCGGCTCGCTGATCAGGTCGATGGCCGCGCCCGCGCGGCTGCTGATCCCCGCCGGCCGGATCACGCTCGACCAGGCGCGCGCCGTCGAGGGCGTCGACCGGGCGTTCCTGGAGGGCGCCGAGGTCGTCGTCGAGACCCGGCACGCCAACCGGGTGCTGGTCGCGCTCGGCGAGTTCGTCGACATGGACGCGATCCAGACCAGGACCGCGACCCTGGAGGACGCGTATCTGCGGCTGACGGGACCGGGCGCCGGGGGAGCCGGAAAGGCGGAAGCCTCGGGCCCCGACACCGGGACCGGCCCCGACACCGGGACTGGCCCCGACACCGGCCCCGGTCCCGACCTCGACACCGGGACCGCCACCACGACGGCCGCCGTCGGAACGGAGCACCGTCCATGACCACCACCACCGCCTACTCCGCGCTGACCAGGGCCACATACCTGGCGTCGATACGCGACCGCACCACCGTCTTCTTCACCTTCGCCTTCCCGCTGGTCTTCCTGGTCGTCTTCGGTCTGCTCTTCCGCGGCCAGTCGGTCGACGGGGGCCTGGCGTACATCAACTACGTGGCACCCGGCGTGCTCTCGTGGGGCGTCGGCAACGCGGCGCTGTTCGGCCCGGCCTTCGCGCTGATGCACTGGCGGCGCGACGACATCCTGCGGCTGATCTGGCGTACGCCCACGCCGCTGCCCACCGTCCTCGCCTCGCGCTTCGTGGTCGCCGTCGTGGTCGGTCTGTCGCAGGCGGTGCTGTTCACGGCGGTCGCGCTGCTGCCCTTCTTCGGCCTCCACCTGGACGGGAGTTGGCCGCTCGCGCTGCCGCTGCTGGTCTTCGGCGTCGCCGCCTTCCTGGCGATGGGCCTGGTCGTCGGCAGCCTCGCCGACACCCCGGAGGCGGTCGCCGCCATCGCCAACTGCGTGATGGTCCCGATGGCGTTCCTGTCCGGCTCCTTCTACCCGGCGGACCTGCTGCCCGGCTGGATCCAGACCATGTCGTGGGTGCTGCCGCTGCGTTACCTCGACCACGGCCTCACCGATGTGCTGGCGGGGCGCGCCGACTTCGCCTCGCTCGCCGTCGACTGCGGCGGCCTGGCCGCCTTCACCGTCGTCTTCGGGCTGATCGCCGCCCGCACCTTCCGCTGGAGCAACCGGACATGAGCCTCGACACCGCGGTACGGCCCGCTCACGTGCCCGAGATCCCCGGGCAGACTCCGCTGGAGTCCGCGGGCCGCGACCTGGAACGGCG
Source organism: Streptomyces sp. NPDC008079 (assembly GCF_042957385.1). Taxonomy (NCBI): domain Bacteria; kingdom Bacillati; phylum Actinomycetota; class Actinomycetes; order Kitasatosporales; family Streptomycetaceae; genus Streptomyces; species Streptomyces sp. NPDC008079. Next base: position 87,328 of record NZ_JBIBIC010000013.1, read on the forward strand.
GCTGGCCGCGCGAGCGGCCCGCGCCGCCGCGCCCGCGCCCGGGACCGCCGTCGTCGGCGGCACCGATGTGCTGCGCCCGGAACCGGCCGAGACCGCGGGGCGGCGCGCCCGCGCCATCGTGCACCTGACCGCCGACGCCGTGCTCCTCGGCCCCTGGGGCGGCTCGCCCGCCGAGGCCGCCTGCGGCACCTGCCTGGCCATCCGCTGGCAGCGGCTGCGCACCCGTACCGAACGCGAGGCGCTGGAGACGGGCCTCGCCCGTACCGCCGCCGGGCGCTGGCCCGTGCTGCCCGACTTCACGGTCGACGCGGTCTGGGCCCTTTACGAACTGACCCTCGGGCGGAAGGCGGGGACCGGTTCGGAGACCGGTTCGGAAACCGGGGCGGAGACGGGGGCCGGGACCGGCGGCCACGACCTGCCCCGGGTCACCCGGTACGACCTGGAGACCGGCCTCGTCCAGACCGTGCCGCTGCTCGCCGATCCGCTGTGCCCGCACCCGCACGGCGCCCCGCCCGCGACGACCGCACCGACCCGGCCCGACCTGCCAGCACCCGACGCGGCGGCCCTCGACGTATCCTCCGCCGACGTATCCGGTACCGGCCCGTCCGGGCCCGGGCACTTCCTCGCCACCGGGCCGGAGGCCGAGCCCTTTCCCGTCTCGCGGCCCAAGCCCACCCCCGACAGCTACCGGCTGCGGTCACCCGGCGCGTACGCCCTGCCGACCGCCGCGCTCGCCAACCCCGTGTGCGGGGTGCTCGGCGCGGGCACCTGGAGCGATGTCACCTCGCCGACCACCGCGCCCGTCGCGGGCAGCGTCTTCATGCGCGGTTACGCGGGCCTGACCGACGTCACGTGGAGCGGCCAGGCCAACTCCTTCGCACACAGCAGGGACTTGGCGTTCCTCGAAGGGCTGGAGCGGTACGCGGGCACGCACCGCAGGGAGACCGGCGGCATCGTCACCGACTCGTACGACAACCTCGGCGACGCGGCCCTCGACCCGCGCGACTGCGGGCTCTACACGCCGGAGACCTACGCCGCCGACCCGATGATCGCGCCCTTCGACCCGGCGCGGCCGATCCCCTGGGTACGCGGCTGGTCGCTGCGCGACGAGCGGGAGGTGCTGGTGCCGGCCCGGCTGGTCTACTACAGCGCGGGCACCGCCGCCGACCACTTCGTCTTCGAGTGCTCCAACGGCTGCGCGATCGGCAGTTGCCTGGAGGAGGCCGTGCTGTTCGGCCTGCTCGAACTCATCGAGCGCGACGCGTTCCTGCTCGGCTGGTACGGCAACGCCCGGCTCACCGAGATCGACCTCGGCTCCTGCCGCAGCCCGGTGGTGCGCGCCATGACCGACCGGGCGGCGCTGTGCGGCTACGACGTGCACGCCTTCGACAACCGCATCGACCTCGCCGTGCCGGTCGTCACCGGCCTCGCCGTCCGCCGCGACGGAGGCCCCGGCACGCTCGCCTTCGCCGCGGGCGCCGCCTTCGACCCGGAGACCGCGGTGGAGTCGGCGGTCTCCGAGATCTTGACGTATCTCCCGCACCTGCCACGGCAGGTGACGGAGCGTCCGGCCGAACTGGAGGCGATGGCCGAGGACTTCGACCTCGTCCGCCGACTCCCCGACCACGCGGCCCTGTTCGGCCTGCCGCGGATGAGGGAGCACGTCGGCAGCTACCTGGAGCCGCCCGCCGTACGGCCGCTGGACGAGGTCTACGCACGGTGGGAGCGGGACCGGCCGCGCGGGCTCGACCTGCGCGACGACGTCCTGTGGTGCCGGGACGAACTGGCGCGCGCCGGATGCGATGTCGTCGTGGTCGACCAGACCACCCCGGAGCAGCGGCGGATGGGCCTGCGGACGGTCTGCACGATCGCGCCAGGTCTGCTGCCGATCGACTTCGGCTGGCCGCGGCAGCGCGCGCTGACCATGCCCCGGCTGCGTACCGCACAGCGCCGCGGCGGCCTGCGCCCCGACGACCTGCGCGACGACGAGGTGCGCCGCGTGCCGCACCCGTTCCCGTAGGAACCCGCAGGAACCCTGAGGAATCTCCGAGGAAACCGACGATGACGACGCCGCGACATGACTACTCCGCGGACCGGGGAGGCCGGTCCGCGGAGCGTGAAGCGGGTGGTGGCTCGTCAGGCGGTGCAGCTCGTGGTGCTGGTGGTGCTGGAGCAGGTGCTGGTGCTGGAGCAGCTCGTCGACGAGCCGAGCATGACCTCGCTGGCGTCCGAGTAGTCGGTGATCTCGAAGGTCTCCGACTCGAGCTCCAGGATCTCCTGGGCCAGAGAGGCGAGCGGCGTGTCCAGCTTGGAGATGTCAGCCATGATGACTCCTTCTCAGCAGGGAGCGCGGCCCGCGACGGGCCGGCCCCATCTTTCTACGCGCGTCCACTGGCGAATCACCCTGCCGCCCGCTGTCATCCCGCTTGCACCGCCCGCCGCCCCTGTCACGTGACCCGCATTCCGGCACCCCCGCCCCCGACCCCCGCCCGGAGCGCCCGATGAACCCGCCGACCGGACCCACACCCGTATCCGGACCCATGTCCGGGCCCCCGCCCGTCTCAGGAACCGTCTCCGACGCCGTCCTGACCCGCGCCGCCGAGCTGTATCTGGACCTGCACCGGCACCCCGAGCTGTCCGGGGCCGAGGAGCGCACCGCCGCCCGCTTCGCCGCCGCGCTCAGGGCCGCGGGACTGCGCGTCGAACGCGGCGTCGGCGGCCACGGCGTGGTCGGGGTGCTGGCCAACGGCCCCGGCCCCGTCGTCATGCTCCGCGCGGAGCTGGACGCCCTCCCCGTACGCGAGAACACCGGCCTGGCGTACGCCAGTTCCGCCACCGCCGCGGGACCCGACGGCGCTCCCGTCCCCGTCATGCACGCCTGCGGCCACGACATGCACCTGGCGTGCGCGGCGGGCGCGGCGGCGTCGCTCGCGGGGGCCGCCGACCGGTGGCAGGGCACGCTCGTCGTCGTCGGCCAGCCGGCCGAGGAGACGCTCAGCGGCGCCGCCGCCATGCTCGCCGACGGCCTCTACCGGCGCTTCCCCGTGCCCGACGACGTGCTCGCGCAGCATGTGGTGCCGCTGCCCGCGGGCATGGTCGCGCACGCGCAGGGCCCGCTGCTCGCGGGCAGCGTCACCCTGGAGATCGTGCTGTACGGCCGCGGCGGCCACGCCTCCACACCGCAGTTCGCCGCCGATCCGGTGATCACCGCGGCGGCGGTCGTCCTGCGCCTCCAGACCGTCGTGTCGCGCGAGACGGGTCCCGGCGAGCCGCTGGTGCTCACGGTCGGCTCGGTAAGGGCGGGCACGCCCGGCGCGGGGAACGTCATCGCGGACTCCGCGACCCTCCAGGTGACCGTGCGGGCCTTCTCCGACGCCGCGCTCGACCGGGCCGTGGCCGCCGTCCACCGGATCGCGCGCGCCGAGTCCGCCGCCTCGCCCGACCCGCAGCCGCCCGCTCCCGACCTGCGCGTCCTGTCCCGTTCCTGCCCCACCGTGCCCGACGCCGAGCTGACCACCGCCGTGCGCCGCGCGCACGAGGCCGCCTTCGGTCCGCAGCGCGTCACCCGCTGGCAGCCGTCGACGGCCACGGAGGACTTCGCGCTGTACGGGGACGCGGGCCGCGCGCTGCACGGCGTGCCGGGGATACGGACCGGCTACTGGATGCTCGGCGCGGTCGGCCCCCGGCAGTGGGTCGAGGCGGGCCGCGGCGACACGGACACGGCCGGGCGGCTGGCGGCACTGCCGCCGAACCACTCCTCGCGGTTCGCCCCGCACCCCCGCCTCACCCTCGAAGCGGGTATCGCGGCGATGACTGTGGCGGTACAGGCCCGTATGCCGTCGGTTAAGGTCGCATCGACCGCGTCGAGCGTATCGACGACGCCGTCCCGGCAGGACCGTCCGGCAGGGCGGGGGACGGCGGGCACGTAGCGCAGCCACCCGAGGGGCCCTGGTGAGACTGAGGCTGGAATTCACGACCGAGCCGTTCGACCTGGACGAGCCGCCCGAGCACGCGGTGGTGGCCCGTGAGGTGGTCGAGGGCGCGTCGCTCGACGCGGTGGACGTCGGCCCGTTCGGCAACACCGCCGAGGGCGAGGCCGACGCGGTCGTCGCGTCCGTCGCGGAGCTGCTGCGGCGCACGCTGGCGGCGGGCGCCACCCGGGTGTCGCTCCAGGTCAACGTGGTCGCGGCGGCCGGGCGGGCGCAGGAGGACGGCAAGTGACGGGCACCGGGGGGCACCCCTTCGCCGCGGCGGTGAAGCCGCTGGTGGACGCGATGGGCGCGGAGATGGTCGCGCCGGACGAGGCGCGCGGCGACGACGTGGTGCTGAGCTGGGAGGGCGAGGAGGTGGTGGCCGTCCGGCTGCCCCATCTGGCCGACTCCCTCGACCACCTGCTGGCCGACCTCGAACGCCGGCACGGCTCGCTGCCCGCCCTGGGCCGCAAGGACAAGCAGACCGTCGTCCGCATCCTGGAGGAGCGCGGCGCCTTCTCCGTGCGGCACGGCGTGGAGACCGTCGCGTCCGCGCTCGGCGTCAGCCGCTTCACCGTCTACAACTACCTGAACAGGGAGAACGCCCTGAACAGCGAGAAGAGTGCCCGCGAGAGCGAGTGACCGGCCGTTGTTTCCTCTTCCGTCCGCTCCCGGACGGCTTTGTTACCGGAAGTTTTCAACAAACTGTTGACGTCGTACGGCGGCGACTCTTAGCTTGCGACTGTGACTTCCAGCGCATCGCCGGGTCTTTCCCGGCTCAATGAGGCCACCTCGTCAGCGGCGTCCGCGCTGCTCCACGAGGTGTGCGCCAGTACGGCGTGGGACGCCGCGCTGGCCGCCGGACGGCCGTACGACCGCCTCGACGACCTGCTCGCGGCGAGCGACACCGCCATGGCGGCGCTCACCGCGGACGACCTCGCGCAGGCGATGGCCGGACACCCGCCGATCGGCCGCCCGACCCCGGGCGACGCCACGTCGGCGCGGGAGCAGAGCGGGGTCGGCGCGGCCGAGCGCGAGGAACTGCTCGCGCTCAACCTGGCCTACCAGGACGCGCACGGCCATGTCTTCCTGATCTGCGCCACCGGCAGGACCGGTGAGCAGATGCTGGCCGCCCTCAAGGAGCGGATCGGCAACGACACGGACACCGAACGCGAGATCGTCCGCGCCGAACTGGGAAAGATCAACCGCATCCGGCTCACCCGCCTCGCCGGAGCCGGAGCCGGAGCCGGAGCCGGAGCCGGAGCCGATACCGGGACCGGCACCAGTGCCACCGCCGGAGCCGGAGCCGCACGCGAGGCCGCGTCCGAAGGAGATCCCTCATGACCGACACGTCGGTGTCCACGCACATCCTGGACACGAGCGTCGGCCGCCCGGCGGAAGGCGTGCCCGTCCATCTGTCGGTGCGCGCCTCGGCCGGCGGGATCTGGTCGCCGCACGGGTCGTCGAAGACCGACGGCGACGGCCGCTGCAAGGATCTCCCGGCCCTGCCGGAAGGCACCACCCACGTACGGCTGCACTTCGACGTGGAGCCGTACCTCACCCGCCAAGCCAACGCACAGCAGGACGCCCCCCGCGCAAGGGACAGCGGAGCTTTCTTCCCGGAGGTGGCGATCGTCTTCGCCGTCAGGCCGGGCGAGCACTATCACGTACCGCTGCTGCTCAATCCGTTCGGCTACTCCGTATACCGAGGGAGCTAGCACCGATGACCGCCACTTCCCGCCCGTCCCACCCGGTTTTTCTCGGCCAGAACCAGTACGGCAAGGCAGAGAACCGTGTCGTCAGGATCACCCGCGACGGCGGCACGCACCACATCAAGGACCTGAACGTCTCGGTCGCGCTCTCCGGCGACATGGACGACGTGCACCTGTCCGGCTCCAACGCCAACGTGCTGCCGACCGACACCACCAAGAACACGGTGTTCGCCTTCGCCAAGGAACACGGCATCGAGTCCGCCGAGCAGTTCGGCATCCACCTCGCCCGGCACTTCGTCACCAGCCAGGAGCCGATCAAGCGGGCGCGGATACGGATAGAGGAGTACTCCTGGGAGCGGATCGCCGCCTCCGAGGCGGGCTCCCGCTTCATCGGCGCCGACGAGATCCAGCACTCCTTCGTCCGCAAGGGCCAGGAGACCCGCACCACCGAGGTCGGCTACGACGGCGAGAACTGGCAGGTCGTCTCCGGCCTGAAGGACCTGGTGGTCATGAACTCCACCAACTCCGAGTTCTGGGGCTTCGTCAAGGACGAGTACACGACCCTCAAAGAGGCGTACGACCGCATCCTCGCCACCGAGGTCACCGCCCGCTGGCGGTTCAACTGGACCAGCGACGAGCGGCGCGCCCCGCAGTGGGAGAAGGCGTACGGGCAGGTCCGCACGGACCTGCTGGAGGCGTTCGCCGAGACGTACTCGCTCTCGCTCCAGCAGACCCTCTACGCGATGGGCTCGCGGGTCATCACCAGCCGCTCCTACGTGGACGAGGTCCGGCTCTCGCTGCCCAACAAGCACCACTTCCTGGTTGACCTGGAGCCGTTCGGCCTCAAGAACGACAACGAGGTCTATCTCGCGGCCGACCGTCCGTACGGCCTCATCGAGGGCACCGTGCTGCGTGACGGCGCCGAGCCCCGCATCCCGGTGACGGACTGAGAGGCACCACCATGAGCAACCGCATCGTCATCGAGAACTGCGGCGTCGCGACCGTCGACGCCGACGACACCGAGTACGCCACCGGGCACGTCGTCGTCGCGGACAATCTGATCGAGTCCGTCGGAGCGGGCCCCGCACCGGCCGGTCTGGAGAACGTCACCCGCCGGATCGACGGCACCGGACACCTCGTCACCCCCGGCCTGGTCAACACCCACCACCACTTCTACCAGTGGATCACCCGCGGCCTCGCCCAGAACAGCAACCTCTTCAACTGGCTGGTCGAGCTGTACCCGACCTGGGCGCGGATCGACGAGCGGATGGTCTACGCGGCGGCCTCCGGCTCGCTCGGCGTGATGGCCCGCGGCGGCGTCACCACCGCGATGGACCACCACTACGTCTTCCCGCGCGGCGCGGGCGACCTGCTCGGCGCCGAGATCCGCGCCGCCGCCGAACTGGGCGTGCGCTTCACCGCCGCCCGCGGCTCGATGGACCGCGGCGAGAGCGACGGCGGACTGCCACCGGACTTCGCCGTGGAGACCACCGAGGGCGCGCTGCTCGCGACCGAGGAGGCCATCGACACCCACCACGACGCCTCCTTCGGCTCGATGCTGCACATCGCCGCCGCGCCCTGCTCGCCCTTCTCGGTCTCCACCGAACTGCTGCGCGAGGCCGCGGTGCTGGCCCGCCGCAAGGGCGTCCGGCTGCACACGCACGGCAGCGAGACGGTGGAGGAGGAGAAGTTCTGCCACGAGCTGTTCGGCATGGGCCCGACGGACTACTTCGAGTCCACCGGCTGGCTCGGCGACGACGTGTGGATGGCGCACTGCGTCCACATGAACGACTCCGACATCGCCGCCTTCGCCCGGACCGGGACCGGCGTCGCGCACTGCCCGTCGTCCAACGCCCGGCTCGCCGCGGGCATCGCGCGGGTGCCCGACATGCTCGCCGCCGGGGTCCCGGTCGGCCTCGGCGTGGACGGCACCGCGTCCAACGAGTCCGGTGAACTCCACACCGAACTGCGCAACGCCCTGCTCATCAACCGCCTCGGCGGCGGCGAGAAGGCGCTGAACGCCCGTCAGGCCCTGCGCCTGGGCACCTACGGCGGCGCGCGCGTGCTCGGCCGTACCGCCGAGATCGGCTCCCTGGAGGCCGGGAAGCTCGCCGACCTCGTGCTGTGGAAGCTCGACGGCATCGCGCACGCCTCGATCGCCGACCCCGTCGCCGCGCTGGTCTTCGGCGCGGCGGCCCCGGTCACCCTGTCGCTGGTCAACGGCGTGCCGGTGGTCGAGAACAACCGGCTCACCCGCGCCGACGAGGACGCCATCGCGCGGCTGACCAGGACCGAGGCGCAGCGCCTCGCGCGGATCGCGGGCCTGGCGTAACACCGTAGGCACCGCCGCGAAAGCGACCGGTCGGGGAGGGACGGCCCCCGACCGGTAGCCGGACCCTGTCCTGACACGGGTCCGGCGACACCGCCCCCGGACCGTGGGACCACGGTCGGCCCCGCGGCTCCGGGGGCGGCGTCTCCCCGAAACCACGGCCCGCACCACGGCCCGCACTCCGGCGCGCGCACCGGGGCCGGGTGCCACGGCGGGTACGCGACGACCTCCCGCTCCGCGCCGTTTACTATGCGTTCAGCCGGACGTCCGCACCCCGCCGGGTGCGGGGCGCGGCAGGCAGGATTCCGCCACAGCCAGAGGTGAGCGCCCGTGAGCCCGACCGAGCCCGTATCCGCCGAAGGCTACGCCGCCGAGCCCGCCACGGGGGCCGTCACCCTGGTCACCGGCGGCACCGGCACCCTCGGCCGCGCGCTGGTCGACCGGCTGCTCGCCGCCGGCCGCCCGGTACGCGTGCTCAGCCGCGGCCCGCGTGGGGCCGACGACGCGCGGCCGTACGAGTGGGCGGTCGGCGACCTGCGGACCGGCGTCGGCATCGACGGCGCGCTCTTCGACGGCGTCGGCACGATCGCGCACTGCGCGACCACCAACGGCCGCGGCGACGTCGAGGCCACCGAGCGGCTGACCGGAGCGGCGGTGCGCGCGGGCGGCGACCCGCACCTGGTGTACATCTCGATCGTCGGCGTCGACCGCGTCCCGCTCGGCTACTACCGCGCCAAACTCGCCGCGGAGACCGTCGTGGAGGAGTGCGGGCTGCCGTGGACGGTGCTGCGCACCACGCAGTTCCACGACCTGGTGGCCCGGCTCACCGTCGCGCAGCGGCGGTTGCCCGCGATCCTGACGCTGTCCGGAGTGAGCTTCCAGCCGGTCGACGTCACCGAGGTCGCGGACCGGCTCGCGGACCTGGCCGGAGGCGAACCCGTGGGCCACGCACCGGACTTGGGCGGTCCGCAGATCCGCAGCGCCGCCGATCTGACCCGCGCGACCCTGCGCGCGGCGGGCCGCCGCAGGCTCGTTGTACCGCTGCGGCTGCCCGGCGCCCTGGCGGGCGCGCTGCGCGCGGGCGGCAATCTGACCCCCGATCACGCCGACGGCCGGATCACCTACGACTCCTGGCTCGCCGCCCGCACCCCGCCGAGGAAGCCGGGGATCACAGCGCCCGGTGCATGATGTGCAGGCCGACGTAGCCCAGACGCGGATGCCGGAACCCCTCGGGGACCGTACCGATCACCCGGAAGCCCAGTGACTCGTACAGCTTCATCGCGTAGGTGTTGGACTCCACCACGGCGTTGAACTGCATGGCGCGGAAGCCCTCGCGCTCCGCCCAGCGCAGCGCCTCCTCGCACAGCGCGCGGCCCGCACCGCGGCCGCGGTGCGCGGGGTCGACCATGAAGCTGGCGCTGGAGACATGGGCGGCGTTGCCGCCCTGGTTGGCGTTCATCTTGGCGGTGCCGAGCACCGTGCCGTCGTCGCCGACGGCCACGACCGTCCGCGCGGGCGGCGCGAGCAGCCAGTAGTCCCTGGCCGTCGCCTCCGGGATGTCCGTCGGATAGCTGAAGGTCTCCCCGTCCGCGCAGATCCGCCGCAGGAACGGCCAGATCCGCGGCCAGTCGGCCTCGGTCACATCACGGATGAGCATGCGGAGCAGCATGAACGGCCGCCGGCGCCGGGTGCAAGCGCGTTTCGGCGCGGCGGCCGTTCCCGGGCGCCGGGGCTCAGTCCGCCAGCAACTCGTAGGCGGGCAGCGTCAGGAAGTCGACGTACTCCGCGTCGAGCGCCGTGCGCAGCAGCAGCTCATGGGCCTCGGTCCACTTGCCCGCCGCGAACGCCTCCTCGCCGATCTCCTCGCGGATCGCGGCGAGTTCGTCGGCGGCCACCCGCAGCACGAGGTCGTGGGTCGCTTTCTCGCCGTTCTCGAAGACGACCCCCGCGTTGATCCACTGCCAGATCTGCGAGCGGGAGATCTCGGCGGTGGCGGCGTCCTCCATCAGGTTGAAGATCGCCACCGCGCCGAGGCCGCGCAGCCACGCCTCGATGTAACGGGTGCCGACCTGCACCGCGTTGCGCAGCCCGTCGAAGGTCGGCTTCGCGTCCAGCGAGGCGATGTCGATCAGTTCGGCCGCGGTGACGTGCACGTCCTCGCGCAGCCGGTCCTTCTGGTTCGGCCGGTCGCCGAGGACCGCGTCGAAGGAGGCGCGGGCGATCGGCACCAGGTCGGGGTGCGCGACCCACGAGCCGTCGAAACCGTCCCCGGCCTCACGGTCCTTGTCCGCCCTGACCTTCTCGAACGCGACCTTGTTGACCTCCGCGTCGCGCCGGGACGGGATGAAGGCGGCCATCCCGCCGATCGCGTGCGCGCCGCGCTTGTGGCAGGTGCGCACCAGCAGTTCGGTGTACGCACGCATGAACGGGGCCGTCATCGTCACCGCGTTGCGGTCCGGGAGCACGAAACGGGCGCCGCCGTCACGGAAGTTCTTGACGATGGAGAAGAGGTAGTCCCAGCGGCCCGCGTTCAACCCCGAGGCGTGGTCGCGCAGTTCGTACAGGATCTCGTCCATCTCGTACGCGGCGGTGATCGTCTCGATCAGCACGGTCGCGCGCACGGTGCCCTGCGGGACGCCCACGTAGTCCTGCGCGAAGACGAACACGTCGTTCCACAGCCGGGCTTCGAGGTGCGACTCGGTCTTGGGCAGGTAGAAGTACGGGCCCTTGCCGAGGTCGATCAGCCGCTGGGCGTTGTGGAAGAAGTACAGGCCGAAGTCGACCAGGCCGCCGGGGATCTGCTCGCCGTCCACGGTGAGGTGGCGTTCCGGCAGGTGCCAGCCGCGCGGGCGCATCACGACGGTGGCCAGGTCCGCCGGGTCGCCGAGCGCGTACGACTTGCCCTCGGGGGAAGTGAAGTCGATCCTGCGCTCGTAGGCGTCGATCATGTTGACCTGGCCGCCGATGACGTTCTCCCAGGTGGGGGCGGAGGCGTCCTCGAAGTCGGCGAGCCAGATCCGCGCGCCGGAGTTCAGCGCGTTGATGGTCATCTTGCGGTCGGTGGGGCCGGTGATCTCCACCCGGCGGTCGTCGAGCGCGGCGGGCGCGGGGGCGACCCGCCAGTCGCCGTCCCGGATGTGTGCGGTCTCCGGGAGGAAGTCGAGGGTGCCGGTGCGGGCGATCCCGGCGCGCCGCTCCTGGCGGCGGGCCAGCAACTCGGCGCGGCGGGGCGCGAAACGGCGGTGCAGCTCGGCGAGGAACACCAGCGCCTCGGGGGTCAGCACCTCCTCCGCGCGGGGGACGGGCCCGGCGGCCTCGGAGACGACGGCCGGAGACGGCGCTGATGCGGACATGCTGTCACTGCTCCAGAGTGCGAGTGTGTCTGGCGCCCGCCGGGGTGCGGGACTGGCACCGGGTGCCAGGGCCGGTCCGAGGTACGGGCGGTTCTGCAAGGTGGAGTATAGATTTCACAGTGCGGAAGTTCAACGCTTTGTGGCACGGGGTGCAGCCGCAGGCTCCGCCGGGTCCGGGGCGGGCCGGAGAAGCCCCAGGTCGGCGGGGGTGTCGATATCGGCCGGGTCGCCGATGTCACCGCACTCCACGAGCACGGTGTGGTCGGCGTGCTCGCGCAGATACGTACGCGCCCCGCGGTCCCCGGTGGCGCTGCCCGCGACCCCGGCCCAGCGGGCGCCCCCGATCAGCACCGGGTGGCCGCGCCTGCCGTCGTACACCGCGCAGGCCAGGGCCGACACCAGGGCCTCGCCTCCACCGGCCGCCGCCAGCACGCGGGCGACGGCAGCCGCGCCCACGCCGGGCTGGTCCACCAGGCCGATCAGCGCCGCGGCCGGGGCGTCGGCCGACGCCGCGAGCGAGGCGAGCCCGGCCCGCAGCGAGGAGCCCATGCCCTCCTCCCAGCGCGGATTGCGCACCACCACGCAGCCGGAGAGGTCGGCGCGCTCCACCACCTCGTCGGCCGCCGCGCCCAGCACCACGTGCACCGGGCCGCAGCCGCCCGCGCGCAGCACCCGTACCGCGTGCTCCACCAACGGCCGCCCCTCGTACGGCAGCAGCGCCTTCGGCCGCCCGCCCAGCCGCCGCCCGCCACCGGCCGCCAGCAGCAGTCCGGCCACCTCGCCCTTTGTGTGCATAACTCCTGCATACCGTGACGGGACCATGGCCGAACAGGCCGCGGTCGGCGTGGCGTGTTCCGGTATCGTCGGCGTGAGGGCCGGAAGGGGCGGTGACCGGCCGAGGGAACGGGGACTGATGGGCGCTCAGCACTTCCAGCCGCTGACGGCCGAGGATCCGACCGGCGTCCCGGGCTACCGGATCAGCGCGCGGCTCGGCGGGCGCGTCTACCTCGCGCACGCGCCGGGCGGCATACCGGTCGCGCTCCGCCTGATCGACCGGCTCCCGCCCGACGTCCACGCCCTGCGGCAGGTGCACGGGCCCTACGTCGTCCCCTTCGTCGACGGCGGCGCCGACGACTCCGGCGCGGGCCCCTGGCTCGCCACCGCCTACGTCCCCGGCCTCTCGCTGCGCACCGCCGTCACCACCACAGGGCCGCTCCCCGTCCCCAGCGTCCTGCGGCTCGTCGCCGGAATCGCCGAAGCGCTGCGCACCATCCACCACCGCGGGCTCACCCATGCCGCCCTCACCCCCGCCCACGTCCTCCTCGCCGCCGACGGCCCGCGCGTCAAGGACTTCGCCCTGACGGGCGCGGCCGCGTCCGATACGTCAGCCGCCGCGTCGTCGGCGAGCCGGACGGCGCCCGCGGGCGCCGCGGAGGGCTTGCCCGCCCAGGGACCGGCGCCCGTCTCGCTCATGGGGGAACCCGTCGCCGACGAGCCGCCCGCCGCGGCGGCGTTCCTGGCGCCCGAGCAGCTGGCGGGGAAGGCCGGGGGGCCCGCGGCCGATGTGTTCTCGCTGGGGCTGATCGCCGCGTACGCGGCCGTCGGAGGGGCGGCCGTCGGGGGCGGGGAGGCGGATCTCAACGAGCTGCCGGGGGAGCTGCGGGAGATCGTGACGCGGTGCCTGATCAAGGACCCCGCGCTGCGGCCGTCGCCCGCGCAGATCATCGCGATGTGCGCGCAGGCGGCGCCCGACGCGTCGCGGCGGCGGGCGGACCGGTGGCTGCCGCCCGCGCTGCTGGCGGCGATCGTTCCGGCGATGCCGCCGCCCGCGCCGCCGATACCGGTGGCGCCGCCGACCGGGCATCCGGGATCGCTGCACTACGGGTGGGCGCGGCCGAGCGCCGGGCACGTACCGTACCGCCCCCACCTGCCGCACTTGCCGCACCTCCCGCGCCCGCCCGCCCGGCGCCGGGGCGGCACCGTCCTGGCGGCGGTCGCCGCCCTGGCGGTCGTGGCCGCCGTCGGGGCCGTCCTCCTCGACCGCTCCGACGACGACCACCGCGCGAGCGGCGCGTCCACCGCCTCCACCGCGCCCGCCGCGGCGCCCACCACCGCGCCGCCGGACTCCGGCGCAGGAGGCGGGGACGCGACCGGCGCACCCGAGCAGCCGAGCGGCATCCGGTACGCGGGCATACGGCTCCCGGCGGGCTCGGGCCTGTCGCTGACCCAGGACCCGCCCGTGGTGCTCCCCGGCCCCTTCACCGGGGACATCGGCTTCACCCCGGAGCCCGAGGCGTTCGGCACCGACCCCGCCCACGGCACCGTCGCCCTGCTGGACCCGGCCGCGCCCGACACCCTCGCGGGCTGCCGCGGCGCCGCCGCCGCAAGCCCTTCCATCCCGCGGGACTCGGTGAGCGCGGGCTCGCGCGTCTGCGTACAGTCCGCCGACGGCACGGTCGCGCTGGTCGTCTTCCGGACGCTGACGCCGAAGGGCGCTCCGGCACCCAGTGCCAGTCTGGACGTCACCGTGTGGCGGACCGAGGGGCGCAGCGCCGAGGCCAACCAGGACGGCATTCCAAACCCACAAGCGCTCGGCACAGTGAATTTGGCGCATTTTTCGAAGACCGTATAGCGCGACCGGCTTCGCTTCGCGTTAACTGATCGGCCCCGGAGACCACGTCGGAGAACCGGGGGCGGAGTGGGTGTGAGGCAGAAGTACGCGCTGGGGGAGACACAGGTGGTCAGTGCGCCGGGGGCGGCGGAATTACGGGCGGCGGTGGCTCGCGTTCAACGGGAACTCGCGGCGTATCGCCCGGCGTTGCCGGACCGCGCCGTCGCGGAGGACGAGCTGGCCGTCCTGGCCAGGCTCGCCGCGCAGCCGGCGCCGGCCGCGATACGCGACGCCGAGGCCGTTCGGCACTCTCTTTTACTCGTCGCCGCCGCTCTCGGTTCGGTCAGCGCCCTGACCGAACCGCTCGCGGAGCTGCACGAAACGGTGGAGCGCGCGACGCCGACGTGCTGACCGTGCGGGTGCCGTTCTTTACGGGCGCCGCCCGTGCGTGGGCCGGTCCCGGTCCATGGACGGGCGGAGGCGGTGCGCCTCAGGAGGACGGCGACGGCGCCGTGGTGGTGGCCAGGGCGAGCGACAGGGCCTGGGCCACCTCGTGGAGGACGGGGATGATCTTGTCGGTGGCGGATTCGGTGACGCGGCCGGCCGGGCCGGAGATGGAGATGGCGGCGGCGGTGGGGGAGTCGGGGACGGTGACGGCGAGGCAGCGGACGCCGACCTCTTGTTCGTTGTCGTCCACGGCGTAGCCCATCGCGCGGATGCGGCCGAGTTCGGTGAGGAAGTCGTCCGGGTCGGTGATGGTGCGGTCGGTGGCGGCGGGCATACCGGTACGGGCGAGCAGGGCGCGTACCTCCTCCGGGGGAACGTCGGCGAGCAGGGCCTTGCCGACGCCGGTGGAGTGGGGGAGGACGCGGCGGCCGACCTCGGTGAACATCCGCATGGAGTGGCGGGAGGGGACCTGGGCCACGTAGACGACCTCGTCGCCGTCGAGCAGCGCCATGTTGGCGGTCTCGCCGGTGGCCTCGACCAGTTCGGCGAGGTAGGGGCGGGCCCAGGTGCCGAGCAGGCGGGAGGCGGTCTCGCCGAGGCGGATCAGGCGGGGGCCGAGCGCGTAGCGGCGGTTCGGCTGCTGGCGGACGTATCCGCAGCTCACGAGGGTGCGCATCAGGCGGTGGATGGTCGGCAGCGGGAGCCCGCTGCTGGAGGACAGCTCGCTGAGCCCCACCTCGCCGCCCGCGTCCGCCATGCGCTCCAGCAGGTCAAAGGCCCGTTCGAGGGACTGGACGCCCCCGGCGCGGTCAGCAGACACGTGCGATCCCCTCGGCAAGGTCGGCGTTCGTCGGCAATCATGGCGGTGCGGCGGTACGGCGGTACGGCGGTGCGGCAGTGCGCGAAGGCGTCGGCGGCCAGGTCACCAGCCGTGCCGACGGTGTTGCGAAATGCGGTTTCCGCTCTGCGGAAGCTTACACGCCCTTGACGGTGTGCGGGATCTTCCTGCACATTGCGTTTCAACGAATTGTTGAAGGTGTGGTGGGAGGGTACGTGAAGGACGCGGAGGAACTGATCCTGCGCTCGCGGCGCGTCGTGACGCCGGAGGGCGAACGGCCCGCGGCGGTCGCCGTCAGCGGCGGAGTGATCAGCGCGGTGCGGCCCTACGAGACCCCCGACCCGGCCGGTGCGCGCGTGGTCGACCTCGGCGACGACGTCCTGCTGCCCGGCCTGGTCGACACCCACGTGCACATCAACGACCCCGGCCGCACGGAGTGGGAAGGCTTCGCGACGGCCACCGCGGCGGCTGCGGCGGGCGGCATCACGACGCTCGTCGACATGCCGCTCAACAGCGTCCCGCCGACCACCACCACCGCGCATCTGACGGTCAAGCGGGACACCGCGCGCGGCCGCGTGCACACCGACGTCGGCTTCTGGGGCGGCGCCGTCCCCGGCAACGTCAAGGACCTCCAACCCCTGCACGACGCGGGCGTCTTCGGCTTCAAGTGCTTCCTGCTGCACTCCGGCGTCGACGAGTTCCCGCAGCTCGACCCGGCCGAACTGGAGGAAGCCCTCACCGAGTTGACCCGGTTCGACGCCCTGCTCATCGTGCACGCCGAGGACCCGGGGCTGATCGACGGCGCCCCGCGGCGCGGCGGCCCGCACTACGCCGACTTCCTCGCCTCCCGGCCGCGCGCCGCGGAGGACACCGCCGTCGCCGGTCTGATCGCGCTGGCCGAGCGGCTCGGCGCCCGCGTCCATGTGCTGCACCTGTCCTCCTCCGGGGCGCTGCCGCTGATCGCCGCGGCCAAGCGCGAGGGCGTCCGCGTCACCGTGGAGACCTGCCCGCACTTCCTCACCCTGACCGCGGAGGAAGTCCCGGACGGGGCAACGGAGTTCAAGTGCTGCCCGCCGATCCGCGAGGCCGCCAACCAGGACGCGCTCTGGCGGGCGCTGGCCGACGGCACCATCGACTGCGTGGTCTCCGACCACTCGCCGTCCACCGTCGACCTCAAGCGCAAGGACACCGGCGACTTCGCCGCCGCCTGGGGCGGCATCTCCTCGCTGCAACTCGGCCTGCCCGCGGTCTGGACCGAGGCCCGGCGCCGCGGCCACACCGTCGCCGACGTCGCCCGCTGGATGTCCGCAGGGCCCGCCCGGCTCGCCGGACTCACCGCCAAGGGCGCCATCGCCGCGGGCTACGACGCCGACTTCGCGGTCCTCGCCCCCGAGGAGACCTTCACCGTCGACCCGGCCCGTCTGCACCACCGCAACCCGATCACCGCCTACGCGGGCAGGACCCTGCACGGTGTCGTACGCGGCACCTGGCTGCGCGGCGAGCGGATCGCCGACCACGGCGCGGTGACCGGCGAGCCCGTCGGCCGGCTCATCGAACGGCCGGCCGACGGGAGTTGAGGCCCCGTCAGGGGCGGGCGCGCGGAAGGGGTGCCGCATCCCCGGGACGGCACCCCTCATCCGCGACCGCGATCTCAGGCCGCGCGCCGCACCCGGCGCCGGTGGGCGGCGATGATGTCCGCGTAGCGGCGACCGCTGCCCTTGATCGTGCGCTTCTGCGTCGGGTAGTCGACGTGCACCAGACCGAAGCGCTTGTCGTAGCCGTACGCCCACTCGAAGTTGTCCAGCAGCGACCAGGCGTAGTAACCGGCCAGCGGCACCCCGCGGCGGACCGCCCTGGCGCAGGCGGCCAGGTGCTCCTCCAGGTAGGTGGCCCGCTCAGGGTCGTCGACCTGTCCGTCGGGACCGACGGTGTCGTGGTAGGCGGAACCGTTCTCCGTCACGAAGATCCGGCTCGCGCCGTACTCCTCGGAGAGCCGGACCAGAAGCTGCTCCAGGCCGTCGGCGTTGACCTCCCAGTCCATCGCGGTCCGCCGGACGCCCGGCAGGTACACCGACTTGGCGTACGGCGCGGGGCCCGTCGGGTCGTCCGTGATGACATTGCGGAAGTAGTAGTTCAGACCCAGCCAGTCCAGCGGAGCGGCGATCGACTCCAGGTCGCCGTCCTTGATCGGCAGGTCCACGCCGTACAGCTCCACCATGTCCTGCGGGTAGCCGCGGCCGTGGATCGGGTCCAGCCACCAGCGGTTGGTGTGTCCGTCCGCGCGCCGGGCGGCGGCCACGTCGGCGTCGCGGTCGGTGGCGGGCTCGCACGGGCTGAGGTTGTTCACGATGCCGATCCGCAGATCGGAGTGGGCCGCGCGCAGCGCCTGCACGGCCAGGCCGTGGCCGACGTGCAGGTGGTACGAGGCGCGGACCGCCGCCGTCAGGTCCGTCCAGCCGGGGGCCATGGTGCCCTCCAGGTGGCCGATCCACGCCGAGCACAGCGGCTCGTTGAGCGTCGCCCAGTCCTTGACCCGGTCGCCGAGCGCCTGCCCGACGACGGCCGCGTACTCGCCGTACCGCTCGGCGGTCTCCCGCTCGGGCCAGCCGCCCCTGTCCTGCTGCGCCTGCGGCAGGTCCCAGTGGTAGAGCGTGGCGTTGGGCGTGATGCCCGCTTCGAGCAGGGCGTCGACCAGCCGGTCGTAGAAGGCGAGTCCGGCGGCGTTGACGGCGCCGGAACCCTGCGGGATCACCCGCGGCCACGCGATCGAGAAGCGGTAGGAGTCGAGGTCCAGGGCGCGCATCAGCTCCAGGTCCTCGGGCCAGCGGTGGTAGTGGTCACAGGCGACGTCGCCGGTGTCGCCGCCCGCGACCTTGCCGGGGGTTCGGGAGAAGGTGTCCCAGATGGACGGGGCCCGGCCGTCCTCGTCCACCCCGCCCTCGATCTGGTAGGCGGCGGTGGCCGCGCCCCAGACGAAATCGGCGGGAAGAGAGCTGAGGTCGTTCACAAGCAGCCTTTCGGTGGGGTCACTTGACGGCGCCGGCGGTGAGCCCGGCGACGAGGTAACGCTGGAGGAGGAGGAATCCGGCGACCACCGGCACACTCACCACGAGCGACGCGGCCATGACCTGGTTCCAGTACACGTCGTTCTGGCTGGCGTATCCGCGCAGGCCCACGGCGAGTGTCCTGGTCGAGTCATTGGTCATGACGGACGCGAAGAGCACTTCGCCCCACGCCGTCATGAACGCGTAGACGCACACGGCGACGATGCCGGGGATGGCGGCCGGCACGACGACCCGGAACAGCGCGCCGAGCGGGCCGCAGCCGTCCACCTTCGCGGCCTCGTCGAGGTCGCGCGGGATGGAGTCGAAGTACCCGACCAGCATCCAGATGGAGAAGGGGAGGGAGAAGGTCAGATACGTGATGATCAGGCCGAGCCTGCTGCCGTAGAGCTGGATGCCCGTGCTGTTCCCGATGTTGACGAAGATCAGGAACAGCGGCAGCAGGAACAGGATGCCGGGGAACATCTGCGTCGACAGCACCGTGACGGTGAAGAACTGGCGGCCGGGGAAGCGGTAGCGGCTCACGCCGTACGCCGCGAAGATCGCGATGACCACCGAGAAGAGGGTGGCGCTCACCGACACGATCAGCGAGTTCATGAAGTAGTGCCCGAGCGGCACGGTCTTCCAGATGTCGACGTACGGCCGCAGGGTGAGGCCGTTCGGTATCCAGTGGAACGTGCCCTGCACGTCCTGCAACCGCTTCAGCGACGAACTGAGCATCACGTACACGGGAGTGAGCACGAAGAGCAGCAGCAGGGTCAGAACGACCCGGCGGGTCCACAGGAAGGACTTCGGGGAGGCCATCGGCGACGGCTGCACGGGGATCCTAGGCATCGACTTCCCGCTTCCGTGTGAACAGCAGGTAGAACGCGGTCACCACGAGCAGGAAGAGCAGCAGGAGCACGGACATCGCCGAGCCCGAGCCGAAGTTCCAGGTGATGAACGACGACTGGTAGATGTGGATGGAGATCAGGTCGGCCGCGTGCGGTGCGGAGTTGCCGAAGAGCACGAACGGCGTGTTGAAGTCGTTGAACGTCCACAGGAAGAGCACCAGGACCAGTACCTGGTTCACCGGCCGCAGCGACGGCAGGGTGATCTTGCGGATCTGCTGCCAGATGCCCGCGCCGTCCATCGCCGCGGCCTCGTACAGCTCGCGCGGGATGTTCTGGAGACCGGCCATCAGGCACAGGAACGCGAACGGCCAGGACTTCCACACCGACACGATGACCAGCGCCCAGAAGCTGTTGTCACCGATCAGCCAGAACGGCTTGTTGGAGGTGAGGTGCAACTGGTCGTGCAGTACGTGGTTCACCAGGCCGGTGTCCTGCTGGAACATGAACGCCCAGGTGATGACGGCCGCGTAGACCGGCAGCGCGTACGGCACCAGGAAGATCGCGCGCATGATCGCCCGGCCGCGGAAGGCGTCCTGCATGAGGATCGCCGCCGCGGTGCCGATCAGCCAGGACAGGCCGACCGACAGGACGGTGAACATGACGGTCACCCAGAACGAGTGCAGCAGCGCCTCGCCGACGGGCTGGTCGAACTTGACCGCCACGCGGTAGTTGTCGAGACCGGTCCAGGGCGCGCTGCCCCAGTCGCGGATGAAGAACTGCGTGAGCCCTTTGAAGCTGATCACGATGCCGACGACCATCGGCACCAGGTGGATCAGCAGTTCCAGGATCAGTGCGGGGAAGAGCATGAGGTACGGCACGCCGACGCGGCGCAGCCGAGCGGGAATACGCGGCCGGAGCCGGCCCCTTCCGACGGGCTTGCCGTCGGAGGGGCCGGCCTCGGGAGCGCTCCGAGGAGGGGCAGTGGCAGTCATGGAGCCGATCCTTAGGAAGCGGGCATCTGCTGCTGCGCCTTGGTCAGCGCGGCCTTGACGGAGTCGGTCGAGACGTCCTTGCCGGCCGCGGCGTCCGCGAACAGGTCCTTGACCGCGGTACCGACCAGGGTCTCGAACTGGGCCTCGTTGGCGACCTGCGGCAGCGGGGCGGCGGAGCTGCCCAGCACGCTCGCGAGGGTCTTCAGGTCCGGGGTCTGGAAGGCGGGGTCGCTCTGCGCGGCCTTGACCGGCGGCAGCGAACCGTACGTCGAGTTGAGGGTCTTCTGCTCGGCGTCGCTGGTCATGAAGTTGACGAACTTCAGGGCGCCGTCGATGTTCTTGGAGTTCTTGAAGACCGCCATGTTGATACCGGCGACCATCGAGGTCACACCGGCGTCGCCGGTCGCGCCCGCCTGGAGGGTCGGGACGGGAACCACGCCGTACTGGTCGGGGTTCATGCCGTGCGACTTGATCGAGGTGGCGGCGGACTGCCACATCATCATCGCGGCCTTGCCGGTGGCGAAGTCGGTGATGGTCTGGTTCTGCGCGTACTCCGCGTTGCCCTTCGCGGCGATCTTGTCCTTGGCGATGAAGTCGACGTACTGCTTCACCGCGGCGACGTTGTTCGGGGTGTCGAAGGTCGCCTTGCCGGACGCGTCGAACCAGTCGGAGCCCCGCTGCTTGGCCAGCACGAAGGCGTGGTGGATGTTCTCGGAACCGTTGCCGCCCTCGACCGCGAGGCCGTAGTGGCCGTCCTTGGTGAGCTTCTTGCCGTCGGCGACCAGCTCGTCCCAGGTCTTGGGCGGGTTGGCTATGCCGGCGTCGGCGAACATCTTCTTGTTGTAGTACAGGCCGTACGCCATCGAGTACAGCGGCACCGCGGCCGGGTCCTTGCCGGCCGCGCCGGCGGCGGCGATCGACGCGGGCGCGAACTTGTCCTTGCCGCCGATCTTCGCGAAGGTCGCGTCGTCGAAGGGCAGCAGGGCGCCGGTGGCCTGGAGGGAGGCGGACCAGGTGTTGCCGATGTTCAGCACGTCGGGACCCTGGCCGGAAGTGGCCGCCGCGAGGATCCGGTTGAGCAGGTCGGACCACGGGATGACCTCCAGCTTGACCTTGATGCCGGTCTGCTGGGTGAACTTGGCGAGTTCGGGGGTGAGCACCTGCTTGTCGTTGTCCAGGCTGGTGCCCTGGTTGCTGGCCCAGTACGTCAGCGTCTTGCCGCCGCCGCCACTGGTGCTCTTGCTGCCGCCGCCGCTGCCGCTGTCGTCCGAGCCGCCACAGGCGGAGACGGTGAGACCGAGCGCGGCCACGAGGGCAGTGGCCGCGAGGAGTCTGCTGGAGGTGCTGGAGGTGCGCATAACGGGTCCCTCTCAGAGGTGGGTTCGCTTCAGGAAGTGAACAGCGCCTGTGCCTTAATTCAGGCCGTGATTTAACTTGTGAGAAAAGGTGGCGTCAAGACCCTGTGCAGCGATAGATTCACGCCGGACGAGACGGGAGGGCGACAAAGTGGCTGAACGCGGCAAGCGAACAGTGCGTGACCTGCGGCGGGGCAACCGTGCATCGCTTCTGCGTCATTTGTATTTCGAGGGACCCCTCAGCCGCCAGGAGTTGGGCCGGGACACCGGCCTCAGCGCCGGGTCGATCAGCAACGTCGTCGGCGAGCTGATCGCCGACGGCATGGTCGAGGAGGCGGGTGCCGTCGAGTCCGACGGCGGCCGGCCGCGCATCCTGCTCCAGGTCTCCGCCGGATACGGATACGTGGTCGGCGTGGACGTCGGCGAGACCCGCGTCAGGGTCGAGCTGTTCGACCTCGCGCTGACCGAACGGGCCGCGGCCGACCTGCCGTTGTCCGACAGCGGCCACGACGTCGACCACGTCGTACGGCTCGCGCTCGAAGGCATCGAGTCCGTGGTCCGCGAGGCCGGGATCGACGACAGCGAGGTGCTCGGCGTCGGCATCGGCGTCCCCGGCATCGTCGAGCAGGGCGACAACGCGCCCGGCGAGGGCGACGGCGTCGTCGTGCACGGCCAGACCATCGGCTGGGAAGCCGTCCCCTTCGGCCGCCTGCTGCGCGCCGGGACCGCCCTTCCGCTCTACATCGACAACGGTGCCAAGACCCTCGGCCAGGCCGAGATGTGGTTCGGCGGCGGACGCGGCTCCGGCAACGTCGTCATCGCCCTCATCGGCTCCGGCGTCGGCGCGGCCGTGGTCGCCGACGGCACCCCGTACCGCGGCGCGAGCAGCAGCGCGGGGGAGTGGGGCCACACCACGCTGCGGGTCGGCGGGCGCACCTGCCGCTGCGGCTCACGCGGCTGCCTGGAGGCGTACGTCGGCGCCGAGGCACTGCTCGGCCGCTGGCCGTCGGCGCCCACGGGGGTCAGCGAGGAGACCGGCCTGGCCGCGCTCATCGCCGCCGCCGACCACGACCCCGAGGCCGGGGGACTGCTCGCCGAGGCCGCCGAATACCTCGGCGCCGGGATCGCCGACCTGATCAACCTCTTCAACCCGCAGCGCATCGTCATCGGCGGCTGGGCGGGACTGCTGCTCGGCCCCCGGCTGCTGCCCACCGTCCGCGAGGTCGCCGCCGCGTACTCCCTGCACCACCCCTGCGCGCAGACCTCCATCGAACTGGGCAGGCTCGGCGCCGACGCGGTCACCGTGGGCGCCGCGACACTGCCGCTGGCCCGTTTCCTCGACGCGGGCGGCGAGCGGACCGTACGGCTGCCCGCGCAGCCCGCAGGGCCCGACGGCGGCGGCCCGGCACTCGGCGGTCCGGGTCCGGCGCGGAACCGGATCGCGCGGGCGATACGTTGACGGTGAGGCTGGTGGTGTGCCGCGCCGGGGCTACGCTCGGGCCGGCGGCCACCCGCCCGCCGCACCTTGGCCCGTCGTCCTAGGAGTACCGCTGTGACCCTCCAGCAGCAGATCGTCGGCAACGCCATGCAGATGGCCGTCTGCACCCTCAGCCCGGGCCAGACGGTGTACTGCGAGGCGGGGAAGTTCCTGTTCAAGACGGCCAACGTCTCGATGGAGACGCGGCTGGGCGGCCCCGGCTCGGGCGGTTCAGGCGCAGGTTCCGGGTCCGGCTCCGGCGGCTCCGGTGTGGGCGGCATGCTCCGGCAGGCCATGGGCACCGCCATGCAGGTCGGCCAGCGCGCCCTGGCCGGGGAGTCGCTGGCCTTCCAGTACTTCACCGCCTCGGGCGGCGAGGGCACCGTCGGCTTCGCCGGTGTGCTCCCCGGCGAGATGCGCGCCCTCGAACTGACCGGCTCACGCGCCTGGTTCGCCGAGAAGGACGCCTTCGTCGCCGCCGAGTCCACCGTCCAGTTCGGCATCGCCTTCGCGGGCGGGCGCCAGGGCATGAGCGGCGGCGAGGGCTTCGTCCTGGAGAAGTTCACCGGCACCGGCACCGTGATCATCGCGGGCGCGGGCAACTTCATCGACCTCAACCCCGCCGAGTTCGGCGGCCGGATCGAGGTCGACACCGGCTGCATCGTCGCCTTCGAGGAGGGCATCCAGTACGGCGTCCAGCGCATCGGCGGCCTCAACCGCCAGGGCGTCATGAACGCCGTCTTCGGCGGCGAGGGCCTGTCCCTGGCCACCCTCGAAGGCAACGGCCGGGTCATCCTCCAGTCCATGACGATCGAAGGACTCGCCAACGCCCTCAAGAAGTCCCAGGGCGGCGACAAGCAGGGGCCCACCGGAGGTCTGTTCTCCACGCACGCGGGCTGACCCCGGCCGCCGCCGTTCCGGCCGGGGCGGGGTCCGGCACGGACTGCCGGTCACACGCCCCAGTCGGCGCGCACCGAGGCGAAGAAGGAGTGGAAGTCGGGGAAGGTCTTCTTGACGCAGCCCGGCTCGTCGAAGGTGGTGCCCGGCGTGCGCAGCCCGGCGACCGCGAAGCTCATCGCGATGCGGTGGTCCCCGTGGCAGGCGATCTCGACCGGAGCGGGGGTCCCCGGCGCGATCTCGATCCAGTCGCGTCCCGTGGCGACTGTGATGCCCTGGCGCCGCAGATTCTCCGCGCACGCCTCCAGCCGGTCGCACTCCTTGACGCGGGTGTTGTAGACGTCCTCGATACGGACCGGCCCGTCGGCGAAGGGCGCGATGGCCGCGAGCGTCGGCATCGTGTCGGAGATGTCCCGCATGTTGACGGTGAGACCGCTCAGGCGGCCCGTGCCGGTGACGGTGGTGGCGTCCGGGCCGATTTCGACGTCGGCGCCCATCGACCGCAGGACGTCCACGAAGCGCAGGTCGCCCTGGAGGGCGTCCGCGCCGAGCCCCGGCACGGTCGCGGTGCGGCCGGACAGCGCGGCGGCGGCGAAGAAGTAGCTGGCCGTGGAGGCGTCGGGCTCGATCGGGTAGTCGACGGCGCGGTAGCCGCCCGGCGGCACCACGAAGGTCGCGCCCTCGCGCGCCACCTCGACGCCGAAGCGCCGCATCATCGCCAGCGTGATCTCCACATAGGGCGCGGAGACCAGGTCCGTGACGTGGATCCGCAGCCCCTCGGCCATCAGCGGCCCCGCGAGCAGCAGCGCCGTCAGGAACTGCGACGACAGCCCCGCGTCCAGGTCGATCGCCCCGCCCTTGAGACCGTCGGCGACCACCGTCAGCGGCAGATGCCCCTCGGCCTCCTCGTGCGTCAGGTCCACGCCCAGCGAGCGCAGCGCCGTCGTGAGCGGCGCGACCGGGCGGCGGCGCATCTGCGCGGACGCGTCGAAGCGGTACGTGCCGTGGCCCGCGGCGGCCAGCGCGGGCAGGAAGCGGGCGGCGGTGGCGGCGTCACGGCAGTACACGTCGGCCTCCGGCACGGCGGGCCCCGACGGGCGGCCGGTGATCCGCCACGCCTGCGGATCGCGCTCGACGCGGTACCCGAGCCGGGTCAGGCCCTCCGCGAACCCGTCGGTGTCGTCCGACAGCAGCGGCCGGCGCAGCACAGTGGTGCCCTCGGCGGCGGCGGCGAGAAAGAGCGCCCGGGCGGTCACCGACTTGGAACCGGGGACGGCGACGACTGACACGGGGTGCCTCCTGGCAGGTAAGGGGCGCGCGCGTACGGCTCGGCCGCCGCCGTGATTCTAGAGCCTGCCCCCGCACGGGCCCTGGCCGGGGAGAGCGGTCAGAAGGTCACCGGGAGGCGGTGCACACCGCGGATGAGGAGGCCGGGGCGCCAGGTCAGGGCGGCCGGGTCGGCGGCGAGCGCCAGGCCGGGGCAGCGGTCCAGCAGGGTCCTGACGGCGATCCGGCCTTCGAGCCGGGCCAGCGGCGCGCCGAGGCAGTAGTGGATGCCGTGGCCGAAGGCGAGGTGCCCCTGCGGGGAGCGGCGGATGTCGAACGTGTCGGGCGCCGGATAGCGGCCGGGGTCGCGGTCGGCGGACGCGAGGGCGATCAGGACGGAGTCGCCCGAGGGCACGCGTACGCCGCCGATCTCCAGGGTCTCGCGGGCGAACCGCCAGGTCGTGGTCTCCACCGGACCGTCGTAGCGCAGCATCTCCTCGACGGCGCCGTCGAGCAGTCCGGGGTCGGCGCGCAGGGCGGCGAGCTGGTCGGGGTGCCGGAGCAGGGCGAGGACGCCGTTGGCGATGAGGTTGACGGTCGTCTCGTGCCCGGCGACCAGCAGCAGGAAGGCCATGCCCACCAGTTCGTCGGACGAGAGCCGGTCGCCGTCCTCGTACCGCGTACGGATCAGCGCGCTCAGCAGGTCGTCGCGCGGCGCGGTGCACCGCTTGTCCTCGATCAGCTCGACCAGGTACTCCGACATGGCCTGGACCGCGTCGGCCTCGGCCTCGGGGCCGGTGGGGCCGACGATCTCGTTGGACCAGCCGCGGAACGCCTCGCGGTCCAGGTCGGGCACGCCGAGCAGTTCGCAGATGACGGTCATCGGCAGCGGGAAGGCGAGGGCGTCGACGAGGTCGGCGCTCCCGCCGGGCAGCATCGCCTCGACGAGGTCGTCGGTGATCGCCTGGACGCGCGGGCGCAGCGCCTCGACGCGGCGCGGGGTGAACTCCCGTGACACCAGCTTGCGCAGGCGGGTGTGCCGGGGCGGGTCGGCGTCCAGCATGTGGCTGGCGAAGCCGCCCGAGACGTCGCCGTCGGGCAGCAGCGACTGCCAGTTCTTGCTCAGCCGGCTGTCGGCGAGCGCGGCGCGCGCCTCGTCGTGCCCGACGACCAGCCACATCGCGCCGGTGTCCGCCGTCCGGACGTGGTGGACGGGACCGCGCTCGCGCAGCCGCGCGTAGACGGGGTACGGGTCGGCGGTGAAGTCCTCGCCGTACGCGCGGGCGTAGACATGCAGATCCACCGTCTCCGGTGTGCTCACAGCTCCCCCTCGGGTCCGCGTCCCCCACGGACCAGCCTAACCAGGGGGCACGGCGTTCAGACGGTGTCCGCCAGCCGTTCCAGGAGCTCGGTCAGCCGTTTCGTCACGGTCTCGCGGTCGCCCGACGTCAGCGCCGAGCCCATGCCGACCGCGACGGCGCCCGACGCCACCCACGAGGGCGCGTCGGCCACGGTGATGCCGCCGCAGGGCAGCAGGGCCGCCTGCGGCATGATCGCCAGCACGTCGGTGACCCACGCGGGGGTGAACGAGGTGGCCGGATAGAGCGTCAGCGCGTCCGCGCCCAGCTCCATCGCCCGCACCACCTCGCCGGGCGTGGCGACCCCGGGGAACACCGGTACGCCGTACCGGTGGCCGGTCTTCAGCACGTCCTCGTCCAGGCTCGGCGACAGCAGGAACCGCGCGCCCGCGTCAATCGCCATCCGCGCCGACACCGCGTCCAGTACGGTCCCCGCGCCGATCACCGCGTCGTCCCCGACCTCGCGCACCAGCGTCGTCACCGCCTCCAGCGCGAAGGGCGTCGTCAGCGAGATCTCCAGCGTCGTCAGCCCCGCGGACAGCAGCGTGTCCGCGGTCGCCGCCGCCTGGTCGTAACTCTCGCTACGGATCGTGGCGAACACCCGCTGCGCCAGTGCTGCTCGCGTGGTTTCCCAGCGGTACACGGCGTATCGCCGTCCTTCCTGAGGCTGCGGGCTGCTGCGCGGGCGCACCGAAGCGCGCGGGCGCGAACGGACCGTGCGCCGGTGGGGCGGTGCACGCGATCAGCACGGTACCGGCAGCCGCCTCGCCTTTCGTCGGGGGTGGGGGCAGCTGTCACCGCAACGTGACATGAGAGGAGCATGAGACCTGCGGTAAGCCTGCCCCCTGTTCCGCCCCGCACCCATCCTTCAGGGCGGGGCGCTGGCGGGTTCGTTGCCGTGGGCGGTGAGCTGATCTTTTCAGGGGCGCGGGGAACGCACCTTCCTGTGTCCCAGATGGCGGCGGCTCGCCGGGGGGAACGGTTTTGCGGGGAGAGGACGGCGTCAGCCGTAGCTTCGGGGGCGGAGAAGCCGACCTTGGGAGGGGCCGCATGCGCACGCGTACCGCCGCCGTCGCCGTGACGACGGGCCTGCTCGCGGCAGCGACGTGTCTGCCGGACGGAAGCGCCGCAGCCGCGACCGGCAGATTCTCGTACACGTTCATGACGCGGCAGGGGCCGCTGACCAGTGTGTTGACCGACCCGCCGAGCGGGCAGTGCCTCGTGCTGCCGGAGGTGATCGGGCCGAGGGCGTACGGGGCGGCGTACGCGCCGTGGAACGAGACGGGGGAGACGGTGCGGGTCTATACGGGGGCGGACTGCACCGGCGGGTACGCGACGCTGGGCCCGCACAGCCGGCGCGCCCCGGAGCAGGTCACGCTGCGGGCGGTGTGGGTGGGGTGACGGCGGGCTCGCGGGGGAGGTCGAGCGAGAAGTGGGTGCGGTAGGCGGCGAGCACGGCCTCGGCGTCGGGGAGTTCGCGCTCCTCGCGCGTGCCGGAGGCGGTGAGGACGAGGGTGCGCCCGCTGAGCGTGGCGCGCCCCTCGGGGGTGAGGCGGGAGCAGATGAGGGACGTGCGGAAGTGCGAGACGGGCGAGGTGCGCTGCCACCAGCAGGTGGCCTCGAAGTCCGCCAGCAGCCGGGGCCGCCGCTCCAGCAGATACTGCGGCTCACCGTCGCGCACGACGACAAGATCCCCCGCGTCCGAGTGGGCGTCGGCGTCGGCATCGGCGTCAGCGTCGGCATCGGCGTCCGCGATCCGGAACACCCCTCCCGGATCGCCCTGTTCACCCCGCTCGGCGTAGCGCAGCGGAAAGTGACTGTGGCGGCCGAAGCCGACATCGGCCAGCCACGTCTCGCCGTCCGCCGTCCGTACCCGCAGCGCGAGATGGTCGTACGGCGGCCCGAGGCGGCCGTCCTTCCCGTACACCCGTGCGGCCAGCAGCTCCACCCCGTAGCCGAGCGAGCGCAGCAGCGCGCCGAAGGCGCCGTTCAACTCGTAGCAGAATCCGCCCCGTCGGTCCGTGACGACCTTCTCGAAGAGCGCGGGCTCGGTGAGCACGATGTCCTGGCCGAGGTGGATCGACAGGTTCTCGAAGGGGACGGCGAGCTGGTGCCGCAGGTGCAGTTCGCGCAGCCCCGCCGCGTCGGGGACGGCGGGCCGTTCGGCCCCGATGCGCTGGAGGTAGGCGTCGGCCTGCGAGGAGTCCATGCGCTCCTTTATACGTCCGCGCGCCCCGGCATCGGTGATCCCGGCCCTCAGACGAGCAGGTCCGCCAGGACATCCGTGGCCCGCACCACCCAGTCCGGATCACCATGCCGCCGCCCCCACACGGCGGCCGTCACCGCGCGGTACTGCGCCCAGCGGCGGGCCCGTTCGCGGTCGATCCCGGCCGCGTCGGCGAAGACCGCGACGCGGCGCAGCAGGGCCGCCTTGAGGTCGGGCGCGGCCAGCAGGTCCTCGTAGCGGCCGCGCAGCAGCGTGGCCGTGTCGTACGCCGGGTCGCCGACGTACCCCTTGGGGTCGATGGCCAGCCACGGCTCGCGTGCGGAGGCCAGCACATTGGTGAAGTGCAGGTCGCCGTGGACGAGGGTGTCCGGCTGGTCGGGGCCCAGCTCCGCGAGGGTGGCGAGCGCGGCGTCGACGGTACGGGCGGGCAGCGGCTGCGCCAACTCGGCGCGGTCCGCGCGCAGTTCGGTCGCCCAGGGCTCCGCCTGGTCGCGCAGCCTGGGCAGTTGGGCGGGCGCGGGCACGGCCAGCCGCCGCGCCAGGGCGCCCGCGAGGGCCACCGCCTCGTCCACGTCGGGGACTTCGGCGAGCGAGCGCGGCTCGGCCCGCTCCAGCAGCATCGCGAACCGCGCGTCGTCGCGCGCGTACAGCCGGACGGCGCCGCGCCCGCGCCACACGGCGAAGGCGTCCGGCTCGTGGACGTTCCCGGGGTGGGGGAAGGAGACCTTGAGGACGGCGGACCGGCCCTCGCCGTCGCGTACGGGCAGCACCACGCCGACCTGCCCGTGGACGACGGCCGCCTCCGGTACGCAGTCCCAGCGCTGGAGCAGTTCGTCGACGAGCGTCGGCAGCCCGGCGATCCACTCGCGGCCCCGGTCCGCCTCCCGCGCCACCGTGCCGCGCGCGAAGTCCTCGGGAATCTCGATCATCACGTCACCCTAGCCCGCGGCCCGCGCGCGAAGGACGCGAAGGACGCGAAAGAAGGGGCCCGGCCGCGAGGAGGGGAGGCGGCCGGACCCCGGATGGTCAACGCGCGCTGGATCAGGGCGCGTTGACCAGCTCGTACGCGGGCACCTTGACCGTGCGGTGCCCCGGCGTGCCGCCGAGGATCACCTTGCGCACCGCCACGTTGTTGCCGTAACTGCTCTCCTTGAGCCGGTGGTCGGGGTTGGCGATCACCTGGATGTAGTACGTGCCGTTCGCCAGCTTGCTGATGTCGAAGGACTGGCCGGGGCGGTACTGCGAGTACGTGTCGCCGTTGCCGACGTCCAGCACCTCGCGCACCGACAGCGCGCTGTGCTCACCGCAGGCGGTCGCCAGATCGGTGTTGTTCGGGTGCCAGTTGGCGTTCTTCACCGTGTAGTCGATGGCGTCGGTGTTGGCCAGGCAGAAGGCTTCCTTGCCGCTGCGGACGATCAGCTTCTTGTCGGAGCTCAGCAGCCGGTAGCTGGCGAAGTCCGAGAAGTGCCAGTGCTGGTGGCCGACGCGCGGGTCCCACTCCATGGTGCCGGTGGGCGTGTAGCCGACCTGCTTGCCCTTGGCGTCGTAGAAGTACTGGTAGGCGTCCATCTTCTCCTTGCCGGGAGTCCGGAAGCCGTCCACGACCAGCGGCGCCGGGCCCGCGTCCCACACGGTGGCGCTGAAGGCCAGGTAGTCGGTGCCGGTGGCCGGGGTGTCGCCCTCACCGCCGTCGCTGCCGTCGGTGATCGCGATGCCGTACGCGGGCAGCGCCCGCAGGTCCGGCTTCGGCACGTTGGACGGCACGCCCGCCGCGCCCGTCGGCCGGTGCGCGGCGGCCCTGAGCGTGCCCGGCGCGGAGCCCGCGCGCGGCTGTCCGCCCGGCAGCGCGGCCGACAGCCGCGACCGCGCCGCGCCCGACCCGTCCTGCACGGTCCGCACGGTCACCTTCACCGTCGGCTGGTCGTTCGGAATCCCGAACACGTCCCGGTACTTCTTCGCCACGGAGATCTTCGCGGTGTACGTGCCGGCCTTCAGGTCGACCCCGCCGTCCGGGCCGATGCCCTGCGAGGCCGCCGCGGCCCAGCCCTTCTGGACGCCCCACACCGAGCCGAGCGTGAACGGGTTGTCGGAGCAGCCGTCCGGGTACGGCGAGGTGGCCGGGGCGTCCGGACGGATGCGGCCCGACGCGGAGTTCGGGCAGAAGGTGTCGCTGGTGCTCGCGACCTTCACGCCCTTGCTGTCGGTGATGGTCACCTGGAGGAAGCCCGGCAGCCCGGCGAAGTCCTTGACCAGCCCGGCGGGCAGCTTCTTCGTGACCGTCTTCGAGCCGCCGCGCGTCACCTGCGCGACGACCACCGGGTCCTTGTACGACTTACGGGTCACGCGGAGTTCGAACGGCGCCTTGTCGGCGGTGAGGTACGCGCCGAGGTCCAGGTAGACGCCGGTGTCGCCGTCGTAGCGGTCAGCGGTGACCGAGGTGGAGGCGGCCACCAGCTTCAGCTTGGGGGTCACGGGCGTCGCCGCTCCGGCGCCGGGTGCGGCGCCGACGCCGCCCGCGACCACGGCGAAAGCCGCCGCGGCCACGAGAGCCGAGCGCCTGAGACGTCGGCTGCCTTGGGTATGCGTCATCGAATTCCTCGCGTCCAGGTGCGGTTGGGTCTACCTGCGAACAGGGACGCGAGCGCGCACAGGTTGCCGCGCGGGCGAAAGAACGCCAATTTCTGTCCTGATAATGCCTTTACGGCATGTCGGGTGTACGCGGGCCGCGCCGTGTGCCCGTTCCGGAATCAGCTCGCGCCGAGCGGGGTCATCAGCTCGCGCCGAGCGCGGCCCGGCAGATCGGGCACCGGTCCTTGCCGTCCCACTCGGACCAGCCGAAAGCCTCCGGTGAAAGGGAAAGACCTTCCAACTCCCTGCGCACGGCCACCCGGTAGGTCCACACCGCGCCGAGATAGGGGTGATAGACGTCGTGGAAGGCGACGGACGTCGAAGCGGCCCCCGCCGCGACCGCCCGCTGAACGGCGCGCAAGTGCTCGAACATCGCCTGGCCCGCGCCCGCGACGGCGGTGGAGGCGTCGATGAAGAGCCGCTCGCGCGCCTCGTAGATCCCGGCGTCGTCGAGCGCGGCGCGCGACGCGGCGTCCACGTCCGGCTCCGCGCCCGGGTTCTGGGCGATCCGGCGCAGGCCCGCGTGGCAGACCCCGGTGGCGCTGATGAAGTCGATGTAGACCGCCCGGCGCCGCGCGTCGGTGCCCCGGCCGTCCTCGTGGCGGCGGCGCAAATGGTCGGCGAGCACGGTGCCGGAAATGGCGATGCCACCGCCGCTGAGCGTCGCGACGAGCGTTCCCCAGTCCACATCTGCCCCCAGTGATGTTCCGCGCCGCCGGTCCCCGTGCCGGGCCCGGCGGAATTCCGCCGCCGGTCCCGGAGATGATCACGACATCGGCACCGGAAATCTACGTGTGGACGCGGACTTGACCAAGTCATGACGATTTGGTGAGGCCGCCACGCGAACGTACTGACCGGTACGTTCGTATTTCTGGTATGACGCTCCCGCAGACGAAGCCCCCATTGCGCAAATACCGCGACGTGGCACCGGAGGAGGACGTCCCCACCACCCGCACGACCGGACTCGACCCGGACTTCTGGTATCCGCTCGCCCGGTCCCGCGACCTCAAGAGCGGCAAGACGCTGGCCGTGAAGTACGCCGGGACGGAGATCGTCCTGGTCCGGCCGGAGAAGGGCGCGCCGTACGCCCTGGAGGACCGCTGCGCCCACCGCCAGGTCCCGCTGAGCATGGGCGTGGTGAAGGACGAGCGGCTGCTCTGCGGCTACCACTGCTGGACATACGACCGCACGGGCGCGTGCGTGAACATCCCCTATCTGGACCGGAAGCGGAAACTGCCCAACGGCGTGCGCAGTTACGCGTGCCGCGAGGCGTACGGATTCGTCTTCGTCTTCCCCGGCGATCAGGAACTGGCCGAGGTCACGCCGATGCCGGAACTGCCCTCGTACGCCGACCGCCGGTACAAGACGCGCGTGCTCGACCGGGACATCGCCTGCCACTACTCGTTCATGCACGAGAACCTGATGGACATGAACCACCAGTTCCTGCACCGCAGTCTGATGGGCCGGATCCGGGCCAAGCTGCTGGACGTCCGCGAGGGCGAGGACTGGCTGGAGGCCGACTACTCCTTCTCGCGCACCGAGGGCAAGCAGTCCCTCGGCGAGCGCCTGATCATCGGCAGCGGCAACGACGACAAGTACGCGGACCTGATGACGATCCGCACCGGCTACCCGTACCAGACGCTGCGGTACTGGACCGACGGCAAGCGCGAGGAGCCCCCGGCCCTCGACCTGTGGAACGCCTACATGCCCACCGACCAGGCCCAGCACCACAATCACACCTACGGTCTGATCATGATCCAAAAGCCCCCGGTCCCCGGCGTGATCCACCTGCTGTGGCCGGTCATCACGCTCTTCACCGAGGGCATCTTCGGCCAGGACCGCGTCATCGTCGAGGCGGAACAGCGCGCCTACGAGAGCCAGGGCGCCGACCTCAACAACGAGGTCTTCCCGATCATCCAGTCCCTCAAGTCGCTGCTCGCCCGCAAGGGCGTGCCGATCCCGCCCGCCGCATGCGGCGGCCCGGCCCAGGGCCCCTCGGACAGGCCCTAAAGACGGGGCCGGGTCCCGGGCGCCGGGCGCGCCCGGTCGTACGCCTCGCGGGCGGCCCGCGTGGCCGGGCGGTCCGACACCTCGGCGACCGGGACGTCCCACCACGCCTCGGCGCCGGGTCCGGGCCGCGCGGGGTCGGTCTCGACGTACACGGCCGTCGCCCGGGGCGACTCGCGGGCGGCGGCCAGCGCGGCGCGCAACTCCTTGGCCGTACGGGCGGTGAAGACCTCGAGGCCGAGGCTGGCGGCGTTGGCCGCGAGGTCCACCGGCAGCGGCTCGCCCGCGAAGGACCCGTCAGGGGCGCGGAACCGGTAGGCGGTGCCGAAGCGTTCGGCGCCGACCTGCTCGGACAGGCCCCCGATGGAGGCGTATCCGTGGTTCTGGACGATCACCACATTGATCGGAACGCCCTCCTGGACGGCGGTCACGACCTCCGTCGGCAGCATCAAGTACGTGCCGTCGCCCACGAGCGCGAACACCTCGCGGTCGGGCGCCGCCAGCTTCACGCCGATCGCGGCCGGGATCTCGTACCCCATGCAGGAGAAGCCGTACTCGACGTGATACTGCCCCACGTCCCGCGCCCGCCACAGTTTGTGCAGGTCACCCGGGAGGGAACCGGCCGCGTTGACCACTACGTCCCGGTCGTGCAGCACCGCGTCCAGCGCCCCGACGACCTCGCTCTGCGACGGCGGTCCCTCGCCGCCGCCGTCACCGAAGGCAGCGTCCGTACGGGCGCGCCAGTCGGCCAGCGCCCGGCGCGCTTCGGAGGTCCGCCCCGGTGCCTGATGGCCCGTCAACTCGGCGGCCAGGGCGGCGATTCCGGCCCGAGCGTCGCCGACGAGCGCCAGTCCGGCCATCTTGTGGCCGTCGAAAGAGGCGATGTTGAGACTGACGAAGCGCGCGTCGGGCGCGAAGAGCGCACCGGACGCCGTGGTGAAGTCCGTCCACCGGGTGCCGACGCCGAGCACCACGTCGGCCTCCCGCGCCGCCGCGTCGGCGGGCGCCGTACCGGTGTGCCCGATGCCGCCGAGCGCCTGCGGATGGTCCCACCGCAGCGCGCCCTTGCCTCCTTGCGTCTCGGCCACCGGAATGCCGGTCGCCGCCGCCAACTCGGCCAGCGCGGACGCCGCTTCGGAGATCCGCACCCCGCCGCCCGCGACGATCAGCGGCCGACGCGCGCCGCGCAGCAGGGCGGCGGCCTCGGCCACCGCGTCCGCGTCCGGCACGGGCCGCCGCACCTGCCAGACCCGCTCGCGGAACAGCTCGTCCGGCCAGTCGTACGCCTCCGCCTGCACGTCCTGCGGCAGCGCCAGCGTCACCGCGCCCGTGTCGACGGGGTCGGTCAGCACCCGCATCGCCTGGAGCAGCGAGGCGGGCAGCATCTCGGGCCGCCAGATCCGGTCGAACCAGCGCGACACCGGCCGCAGCGCGTCATTGACGGTGATGTCGTACGCCCAGGGCACTTCGAGCTGCTGGAGCACCGGGTCGGCGGGGCGGGTCGCGAAGACGTCACCGGGGAGCAGCAGCACCGGCACCCGGTTGATCGTCGCGAGCGCCGCGCCCGTGACGAGATTGGTCGCGCCGGGACCGATCGACGTCGTGCACGCCATCGCCGAGAGCCCGTGCCGGGTCCGGGCGTAGCCGACGGCCGCGTGCACCATCGCCTGCTCGTTGCGCCCCTGGTGGTACGGCATCGCCTCGGGCCCGGCCGCCAGCAGCGCCTGGCCGACGCCCGCGACATTGCCGTGCCCGAAGATGCCCCACATCCCGGCCACCGACCGGTGGCGCACGCCGTCCCGCTCGGTGAACTGGACGGACAGGAACCGGACGAGGGCCTGTGCGACGGTGAGTCTGACGCTCATACGGTGCCGCCCTCCTGCTTCGTGACCGGCGCCTCGTACAACGGCAGCCGGGGGTCGGGGAGTTGGTCCGCCCATGACGCGCGGACCCACGCGTGTGCCGGGTCGTCGCTGATCAGCCAGGCCCGTTCGGCGCCCGGGCCCGCCATCACGTTCAGGTAGTACATGTCGTAGCCGGGGACCGCCATGCTCGGGCCGTGCCAGCCGTCGGGGATCAACACCGCGTCGCCGGTGCGGACTTCGGCGAGGACGTCGGTGGCACCTGCGGGGGAGGGGTAGACGCGCTGGTAGCCCAGCGCGGCCGGGCCGCCGCCGAACTCGTAGTAGTAGATCTCTTCGAGGACCGACTCGTGCGGGCCCGCCTCGTCGTGCTTGTGCGGCGGGAACGACGACCAGTTGCCGCCCGGTGTCAGCACCTCCACCGCGATCAGCCGGTCGCAGGCGAAGACGCCGGCCGCCGCGAAGTTGTTGACCTGGCGGCTCGCGCCGCCCGCCCCGCGCAGCTCCACCGGCACCGCGGAGGCCGGGCCGTACCGCGCGGGCAGCCGCCGCTCGCAGCGCGCCCCCGCCAGCGCCAGGCGGCTGCCGCCGGGGCTGACGACGGTGACCTCCGCGTCGCGCGGCACATACGCGAAGTCGCTGACGCCGCTGAACACGCTGACCCGGCCGCGCAGTTCGAAGGCGGCCTCGGTGCCGTCGGCCTGCGTCACCGTCACCGCGCAGCCGCCCGCCAGCGGCAGCACGATCCACTCGCTGTCCCCGGCCGCGAAGCGGCGCAGGGCGCCCGGCGCCAGGGTCAGGGTCCGCAGGGACGAGTACGACCAGCCCGCGACGGCCGGATCCACCCACAGGTCGAAGCCGTCCTTTTCCGCGGTGCCCGCGGCCAGATGGGTCACTGGGGCTCAACTCCTTCGGCGGGCGCGGCGGGCGCGGCGGGCGCGGTGGGCGCGGTGGGCGTGCCGGGCGCGGTGGGTGGCGCGAGCACGGGGGGTGGCGCGGGCTCGCGCAGCAGCTCGTCGATCTCCCGGCGGGTCGGCATCGCGTCGGCGCACGCCAGGCGGGAGGCGACCAGGGCACCGGCCGCGTTGGCCGCCCGGAGCACATCGGGCAGCGGCTCCCCGGACAGCAGGCCCGCGCACAGGGCTCCGCCGAAGGCGTCACCGGCCCCGAGGCCGTTGACGGCCTTCACCGGGACCGGCGGCACCGAGTGCTGCTCGCGGGCGGTTCTGCCCAGCACTCCGGCCGGGCCCTGCTTGACGACCGCCGTCCGCACGCCGCGCCGCAGCAGCAGCCCGGCCGCCGTCTCCGGGTCGCGGCTGCCGACCGCGATCTCCGTCTCGTCCAGATTGCCGACGGCCACCGTCGCGTACGCCAGCGCGCGGGCGTACAGCGCGGGGGCCTGCGCCGGGTCCTCCCAGAAGCCGGGGCGCCAGTCCAGGTCGAACCACACCTCGCCGCCCTCGCGGGCGTCAAGCGCCGCGAAGACGGTCGAGCGCGTCGGTTCCACCGCGAGGGCCGAGCCGGTGATCCACAGGGCCCGCGCCGTCCTGACCGCCGCGCGGTCCAGCGTGTCCGGTTCGAGGCACTGGTCGGGCGCGACCGGGCGCCGGTAGAAGTAGATCGGGAAGTCGTCGGGCGGGAACAACTCGCAGAACACGACGGGGGTTTGCACCCCGGGCACGGTCGTGACCAGCTTGTCGTCCACGCCGAAGCCTTTGAGCGCCGTGCGGACGTACGTGCCGAACGGGTCGTCACCCACGCCCGTCAGCACGGCCGTTCGCAGCCCGAGGCGGGCCGCTGCCACCGCCACGTTTCCGGCCGTCCCGCCGAGCGATTTCGCGAACGTCCGCACCTCCGCGAGCCCCACCCCGCTCTGCTCGGGATAAAGGTCCACCCCCACCCGCCCCAACGTCACCACGTCATACGCCCCGCCCTCAGTGAGCGGGGAGATGTGCCTCTTGTCGGTAGGGGAGGTCATTGGTGGGTGAGCCAGTGGAGGGAGGCGCGGATGGCGGGGAGGGGGCCTTGGCCGGGGGGTGGGGGGGCGGTCAGGACGGTGTCCTGCTCCATGACGTACCAGCCGGGGTAGCCGGCGGATTCGAGGTGGGTGATGAGGGCGCTGAGGTCGAGGCCGCCCTCGCCGAGGGGGCGGTAGAGGCCCTGCTGGACGGCGGAGGTATAGGTGGTGCGGCCGTCCCGGACGGCGTCGGCGGCGGCGGGGTCGACGTCCTTGAGGTGGACGTGCGTGACGCGGGAGGCGGCCCGGCGCGCGAGGGCCACCGGGTCGGTGCCGCCGATGAGGAGGTGCCCGGTGTCGAGGCAGAGCCCGATCCGGCTGCCGTCGAGGACGCGGTCGACCTCGGCGGGCCCTTCGACGACGGTGCCGACATGGGGGTGGAGGGCGGCGGTGACGCCGAGCGAGGCGGCGAGGTCGGTGACGGCGTCGAGCCGGTCCAGCAGGGTGCGCCAGCCGTCGGCCGACACGGCGGGACGTTCGTCGTAGCCGTCGAGCCCGGTGGCCGCGGCCAGGACGAGCGTGCGGGCGCCCGCGGCGGTGAAACGGTCGAGGTCGGCCCGGATGTCCGGCAGCGGATCGTGGCCGGGATCGTGCAGCACGGCGGGCACGAAGCCGCCGACCGCGGTGACGCCGTGGGCGGCCAGCAGCGGCCCCGGCAGAAAGCCGTCGGGCCCGAACTCACTGGCGGTGATGCCCAGCTCCGTCATCTCCGCCAGCACCCGCTCGGGCGTCAACTGGTGCCCCCAGCCGGGCACTTCGCACACACCCCAGGAAATCGGCGCCCCCGCGATCCGCTCCCGCTTCATGCCGTCACCACCTCCGGTGTCCCGTGGACCCGCCCCGCGGGCGCCGCCGTCCTGCCCGGCTCATGCCACCACTCCGCTCACGTCGCCCTCACGTACGCGCATGCCCACGTCGGCGACCGTCACCGGACGTCTCTCGCGGCGCGAGACCTCGCACGCCTCGGCGACGAGCAGCGCGCGCAACGCCTCCCGACCCTCGCAGGGATTCGGCTCCAGGCCGCGTACGACGCGCAGGAAGGCGGCCAGTTCGGCCCGGTAGGCGGCGGCGAAACGGTCGAGGAAGCCGGGCCAGGGCGCCGTGGGCAGGGCCGCGACCGCGACCGGCTCCATCGAGCGCAAGGGCGTCCGCGGGCCGACGCCCACCGCGATCTGGTCGTCGGTCCCGGCCAGCTCCATCCGGACGTCGTACCCCGCGCCGTGGTAGCGGGTCGCCGTCGCCGTCGCGAGGACACCGCCCTCCAGGGTGAGCAGCGCCGCCGCGGTGTCGGCGTCGCCCGCCGCGCGGAAGAAGTCGTCGCCGCCGTTGGCGCCCGCCGCGTACACCTCGGTGATCTCCCGGCCGGTGACCCAGCGCAGCACGTCGAAGTCGTGGATGAGGCAGTCGCGGTAGAGGCCGCCGGAGAGCGGGACGTACGCGGCCGGCGGCGGCGCCGGGTCAGAGGTGACGGTGCGCACGGTGTGCAGCCGGCCCACCCTGCCCGCCCGTACGGCCTCGCGCGCCGCGCGGTACCCGGCGTCGAAGCGCCGCTGGAAGCCGATCTGGAGCACGGCGCCCGCGGCCTCGACGGCGTCGAGCGCCGCCACCGTACCGGCGAGGTCGAGCGCCACCGGCTTCTCGCAGAAGGCGGGGACACCGGCGCGGGCGGCGCGGGTGATCAGCGCGGCGTGCGACGCGGTGGCGGAGGTGATGACGACGGCGTCCGGCGCGCTGTCGAAGAGCGCGTCCACCGAAAGGGCCGCGCGCCCGCCGACCGACGCGGCGACCTGCCGGGCGCGTACCGCCTCGGTGTCGGCGACCGTCACCTCGTCGACGTCCTCGTGGGCGGCCAGCGTGGCGGCGTGGAAGGAGCCGATCCGCCCGGCGCCGATGAGTCCGATCCGCATAGCTGCTACTTGCCCCTTCACCGCGGGAGACGTGCGCGCTGTCCCAACCTCCCGCGCCGCCCGCCCCCTGTCAACGCTTTGTCCGGACATAAGGACTTCCGGTGATCATGGGTGGCCGATACGCTCCCTCCGTGCCCAAGCAGGAGCCCACGCACGCACCCCCGCACGAACCAGGCCGCGAAGCCGTGCCGCCCGGCCGTGGGCGCCCGCAGGCCCGGCCCGTCCACCGCGATCTGCGGCTGGCCGTCGACCGCGCCAGCCCCGTACCGCTCTACTTCCAGCTCGCCCGGCAGCTCGAAGCCGCCATAGAAGAGGGCGCGCTCGCCCCCGGCAGCCTGCTCGGCAACGAGATAGAGCTGGCCGCGCGGCTCGGCCTGTCCCGGCCGACCGTCCGGCAGGCCATCCAGTCGCTGGTCGACAAGGGCCTGTTGGTGCGCCGCCGGGGCGTCGGCACCCAGGTGGTGCACAGCCATGTCGCCCGCCCGCTGGAACTGAGCAGCCTGTACGACGACCTGCTCGCCGCGGGCCGGCACCCGAGCACCCGGGTGCTCGCGAACGCCCGCGGGCCCGCGCCCGCCGCGGTCGCCGCCGCCCTGGGCCTGCCGGAGTCCTGCCAGGTCGCCGTCGTGCACCGGCTGCGCCTCACCCACGGCGAGCCGATGGCGTACCTGTGCAACTACCTCCCCTGCGACCTGCTGGAACCGGCCACCGGCGAGCTGGAGACCAACGGTCTGTACGCGCTGATGCGGCACCACGGCATCACCCTGCACAGCGCGGAGCAGACCGTGGGGGCCCGCGCGGCCACGGCCGAGGAGAGCCGGCTGCTGGCCGAGCCGCCGGGCGCGGCGCTGCTGACGATGCAGCGCACCACGTACGACGACCGGGGCCGCGCGATCGAGTTCGGCTCCCATCTGTACCGGGCCTCGCGCTACACCTTCGAGTTCCGGCTGCTGGTCAGAGCCTGAGGCAGGACCGGTGCGAAGACGCCCGCCGACCGCGTACGGACCCCCTCGCCGACTCCGGGAAGGCACCCTCTACCGCACCCCCGCCAACCCGCCGCACCGGCCCGCCGGGCATCGCGCCGTACCCCTTGACGGATACTTGGGCCGCCGGGATGGTCGCTCGCAACACTCTCATCCCGGCAGTAACAGGAACCGCAGGGAAAGGCAGGGCCTCGTGGCGATGGCAAGGGCGGGAACACGGGTGGTGGGCGTGCTGACGGCGGCGGTGCTCGGCGCGGTCTGCCTGGCCGGGTGCAGCAGCACCGGCGGCAAGCGCGCGGAGGACCGGGCCAAGCAGGCCGCGGCCAACGGCTCCGCCGTCAACACCCCGCACTGGACCTTCGCGATGGTCACCCACTCCGGCGCGGGCGACACCTTCTGGGACATCGTCCAGAGCGGCGCCAAGCAGGCCGCCGACAAGGACAACATCAAGTTCCTCTACTCCAACAGCGACCAGGCCAACGAGCAGTCGCAGCTCGTCCAGGCCGCCATCGACCAGCACGTGGACGGGCTGATCGTCACGCTCGCCAAGCCCGACGCGATGAAGGCCGTCGTGCTCAAGGCGGAGAAGGCCGGTATCCCGGTCATCACGATCAACTCCGGCTCGCAGGAGTCCAAGGAATTCGGCACGCTCGGCCACATCGGCCAGGACGAGACCATCGCGGGCCGCGCGGTCGGCGACGAGCTGAACAAGCGCGGCAGGAAGCACGCCCTGTGCGTGCTCCACGAGCAGGGCAACGTCGGCCACGAGCAGCGCTGCGCGGGCGCCAAGGCCACCTTCTCCGGGACGATGGACAACCTCTACGTCGACGGCACGAACATGCCCGACGTGCAGTCCGCCGTCCAGGCCAAGCTCCAGGCCGACAAGAGCATCGACTCCGTCGTCACCCTCGGCGCGCCCTTCGCGGCCACCGCGGTCAAGGCCAAGGACCAGGCGGGCTCCTCCGCCGAGGTCGACACCTTCGACCTGAACGCGCAGGTCGCCGCCTCCCTCAAGGCGGGCACCATCGGCTTCGCGGTCGACCAGCAGCCGTACCTCCAGGGCTACGAGGCGATCGACCTGCTGTGGCTGTACCGCTACAACGGCGACACCCTCGGCGGCGGCCAGCCCGTCCTGACCGGGCCGCAGATCGTCACCAAGGACGACGCGGAAGCCCTGCTGTCGTACACCAAGCGGGGCACCCGTTGAGCGGGCAGAGCACGCGCACCCCGGACGGCGGCGCCCCCGACCTGCTGGTGAGCCCGGTGGACGACGAGCGGCTGGCGCCGAGATCCGTCGTGCGCGCCCTGCTGGCCAGGCCCGAGCTGGGCTCCGTCGTCGGCGCGGTCGCCGTCTTCGTCTTCTTCTCCGTCGTCGCCGACGCCTTCCTGCGGGCGTCCAGCCTCGGCACGGTGCTGTACGCGTCCTCCACGATCGGCATCATGGCCGTCCCCGTGGCGCTGCTGATGATCGGCGGCGAGTTCGACCTGTCGGCCGGTGTCCTGGTGACCAGCTCCGCGCTGGTCTCCTCGATGTTCAGCTACCAGATGACCGCGAACGTCTGGGTCGGCGTCGGTGTGTCGCTGCTGGTCACCCTCGCCATCGGCTTCTTCAACGGCATCCTGCTCGTGCGCACCAAACTGCCCAGCTTCATCATCACGCTGGGCACCTTCCTGATGCTCACCGGCCTCAATCTGGGCTTCACCAAGCTCATCAGCGGCACCGTCTCCACCAAGACGATCGCCGACATGGAGGGCTTCCCGACCGCCCGCGACCTGTTCGCCTCGCACTGGACGATCGGCTCCGTCGACCTCCAGGTCACCATCTTGTGGTGGCTCGGCCTGGTCGCCGTGGCCACCTGGGTGCTGCTGCGCACCCGCGCGGGGAACTGGATCTTCGCCGCGGGCGGCAACGCGGACGGGGCCCGCGCGGTCGGCGTCCCCGTCGCCCGTACCAAGATCGGCCTGTACATGGCGGTCGCCTTCTGCGCCTGGATCTCGGGACAGCACCTGCTGTTCTCGTTCGATGTGGTGCAGTCGGGCGAGGGCGTCGGCAACGAATTCCTGTACATCATCGCGGCCGTCATCGGCGGCTGCCTGATGACCGGCGGATACGGCAGCGCCATCGGCTCGGCGGTCGGCGCGTTCATCTTCGGCATGACCAACAAGGGCATCGTGTACGCCCAGTGGAATCCGGACTGGTTCAAGTTCTTCCTCGGCGCGATGCTGCTGCTCGCGACGCTGCTGAACGCCTGGGTCCGCAAGCGGGCGGAGGCCGCGGCATGAGCGCAGAACCCGTCCTCGGCAAGGTCCCCGCGCCCGTCGGCGCCCCGCTGGTCGAGCTGACCGACGTCTCCAAGTCGTACGGGAACGTCCGCGCGCTGCGGGACGTCTCCCTCGAAGTGCGCGCGGGCGAGATCACCTGCGTCCTCGGCGACAACGGCGCGGGCAAGTCCACCCTCATCAAGATCATCGCCGGGCTGCACCAGCACGACACGGGCCGCTACGCCATCGAGGGCGAGGACGTACGGCACAGCTCGCCGCGCGAGGCGCTCGACCGCGGCATCGCCACCGTCTACCAGGACCTGGCGGTGGTCCCCCTGATGCCGGTCTGGCGGAATTTCTTCCTCGGCTCCGAGCCCACCCTCGGCCGCGGCCCGCTGCGCAGGCTCGACGTGGCCGCCATGCGCGCCACCACCCACCAGGCGCTGCTGCGGATGGGCATCGACCTGCGCGACGTCGACCAGCCGATCGGCACCCTGTCCGGCGGCGAGCGCCAGTGCGTGGCCATCGCCCGCGCCGTGCACTTCGGCGCGAAGGTGCTGGTCCTGGACGAGCCGACGGCCGCCCTCGGCGTCAAGCAGTCGGGTGTGGTGCTGAAATACGTGGCCGCCGCGCGCGACGCGGGGCTCGGTGTGGTACTCATCACGCACAATCCGCACCACGCGTATCTGGTCGGTGACCGGTTCATTCTGCTCAAGCGAGGCGCGATGTCGGGCAGCCACCTGAAGAAGGACATTACGCTGGACGAGCTGACCCGAGAGATGGCCGGGGGCAGCGAGCTGGACGAGCTGACCCACGAACTGATGCGCCGGACGACCACCACACCACC
Organism: Streptomyces sp. NPDC008079; assembly: GCF_042957385.1. Classification (NCBI taxonomy): domain Bacteria; kingdom Bacillati; phylum Actinomycetota; class Actinomycetes; order Kitasatosporales; family Streptomycetaceae; genus Streptomyces; species Streptomyces sp. NPDC008079. The sequence goes on from NZ_JBIBIC010000013.1 coordinate 130,569, forward strand.
GGCGACCGACCCGGAGACCTCCGCTTGAGTGCCAATCGTGAACGTGTGTACCGCGGCGGCGCCGCCAGGGCGACGGTGCTCCAGACCGTCGGCCGCCGCGAGAGGCGCTCGCATCTGACCGCGCCCCGCGTCCCCACCGTCGGTATCGACATCGGCGGCACCAAGGTGATGGCCGGGGTGGTCGACGCGGACGGGGTGATCCTGGAGAAGATCCGCACCGAGACGCCCGACAAGTCCAAGAGCCCCAAGGTCGTCGAGGACACCATCGTCGAGCTGGTCCTGGACCTGTCGGAGCGGCACGACGTGCACGCGGTCGGCATCGGGGCGGCGGGCTGGGTCGACGCCGACCGCTCGCGGGTGCTCTTCGCCCCGCACCTGTCCTGGCGCGACGAGCCGCTGCGCGACCGGCTCGCCGAGCGCCTGCTGGTCCCCGTCATGGTCGACAACGACGCGAACACCGCGGCCTGGGCCGAGTGGCGCTTCGGCGCCGGGCGCGGCGAGGCCGACCTGGTGATGATCACCCTCGGCACCGGCATCGGCGGCGCGATCCTGGAGGACGGCCAGGTCAAGAGGGGCCGCTACGGCGTCGCTGGCGAGTTCGGCCATATGCAGGTGGTGCAGGGCGGTCACCGCTGCGCCTGCGGCAACCGCGGCTGCTGGGAGCAGTACAGCTCGGGGAACGCGCTGGTGAGGGAGGCCCGCGAGATGGCCGCCGCGGATTCCCCGGTCGCCTACGGGATCATCGACCGGGTCGGCGGCAGCATCAGCGAGATCACCGGACCGCTGATCACCGAGCTGGCCCGCGAGGGCGACGCGATGTGCGTCGAGCTGTTCCAGGACATCGGCCAGTGGCTGGGCATCGGCATCGCCAACCTCGCCGCCGCCCTCGACCCGTCCTGCTTCGTCATCGGCGGCGGCGTCAGCGCCGCCGACGACCTGCTGATCAACCCGGCCAGGGACGCCTTCCGGCGCAATCTCACCGGCCGCGGCTACCGGCCGGAGGCGCGGATCGCCAAGGCCGAGCTGGGCCCCGAGGCCGGTATGGTCGGCGCCGCCGACCTGGCCCGGCTGGTCGCCCGCCGCTTCCGCCGCGCCACCCGCCGCCGCGTCGAGCGGTACGAACGCTACGGCCGGGTCTACGGACGGCAGGGAGCCCAGTCGTGACCACCACACCCTTCGACCAGGACACCCTGGAGCCGGGCCCCGAGTCCGACGGGGGACCGCCCGCGGACGGCGACGCGGGCCGGGCGCGGCTCGCACCGCCGCCGCGGAACCCGCCGCGCTGGGTCCGCTGGACCGTCGTCCCGCTGCTCGTCCTCGTACCGATCGGGTACGTGCTGATCTCCGCCGAGCAGAGCCGGGACAGCGGGGTCACCAAGCAGAAGGAGGCGGCCCTCAGCCATCTGGAGCTGGCCGTTCCGACCATCCTCCAGCGGCAGATATACCAACTGCCCTTCCCCGACGGCACCACGGGCCCCGGCTACCTGGAGACCAACTCCTGGGACACCAGCGCGCTGTACGTCCAGTTCACCACCACCTCCGGCGGCCTGGACACCTTCCTCGCGCAGGTCGGCAGCGCCCGGAACGTGCTGCGCGGTGGCAAGGACGCGATCACCGCCGCGCAGGCCAGGACGGCGGGCTGGGACTTCCTCACCGGCCGCACGTATGTGGGCATCAGCATGCACCAGGCCGGCGACAAACCGGACCGCAACATCGTGGTGGACCTCACCGACCCGGACGTCCCCACGGTGTACGCGGTCTCCACCGTCAACTTCCGGCACGGCTTCAAGGGATGACGGCGGCGGGGCGCCGATGTCAGGGGCGATGACAACGATGGCCCATGACAGTCCTCGCGGGCCCGCGGAAGCGGGCCACTCGGATTTCGGAAGCACACACTCCACTCGGTAGCGTGAGGCGATGAGCGACTCGACCGACGGCGATCTGGACCCGCGGCCCCCCCTTCAGCACCGCTTCGACGGCCCGGCCGACGCCCCCGTCCTGATCCTGGGCCCGGCCCTCGGCGCCACCTGGCACATGTGGGACCGGCAGCTCCCGGCGCTCACCGAGCAGTGGCGGGTGCTGCGCTACGAGCTGCCGGGCCACGGCGGCGCGCCCGCGCACCCCGCGGCCTCGGTCGACGACCTGGCCGCCCGGCTGCTCGCCGTCCTGGACGACGAGGGCGTCGACACCTTCGGCTACGCGGGCTGCTCGCTCGGCGCCGCCATCGGCGCCCGGCTCGCGCTGCTGCGCCCCGACCGGGTCGCCGCCCTCGCCCTGGTCTCGGCCGCCGCGCGGTACGCCACCGCCGACGTGTGGCGGCAGCGCGGCGTCGTGGTCCGCGCCAACGGCCTGGACCGCACGGCGCTGGCCAGCCCCGAGCGCTGGTTCACCGGCCCCTTCCTCGCCACCCAGCCCGCGATCACCGACTGGGCCGTGCAGATGGTCAGGACCACCGACGCGGACTGCTACATCGCCGGGTGCGAGGCGCTGGCCGCCTTCGACATCCGGGACGCGCTCGGCAGCATCAAGGTGCCGACGCTGGTGGTGGCGGGCGCCGACGACACCGAGACCCCGCCCGCCGACGCCCGGCTGCTGGTCGCCGGAATACCGGACGCCCGGCTCGCGGTCGTCCCGGCCACCGGCCACCTGGCGCCCGTCGAGGAGCCCGTGGCCGTCGGCGACCTGCTGGCGACGCACTTCGGCAGCGTGTGGACCGAGCCGGTGTCCGTGTCGACCGGCTCCGTCGCCGTACCCCCGGCCCCCGTCGTACCGCCGCAGGCCGTCGCCGCGCCGCCCGCCGCGGTGGCGCCCGACACGTACGAGGAAGGGCTGCGGATACGGCGCGAGGTGATCGGTGACGCGGAGGTCGACCAGGCGCTGGCCCGCGCCGAGGACTTCGGCGCCGACTTCGACAGCTTCCTGACCCGCTACGCCTGGGGCGAGGTCTGGTCGCGGCCCGGCCTCGACCGGCGCACCAGGAGCTGCGTGACGCTGACCGCGCTGACCGCCACCGGCAGGCTGGAGGAGCTGGCCGACCACACCAGGGCGGCGCTGCGCAACGGCCTGACCCCGGCGGAGATCGAGGAGGTCCTGCTGCACACCGCGCTCTACTGCGGCCTGCCCGCCGCCAGGGCCGCGGTGGACACCGCGCGTACGGTGATCCGGCAGGAGACCGGGGCGCACCCGTAGCAAGATGGAGGCGTACCGGAAAACGCCCAGCACGAAGACCCAGCATCCGAAGATCCAGCATCCGAAACGCCCAGCATCCGAGAACCCCAGCACCCGAGTACCAGAGAAGCCCAGAACGCGCTGCCGAGGACGGACCCTGTGAAGCTCACGAAGAAGCGCCACGCCTGCATCCGGCTGGAGAAGGACGGGCGCACGCTCGTCATCGATCCGGGCACCTTCAGCGAGGAGGACGCGGCGGTCGGCGCCGACGTCATCCTGGTCACGCACGAGCACCTGGACCACTTCAACGCCGACCGGCTGCGCGCCGGGCTCGAAGCCAATCCGGGCGCGGAGCTGTGGACCCTGCGCGCGGTGGCCGACGAGGTCTCCGCGGCCTTCCCCGGCCGCGTGCACACCGTCGGCGACGGCGACACCTTCACCGCCGCGGGCTTCGACGTCCAGGTGCACGGCGAGCTGCACGCCGTGATCCACCCGGACATCCCGCGGATCACCAACGTCGGCTACCTGATCGACGGTTCGCTCTTCCACCCCGGTGACGCGCTGACCCTGCCCGGCACCGCCGTGGACACCCTGCTGCTGCCCGTGCAGGCCCCCTGGAGCAAGATCTCCGAGGTCATCGACTACGTCCGCGAGGTCAAGCCGCGCCGCGCCATCGACGTGCACGACGCGCTGCTGACCGACCTGGCCCGGCCGATCTACGACACGCAGATCGGCGGCCTCGGCGGCGCCGACCACGTACGGCTGGCGCCCGGCGACAGCACGCAGGCGTAGCAGCGCCGCCACCGGGTCACTGTCGGACCCACCGGTTAGGTTGGGGAGCATGCGCATCGCGACCTGGAACATCAACTCGATCACCGCCCGCCTTCCGCGGCTGCTCGCCTGGCTGGAGAGCAGCGGCACCGACGTCCTGTGCCTCCAGGAGACCAAGTGCACCGCCGAGCAGTTCCCGCGCGACGAGCTGCGCGAGCTGGGGTACGAGTCGGCGGTGCACGCCACCGGCAGGTGGAACGGGGTGGCGCTGGTCTCCCGCGTGGGCCTGGAGGACGTGGTCGAGGGCCTGCCCGGCGGACCCGACTGGGAGGGCGTGCACGAGCCGCGTTCGGTCTCCGCGACCTGCGGCGCGGTCCGTCTCTGGTCGGTCTACGTGCCCAACGGCCGTGAGGTCGACCACCCGCACTACGCGTACAAGCTCCAGTGGTTCGAGGCGCTGCGCGCCGCCGTCGCGCAGGACGCGGCTGGTCCGCGGCCCTTCGCGGTGCTCGGCGACTTCAATGTCGCGCCGGTGGACGAGGACGTGTGGGACCTGTCGGTCTTCGAGGGCCAGACGCATGTCACCGCCCCCGAGCGCGCCGCGCTGGCCGCCCTGCGCGAGACCGGCCTCACCGATGTGATGCCGCGCCCGCTGAAGTACGACCGCCCGTACACGTACTGGGACTACCGGCAGCTCGCCTTCCCCAAGAACCGCGGGATGCGGATCGACCTGGTGTACGGGAACGAGCCGTTCGCCAAGGCCGTCGGCGACGCGTACGTGGACCGCGAGGAGCGCAAGGGCAAGGGCGCCTCCGACCACGCGCCGGTCGTGGTGGACCTGGAGGTCTGACCGGGGGCCGCCGCAGCGCGCGGGGGCGCTCCGGCGGCCGGTCCCGGCACGCGCGCCTGTGGTCGCGGCGGCACGGCAGGTGCGACGCTGACCGCATGGACATCCCCCTGATCGGCAAGTGGCGCAGAAGACACGGCGTCGCCCGCGGTTTCGCCGTGTACACCGACGGCGCCCCCGACGCGACCGGCGTCGCGGAACTGCTCGGCGAGTGCGAACTGCTGCGCGCCCGCGCCGCCGACGACGGGGTGGACCTGGACGACACCCCCGAATCGCTCGCCGCCCTCGACCAGTTGGCGCCGAGCTGGCGGGACGACGAAGAGGTGCTGTCGGACCTCGGCAACGACGCGGGTCTCTACCTCGGCACCGTCATGGTGCTCACGGTCCCCGACGCGGCGTGGGAGATCCTGCCCAACGGCCGTCCCGTGGTGCGGCTCGCGTCCGGCCGCGAGATCGACACCGTGGCGATCGGCCACGCCTGGGCCGAGAGCGGCAGCCCCGAACTGTCCCAGGTGCTCGCGGAGTCGTCGGAAGACTGAGCCCGTACGGCGGTGCGGCTGTCACCCGATCCAGTGGTCATCACCACACAGTGGGGTGCGGTCCAGGGCGTGTCACCACGCGATGGCCGCGCAGGGCACTAGAGGACGTGCATGATGGCGCCGAAGGTCCCCCTTTTCGCACCAGTCCCCACCAGCTCGGTACCGGAGGCACGACGTGGACTCCCTTCAGCAGCTCCCGAACATCGGGTCGGTCCTGGCCGACCGCCTGCGCCGCGCGGGCGTCGACGACGCGGGCGAACTGCGACGGCTGGGCTCCGGCCGCGCCTTCGAGAAGATCCGGCCCGAACTGCCGGAAGACGCCTGCACGCACACGCTGCTCGCGCTGGAGGGCGCGCTGCGCGGCATGCGCTGGACCGCGATCCCGCAGACCGAACGCGACACCCTCGTCCATCGCGTGCTGGGCTGAGCGCGCGGATGACCCGGGAACCCCTGATCGTCCTGCGCGGAGTCAACAAGCACTTCGGCCCGCTGCACGTGCTCAAGGACATCGATCTGACCATCGGCCGCGGCGAGGTCGTCGTGATCATCGGTCCCTCGGGTTCCGGGAAGTCCACGCTGTGCCGGGCCATCAACCGCCTCGAACCCGTGGAGTCGGGCACGATCACCATCGACGGCGTGCCGCTGCCCGCCGAGGGCCGCGAGCTGGCCCGGCTCCGCGCCGATGTCGGCATGGTCTTCCAGTCCTTCAACCTCTTCGCGCACAAGACCGTCCTGCAGAACGTGATGCTCGCGCCGGTCAAGGTGCGCGGCCGGGGCAAGGCCGAGTCGGAGCGGCAGGCCCGCGAACTGCTGGACCGGGTGGGCCTGGTGGGGCACGAGGACAAGTTCCCCGCGCAGATGTCCGGCGGCCAGCAGCAGCGGGTGGCCATCGCCCGCGCACTGGCCATGAACCCCAAGGCGATGCTCTTCGACGAGCCCACCTCGGCCCTCGACCCCGAGATGATCAACGAGGTGCTGGAAGTGATGCGGCAGCTCGCCGAGGAGGGCATGACCATGGTCGTGGTCACCCACGAGATGGGCTTCGCCCGGTCCGCCGCGCACCGGGTGGTCTTCATGGCGGACGGCCGGATCGTCGAGGACCGGGTGCCGGAGGAGTTCTTCACCGCGCCGCGCAGCGAGCGCGCCAAGGACTTCCTCTCCAAGATCCTGCACCACTGATCAGCACCTGGACCGCCATGCGACGCACTCACCGGCCCGCCCGCCCGGCGCGCCCGGCGGCCGTGGCCCGTCTCGCGGCGCTGGCCGCGGTGACCGGGCTGGCCGCGCTGACCGCTGTGACCGGCTGCGGCAAGCAGGGCAGCCCGCCCGCCAAGGGCCCCCGCGCCGACGCCCTGCCCGCCTACCGGGTCAACCGCGACTTCTCGCTGCCCGCCTCCGCCACCTGGTCGGCCGCCCACCGGCGCGGCAGGCTCGTGGTCGGCGTCAAGGACGACCAGCCGTATCTCGGCGAGCGCGACCCGGCCACCGGCACGTACTCCGGTTTCGACATCGAGATCGCCAAGATGATGGCCGCCTCGCTCGGTTTCGCGGCCGACCGCGTGCAGTACAAGCCGATCGCCTCCGCCAACCGGGAGACCGCCCTGAGCAACGGCCAGATCGACTACTACGTCGGCACGTACACCATCAACGCGCTGCGCAAGAAGCAGGTCGGCTTCGCGGGCCCGTACTACATGGCCGGGCAGGGCCTGCTGGTGCGCAAGGACGAGAAGGACATCAACGGGCCGCAGGACCTGAAGGGCAAGAAGGTGTGCTCGGCGGCCGGTTCCACCCCGATCCAGCGGATCGAGCGCGACTACCCCGACGCCACGCCGGTCACGTACGACACGTACTCGGTGTGCGTGGACAATCTGCTGACCTACCAGGTCGACGCGGTCACCACCGACGACTCGATCCTGCTGGGCTACGCGGCCAAGGCGCCGAACGAGATGAAGCTGGTCGGCAAGCCGTTCTCGAAGGAGCCGTACGGCATCGGACTGGCCAAGGGCGACACGGCGCTGCGGGGCGCGCTGGACGACGCGATCGTGGCGCACGAGCGCGACGGCGACTGGAAGAAGGCGTACGCGGCGACGCTGGGTCTGTCCGGGGTCCCGGCGCCCGTACCGCCGCCGGTCGACCGGTACTGAGGGGGAGACACACCGCGTGAACGTCCTGACCGACAACTACTCGCTCTTCGGCAAGGGCCTGTGGGGCACCGTCCAGCTCACCCTGCTCGCCGGGGCGCTCTCGCTGGTCGTCGGGGTGATCGTCGCCGGATTCCGGGTGTCGCCCGTCAAAGCGCTCCGGGCGTTCGGCACCGCCTGGGTGACGGTGCTGCGCAACACCCCGCTGACGCTGCTGTTCTTCGCGGTGCTGCTCGGCCTGCCGCGCTTCGGACTGGTGCTGCCCTTCCGGGTGTTCGCGATCCTGGCGCTGGGCGCGTACACCTCGGCGTTCATCTGCGAGGCGGTCAGGGCCGGGATCAACACCGTGCCGCTCGGCCAGGGCGAGGCGGCCCGCAGTCTGGGCATGACCTTCACGCAGACGCTGAGCCTGGTGGTGCTGCCGCAGGCCGCCCGCGCGGTGATCTCGCCGATCGGCTCCACGCTGATCGCTCTGGCCAAGAACTCCGCCATCGCCGGGTCCTTCTCGGTCACCGAACTGCTCGGCACGTACAAGCCGCTCAACGAACTGGGCTACAGCATCGTGTGGACCTTCGTCTGGATCGCCGTCGGCTATCTGATCGTCACGTTGACCATCAGCGCGGTCTTCACCGTGCTGGAGCGGAAGCTGGGGGTCGCGCGATGAGCGGGAGCAGCGCGCTGTACGACATTCCGGGGCCCAAGGCGCTGGCCAGGCACCGACTGTACGCGTGGCTCACCACGGCGGTGCTCGCGGCGCTGGTCGGCTTCGTCGTCTACAAGCTCGTGGACACCGGGCAGTTCTCCGCCGTGAAGTGGCGGCCCTTCGCATACGCGGGCATCCAGCGGCTGTTGCTCAAGGGCCTGGCCAACACGCTGAAGGCGTTCGCCTGGGCGGCGGTCCTCTCGCTGGTCTTCGGCGCGGTCTTCGCCGCCGGACGGCTCTCGGACCACCGGCCGGTGCGCTGGTTCAGCACGCTGGTGGTGGAGTTCTTCCGCGCGATGCCGCTGCTGGTGATGATCTTCTTCATCTTCATCGCCCTCAAGCTGGAGCCGATGACGGCCCTGGTCATCGGCCTGACGCTGTACAACGGCTCGGTGCTCGCCGAGGTGTTCAGGGCCGGTGTCAACTCCGTGCCGCGCGGCCAGGGCGAGGCCGCCTTCGCGCTCGGCATGCGCAAGACGCAGGTGATGGCGCAGGTGCTGGTGCCGCAGGCGGCCCGCGCGATGCTGCCCGCGATCGTCAGCCAGCTCGTGGTGGCCCTCAAGGACACCTCGCTCGGCTACCTCATCACCTACGAGGAGTTCCTGTACGCGGGCAAGCTGATCGCCACCAACCTCGACTACGACCTGCCCTTCATCCCGGTCGTGATGGTGATCGCGCCGATCTACATCGGGATGTGCATGCTGCTGTCGTGGTTCGCCAACTGGCTGGCGCACCGTGAACGGCACAGCCCCAAGGTCAAGGACGTGCCGGTCACGGTCGCCACACCGCCGGAGATCTGAGCCCGACGTCCCGCTCAGCGGTTCACCTGTCGTCGAACGGGACCGACAGTGTCGAGGGGTCGCCGGCCGGGGAGGAGAAGCCCACCGTCGCGAACGCCGGATTCTCCCCGATGTAGAGCGGGTCGACGGTGTCGACGACCAGCGCGAGCCGGTGCCCGGCCGGTACGTCGTACGCCGTCGCCTGGAGCGCGATGTCGGTGCCGAACGCCTTCCCCGGCGTCTTCCCGATCCAGGTGTACGGCGCGTGCGCGACGAGCTTGCCGGTGCCGAGCGCGTCCACGTCGTAGAGGTACGCGATCACCGTGCCGTTGGCCGCGGACGGGGTGAGCGTGGTGTGCAGCACGCTCGTGCCGCGCACGTGCCGGGCGGTGGCGTACGGCTGCGACTGCCACACCCCGGCGAAGGCGCGCGGCAGCAGCGGGATCGACGCGGTGGGCGGGGCCTTGGCGAACTGGTCGAGCAGGCTGGACAGGAAGATGACGCCGCCGTCGGCGCCGGAGTCCACGCCGGTGCCGATCGTGGTGTGCCAGCCGGTGCCCGCGTCGCCGCCGAGCGCCCCGGTGCGCGCGCCCTTGGCACCCAGCGCCAGCTTCTCGGTCCGCGACGGCACCGAGGACCAGTCGGCGTACCCCTCGTAGGCCCCGGTGGAGCGGGAGGTGAGCTGGACCGGCGGCTGGCGGTCGATCCCGTTGTCGGTGCCCTTCAAATAGTGGTCTAGCCAGGCGCGCGCGTCGGTCCAGGTGTCGTTGGGCAGCCCGAGCAGTCCGGTCGCCTCCGCCGTGGCGTGGTCGCCGGGCCGGAACTCCAGCCGCTTGGGGCCGGTCAGCCTCTCGTAGAAGTCCGCGTACTGGTTGGGCGGGAAGAGGCTGTCGCCCCAGGCGTTGGCGAGCATGACGGCGGTGTGGTTGGCGTTGAGCCGGTCCACGTAGGTCAGCGGGGAGCGGAGCTTCGCCCAGGCGATCATGGTGTCCTCCGACGCCAGGTTCGCGCTGAGGAAATTGGCGAGGATCGACTGGAGTTCGGCGCTGGGGCGGCCGGTCAGATAAGCGGAGCCGCCGAGCAGGGCCGCCGCCTGGAGGTGCGGGGTGCGGCCCTGGTAGATCGACTCGACGAGGTCGGCCCAGCCGCTGAGCGCGGCCACCGCCTTGATCCGCGGGTCGTGCGCGGCCCCCAGCAGCCCGATCCCGGCGCCGTACGAGACACCGGCCATGCCGATCCGCGCCGGGTCCGCCGGGGTGTTGGCGAGGGTCCAGTCGATGACCTTCGAGACGTCGGCGACGTCCGGCGGGCCCGCGGTCTCGATCTCGCCACCGGAGAGCCAGAAGCCGCGGCTGGTGTAACTGACCACGACATAGCCGGAGTCGGCGAGCAGTTTCTCCTGGGCGAGGTACTCCAGGTCGTTGATCGCCCAACTGCTGGGCAGGACGACGACGGGGTAGCGCTGCGAGCCGTCGTAGCCGCCGGGGGTGTAGACGTTCGCCTTGAGGGTGATGCCGCCGGAGCCGGGGATGTCGACGAAGCGCAGGGCCGACGCGGCGGCCGGGGCCGCGGCGGCGGACACCTTCGGTACGGGGTCGGGGGCGGGGGCCGCGGTCGCGGCGGGGGCGAGGCCGAGGGCCGTGGAGGCGAGCAGCGCCGCGCCGACGACACCCGCTGTGGTTGCTCTCATGGACTGCTCCTGACACGCCGGATGCGAAGTGACTGGAGAGTAACCACGCGGACTTACCGAAGGTAACTCGCGTGCATGTTACGCACGGGTAACGATTGATGGGGAAGGTGCGACACCAGGGGCGCGACAGACCGCGCCGCCGCCCCGTTTGTCCGGCCCCGGGCCGGGCAGCCGCACCGCGGGGGGACAGCGGCCGAACGCGGGGGAAAGCAGGAAGAGCGGCACACACGGGAGCGGGTGGCGGCACGAGGCGGCCACCACGCCACGAAGGGAGAGACGCCGCCATGAACGACGTCACCACGCACGACACCGAACCGGTCGACACGGCCGAGCTCACCGAACTCGCCCAGCAGTTGCGGGTGGACGCGGTACGCGCCGCCGACGCCGCCGGGTCCGGCCACCCCACGTCGTCGATGTCCGCGGCCGATCTGGCCGCCGTCCTCTTCGCCCGCCATCTGCGCTACGACTTCGACCGCCCCGACCACCCCGGCAACGACCACCTGATCCTGTCCAAGGGCCACGCCTCACCGCTGCTCTACGCCGCCTACAAGGCCGCGGGCGCGATCACCGACGAGGAACTGCTGACCTTCAGGAAGCTCGGCAGCCGCATGGAGGGCCACCCCACGCCCCGGCTGCCCTGGGTCGACGTCGCCACCGGATCGCTCGGCCAGGGGCTGCCGATCGGCGTCGGCGTCGCGATGTCCGCCAAGCGCCTGGAGCACCTGCCGTACCGCACCTGGGTGCTGTGCGGGGACAGCGAGCTGGCCGAGGGCTCGGTGTGGGAGGCGTTCGAGCACGCCGGCATGGAAGGGCTCGACAATCTCACCGCGATCCTCGACGTCAACCGGCTCGGCCAGCGCGGCCCCACCCGGCACGGCTGGGACCTGGGCGCCTACACCCGCCGTATCCGCGCCTTCGGCTGGAACACCGTCGAGATCGACGGCCACGACATCGCCGCCGTGGACGAGGCGATGACCACCGCGCGCACCAACCGCGGCGCGCCCACCGCGATCATCGCCAGGACCCGCAAGGGCCGCGGCGTCGCGGCCGTCGAGGACCGCGAGGGCATGCACGGCAAGCCGCTGCCGGACGCCGAGGCCGCGATCCGCGAGCTCGGTGGCGTACGCGACCTGCGGGTCCACGTACGCCGTCCGCCGGACGCCGAGCGGCGCGAGCGCGGCGGGAACCCGTCCGCGGCGCTGCCGGAGTACCGGATCGGCGAGGACGTGGCCACCCGTACCGCCTTCGGCGAGGCGCTGGCCGCGCTCGGCACCCGGCGCGAGGACGTCGTGGTCCTGGACGGCGAGGTCGGCGACTCCACCAAGGCCGAGCTGTTCTCCAAGGAGCACCCCGAGCGGTACGTGGAGTGCTACATCGCCGAGCAGCAGCTCATCGGCGCCGCGGTCGGCTTCGGCGTACGCGGCTGGACACCGTACGCGGCCACTTTCGCCGCGTTCCTGACCCGCGCGCACGACTTCCTGCGGATGGCCGCGGTCAGCCGCTCCGACCTCAACGTCGTCGGCACGCACGCGGGCGTCGCGATCGGCGAGGACGGCCCGTCGCAGATGGCGCTGGAGGACCTGGCGATGATGCGCGCGGTGCACGGCAGCACCGTGCTGTATCCGTGCGACGCCAATCAGACGGCCAAGCTCGTCGCCGCGCTGGCCGACCGCACCGGCGTCGGCTATCTGCGGGCCACCCGCGGGGCCACCCCGGTGATCTACGGGCCCGAGGAGGACTTCCCGATCGGCGGCAGCAAGCTGCTGCGCGAGCACCCCGAGGACCAGGTCACCCTCATCGGCGCGGGCGTCACCCTGCACCAGGCGCTGGCCGCCGCCGACCGGCTCGTCGCCGACGGCATCCGCGCCCGTGTGCTCGACCTCTACTCGGTCAAGCCCGTCGACACCCAGGCGCTGCGCGCCGCCGCGCGGGCCACCGGCCGCTTCGTCACCGTCGAGGACCACCACCCCGAGGGCGGCCTGGCCGACGCGGTCCTGGAGTCCTTCGGCAACGGTCACCCGATGCCGCTGCTCACCCGCCTGGCCGTCCACACCATGCCCGGCTCCGCCACCCCCGAGGAACAGCTCCACGCGGCGGGCATCGACGCCGACGCCATCGCCGCCGCGGCCCGGACGCTGATCGGGCACACACACGAATGAGTGGAGAGCACACCCTGACCAGCACCGACCAGGACCTGACCGGCGACGCCCCGGAACCCTCCGGGCACACCGGAACGGGCGAGACGGAAACCGGCGACACGGAGACCGGCGACACGGCGGCAGGCGGCACGGAGGCGAGCGGTACGGACGCCGGTGACACGGACACCGGCCGTGCGGCGTCCGGACCGCCGAAACCCGGCGCGGACGACACCGGCGGCGAGCGCGACGAGGGCACCAAGGGAGCGGTGCTCGTCGCGCTCGGCGCCAACCTGGTGATCGCCGCCGCGAAGACCGCCGCGGGCCTCTTCTCCGGATCGCCCGCGCTGCTCTCGGAGGCCGCGCACTCGGTGGCGGACAGCCTCAACGAGGTGTTCCTGCTGCTGTCGCTGCGCCGCAGCCGCCGCGCGCCCGACAGCGACCACCCCTTCGGCTACGGCAAGGAGCGCTACTTCTGGTCGCTGCTCGCCGCCGTCGGCATCTTCGTGCTCGGCGGCTGCTTCTCCTTCTACCAGGGCATTCACGCGCTCGGCGGCACGGAAGACGAGTCCCGCAGCGGATACGTGGCGGGTCTGGCCGTCCTGCTGATCGCGCTGCTCGCCGAGGGCGCTTCGCTGCTCAAGGCGGTGGTCCAGGCGCGCCGGTCCGACGAGGGCGCCGACGACCCGGCGCTGCGGACGGTCCTCGCCGAGGACAGCACCGCCGTGATCGGTGTGCTGTTCGCCGCCGCCGGCATGGTCATCCACATGACGACCGGCAACGCGCTGGGCGAGGCCATCGCCTCGATGGCGATCGGCGCCCTGCTGATGGTCGTCGCGTTCACCCTCGGCCGCACCGCCCACCACCAGCTCATCGGCGTCTCGGTCGACGCCGAACTGCGCGACGGCATCCGCGAACTGCTCCTGGGGCAAGGGGAGATCGACACCGTCGAGGAACTGCTCACCATGCGGCTCGGCCTGGACTCCACGCTGGTGGCCGCCAGGATCGACCTGGTGGGCGGCCTGGACAGCGAGCGGGTCGAGGAGGTCAGCCTGCGCATCCGGCGCGACATCCACGCCAAGTGGCCCACCGCCGACCGGGTGTTCCTCGACATCACCGACGCCGGAACGGAACGTGAAGCCCGAACGACGCGGGAGCGACGGGCCATTGACAGCGATGCGAGCACACCCGAGCCTGAGCATCGTCAATGACGACACCAGGGGAGGGCTCGATGGCCGCAGGTCTGGGCAACGGAAACGGCACCGCGGGCGACAAGGACACCGACACCGGGAGCGTACGGGGCAGGACGTCCGGCAGGCGCACCGCCGTCACCGTGGCCGCGGCCCTCGGCGGGGCGCTCGCGCTCACCGCCGCCACCGTCTCGCCCGCGGCGGCCCACTCAGGAGGCCGCCCGCCCTGGCACGGGCACCCGGCACCGGCCGTCCACTATGTCGCGCTCGGGGACTCGTACACCTCAGGCCCGGCCATCCCCACCCAGGTCGACGCCAACTGCGCGCGCTCCGACCGCAATTACCCGTCGCTGGTGAACGACGCGAACGCCTTCGCGTCGTTCACCGACGTGAGTTGCGGCGGCGCCACCACCGCCGAGATGTGGAAGCCGCAGGGCACCAACGGCCCGCAGCTCGACGCCGTCCACCGGGACACGACGCTGGTCACCGTGCAGATCGGCGGCAACGACGTCGGCTTCGGCCCGATCATCGCCACCTGCGCGGGGCTGAGCGTCACCGACGTCACGGGCAGCCCGTGCAAGGACCACTACCGGGCCACGGGCGTCGACCAGCTCACCGTGACCATCCTCAAGACGGCCCCCAAGATCGCCCAGGTGCTGCGCGCGGTCCACAGCAGGGCGCCGCACGCGGAGGTCGTCCTGGTCGGCTACCCCGACCTGCTGCCCGACGACGGCGTGGGCTGCTTCCCGTCCGTGCCCTTCGCGGCCGGGGACTTCCCGTATCTGAGGGACGTGGAGAAGAAGCTCAACGCGATGCTGCGGGTCGAGGCGCTGCTCGGCGGGGCGCGCTACGTCGACACGTACAAGCCGACCGTCGGACACGACATGTGCAAGGCGCCCGCCGACCGCTGGATCGAGCCGCTGGCCCCGGCGTCACCCGCCGCGCCCGCGCACCCGAACGCCAAGGGCGAGCAGTCGATGGCCCGGGCGGTGCTGAGGACGGTCGGGACGGGACACCGCGCCGGTCACGGTCGGTAAGGCTCAGGGGTACCCCTGAGTCGCGGGCGCGCCGGGCGTCATGGATCATGACCTCATGCCGGTCCTGATAGCCGCGTGCGCGTTCGCGATGACCTTGGTGGGCGGGTTCGTCGCCCAGCGCATCGGCGACCGCAGGCACCTCGTCCTCGGCCTCGCTGCCGGTCTGATGCTGGGCGTCGTCGGCTTCGACCTGCTGCCCGAGGCGCTGGACATGCAGCCGCGGGACGTCTTCGGCGTCCCCGCCGCGCTGCTGATGTTCGTCGCCGGCTTCCTGGCCCTGCACATCGTCGAGCGCTCGGTGGCGATCCACCGGGCGCACGAGGGCGAGTACGCGCCGCACGCGCACGGCCACGGGCACGCCCACGCCCCGGTCAAGGGCATCGGCCTCACCGCGGGCGCCGCGCTCGTCGGGCACAGCGTCATGGACGGCTTCGCGATCGGCGCGGCCTTCCAGGCGGGCAGCACCGTCGGCATCGTGGTGGCCATCGCGGTCGTCTCGCACGACTTCGCGGACGGCTTCAACACGTACACGATCACCCGGATGTACGGGAACGACCACAGCAGGGCGCGGCTGCTGCTCGGCGCCGACGCGCTGGCGCCGGTGGCGGGCGCCGCGGTCACCCTCGCCTTCACCATCCCGGCCGGTGTCCTCGGCCTCTACCTCGGCTTCTTCGCCGGTTTCCTGCTCTACCTGGCGACCTCGGACATCCTCCCCGAGGCGCACAGCCCGCACCCGTCGACCTCGACGCTGCTGTGCACGGTCGGCGGAGCGTCCCTCATGTGGCTGGTGATCGGTCTGGCGGGATGACCTTGCCGCCCTTGGGCGCCTTCGGCGCCGTCGTCGCGGCCTTGGTGACGTCCGCGACCAGCTCCACCACGTCGGAGCCGTACGCCTGCGAATTGACCACCTTCAGCAGCAGGCAGAAGGTCGCGTCGGCGCCGTGCTTGCGGGCCAGCCGCACCTGGTGCCTGGCCAGATAGCGGACGGCGGCCTGGTTGGCGATGCCGCGCTGGCCGGAGGAGAGGAAGACCGGGCGGTCGTTGCCCGAGTCGCGGGCGGCGGCCAGCCGGGCCAGCAGCACGTACTCGACGGCGCCCTTCTCCATCAGGTACGTCTCGCCGCCGACGCTGATCGCGCCCTGCTCGGGCCCCGGCGCCGGGTCGGTGTCGATCTCGACGCCCGGCAGCATCGAGCGCAGATGCGCGGCCAGCCGGAGGTTGGCGGCCGGGCCGCCTATGCAGAATTCGGTGCGCGCGCCGAAGCCCTGCCAGGCCGTGTCGTGCGCCAGCACCTCGGCGTGCGCCCCGCACTCCTTGATCACCGCGGCCAGCTCCAGCAGCGCGAAGGCGTCGTGCCTGGCCAGGCTCCAGCCCCGCGAGCCGGGGTCGCGCGGCACCACCAGCAGGCACTCGGAGTCCTTCGGCAGGCCGAAGAAGCGCTGCTTGCGCTGGAGCCTGCGGCTGAGCAAGTAGGTGCGCGCGAACCAGCCCAGGGCGGCGCCGATGGCGAGGGCCACCAGGCCCAGGACGAGATTGCGGAGGTCGTCGCTCATGGCGCGGCATCGTAGCGGTGTTCGACCCACCGCGGGGATACGCGGTCCTGACGGGACAGGAGAGGTGAAGTTACGCTTCCGGGACGCCCGTTGAGTGGAGGACTCCGCAATGCGACGCACAAGTGACAGCAGTGGTGGCGACACCGGTCTCCGTAGCGGCCCGGGCGGCAGCCCCGGCGGCGCCCGGGGCAGGGCCGCGGGCACGCGTTCTGACAGCGGACCGGACGGCGGTCCGGACGGCGGTCCGGGCGGCGGTCAACGCGCATCCCGTACGGCCGTCCGCGGGTCCCGCGTCCGCAGGACCGCCGTCCGCGCGGTCGCCGCGCTCGCCGTCACCGCGGCGGTGGCGGCGGTCACCGCCGCGGCGCCCGCCCGGCACGGCGGCCCCGCGCATCCGCCCGGCTCCACGGCCAAGACCCCGCTGGCCGTCGGCTACGGGGGAGCGGTCGCCAGCGTGGACGCCGACGCGTCGGCCGCCGGCATCGAGGTGCTGCGGCGGGGCGGCAACGCCGTGGACGCGGCCGTCGCCACCGCCGCCGCCCTCGGCGTGACCGAGCCGTACTCCTCGGGCATCGGCGGAGGCGGCTACTTCGTCTACTACGACGCGCGGCAGCACAAGGTCTCCACCATCGACGGCCGCGAGACCGCCCCGCGCAGCGCCACCGACCAGCTCTTCGTCGAGAACGGCCAGCCGCTCGCCTTCGCCGACGCGGTCACCAGCGGGCGCAGTGTCGGCGTGCCCGGCACCGCCGCCACCTGGCAGACCGCCCTGGACTCCTGGGGGAGCCGCTCGCTCGGCGACGTCCTCAAGCCCGCGGAGCGGATCGCCCGCGACGGCTTCACCGTGGACGCGACCTTCAACTCCCAGACCGCGGCGAACCAGGACCGCTTCAAGGACTTCCCCGCCACCGCCGCGCTCTTCCTGCCCGGCGGACAGGCCCCGGCGGTCGGCTCCACCCTGCGCAACCCCCAACTGGCGGCCACGTACAAGGAGTTGGGCCGCAAGGGGATCAACGCGATCTACCGCGGCGACATCGGCGCGGACATCGTCAGGACCGTACGCAAACCCCCGGTCGACCCGGCGTCCACCCGCGTGGTGCGCACCGGTGACCTGACCGCCGCGGATCTTGCCGCCTACCACGCCAAGACCCAGGCGCCGACGCACACGACCTACCGCGGCCTCGACGTGTACGGGCCCGCGCCCTCGTCGTCCGGCGGGACCACGGTGGCCGAGGCGCTGAACATCCTGGAGCACACCGACCTGGCGCACGCCGGCCAGGCGCAGTATCTGCACCACTACATCGAGGCCAGCCGGATCGCCTTCGCCGACCGGGGCCGCTGGGTCGGCGACCCGGCGTTCGAGCAGGTGCCGACCGCGGGGCTGCTCTCCAAGGGCTTCGCCGCCTCGCGGGCCTGCCTGATCAAGGACGACGCGGCGCTCACCAGCCCGCTCCCGCCCGGCGACCCGGCGCACCCCACCCCGTGCGCCGCCACCGGCAAGGCCGCGCCGACCACCTACGAGGGCGAGAACACCACGCACCTGACCGTGGCCGACAAGTGGGGCAACGTCGTCGCCTACACCCTCACCATCGAGCAGACCGGCGGCAGCGCGATCACGGTCCCGGGCCGCGGCTTCCTGCTCAACAACGAGCTGACGGACTTCTCCTTCGTGCCCGCCAGCCCGGCCGTGCACGACCCGAACCTGCCGGGGCCCGGCAAGCGGCCCCGCTCGTCGATCTCGCCGACGATCGTGCTGAAGAACGGCCGGGTGGACTTCGCGGTCGGCTCGCCCGGCGGCGCGACCATCATCACCACCGTGCTCCAGGTGCTCACCGAACACGTCGACCGGGGCCTGCCGTTGGTGGACGCCATCGCCGCGCCGCGCGCCAGCCAGCGCAACGCGGCGGCGACCGAACTCGAACCGGCCCTGTGGAACAGCCCGCTCAAGGCCCAACTCGAAGCCCTCGGGCAGCACTTCACGCAGAATCCGGAGATCGGCGCCGCCACCGGTGTGCAACGGCTCTCCGACGGCCGGTGGTTGGCCGCGGCGGAGCCGGTACGGCGCGGCGGCGGCTCGGCGCTGGTGGTGGTTCCCACGCGCTGACCTGCCTCGACGCGGCTACTCCGCTCAGGCGGCCGGGGCGGCGGGCAGCAGGGCGATGATCTCGTCCGTGCCGGCCGTCTCGGCCAGCCGCGGGAAGATCTTGGCGAACGCGTGCGCGTGGGACTCGGCGTCGGTGTCGGTTACCGCGTCGGCGGCGACCGTCACGTGGTAGCCGTGTTCGTGGGCCGCGCGGGCGGTGGACTCGACGCCGATGCTGGTCGATATGCCGGCCAGCACGATCTGCGTGACCCCGCGGCGGCGCAGCTCCAGGTCGAGCGCGGTGCCGTGGAAGGCGCCCCACTGGAGCTTGGTGATTTTGATGTCGCCGTCCTGGACATCCAGTTCGTCCACCAGCTCCGTCCAGTCGGCGGGCAGCGAACCGCTCATGGCCGGGCCCTCGTTGCGTCCTGGCGGGCCCCCGGCCACGTTCACCAGCACGACCGGCAGCCCGCGCTCGCGGAAGGCGGCGGCCAGCTTCGCGGCGCGCGCGACGACCTCGCGGGCCGGGTGCGCGGTGGGCAGTGCGACGATGCCGCGCTGGAGGTCGATGACGACAAGGGCGGTGCGGGGGTCGATCGTTGTGGCGGTCATGCGGGTAACTCCCTGTGCGGTGAACGGTGTTGCCGTGCTGTTCGGGTCGCGGGGTCGTGGCTGTGCGGTCACGCCTTGACCAGGCGCTGGAGGATGCCGAGCGCCTCGGTCAGCCGCCGCTGGTCCTCGGCGGACAGCTCGGTGCCGATCGCCTCGGCGAGCCAGCCGCGCCGGGCCCGGCGGCCGGTGCCGCGCAGCCGGACCCCTGCCTCGGTGAGGGAGAAGACGACCTGACGGCCGTCGGTGGGGTGCGGCGAGCGGGCGACGAGGCCGCGTTCCTCCAGGGCCGCGAGCGTCATCCGCATGGACTGCGGCCGGACGATCTCGGCGCGGGCCAGGGCGGCGGTGGTCGCCGGACCCTCGCTGCCGATCCGCCCCAGCACCGAGACCTGCGAGGGCGTGAGCGCGCCCTGCGCCGAGGCCGACGCGGTGCGCAACCGGCGCTGGAGCTGCGCGATCACCGTGGTCAGCTCGTCGGCGACCCGCGCCTGGTCCTGAGTGGGCATGGTTGCACCGTACGACCTCGACAGAAAAACTTGCAAGTTTGACTGTCGAAATCGTCCGCCGTTGAAAACTCCCCGTAGCAGCGCCGTAACACTGTGGGTGTCGAATGCCCACCGGGCGCGGGGAGCGGGGGCGGCGGATGCGAGGGTGTGATGACAACGGAACTGGCCGGTGCGGCAACGGAGTTCACGTTCTACTTCCGGTCGATGGTGGCGGCGCTCGGGGACCGTCCCGGCTGGTACGGGGTGTTCGCGGGGCGTGAGCCGGAGGCCGCGCACGCCTACGAGGGCGGCGCGGACATACCGCCCTGGGACGTCGTCGGGGCCGTCCTGCACGATCTGGCCGCCGCCGTCCGGGCGCCGCTCGACGAGGCGGAGGTGTCCCGTGCCCGGGTCCTGCACCGCGCCGCCGTCGCGGAGTGGGACGCCGCGCCCGGCGCGGAGAGCGCGCTCCGCCTCCGGCTCGAAGTGACCTCGCGGGCCCGCGACATGGCGCTGCTGCGCGAGCGCGAGGCGGCCCGCGCCCTCGACCAGGCCCCCGCCGACCCGGCGGGAGCCGCCACCGCCCGGCTCGCCAACATCCTCGCCTGGGCCCGCGACGACCGTGAGCGGGCCGCCGCCCGCTGCGACGAACTCCGCGCCCGGCTGGCCGCCTTCACCGCGCCCCCGGCCGCCGACTGGTTCCGCCAGACGCCCGAGCGGCATCCCGCCGCCCAGCCCTCCCCGCCCGCCGAGCGCGACCCCGCCGCCCAGCTCTCCCCGCCCGCCGAGCGGCATCCCGCCGCCCAACTGTCCCCGCCTCCTGAGCGCGACCCCGCCGCGCCCGCCGCCCAGCCCTCCTCGCCCCCCGAGCGCGACCCTGCCGCGCCCGCCGCCCGTACCGCCTCCTGGGCCCGCGACCCCCGCCCCGAGGAAGCCGCGCGACCGCGGCCCGCCAAGGCGACCGGCGCGCGCACCAAGGGCGCCTCCCGCCCGCGCGGCGCACGCTTCGCCGGGGCATTCGAGGAGGCGGCGGGCGCCGAGGAAACGCCCCTGGAGCGGTCGGTGCCGCGCGGCGCGCGTTTCGCGGGCGCCCCCGCCGCCCCGGCCCCGCAGGCGGAGACCGCCCAGGGACCCGTACGCGCCACCCCGCGCGGCGCGCGCTTCGCCGGCGCTCCGGAGAGCGCGGAACCGCGCCAGGCGCGGCCCACCCTCGACCCGCGCTGGCTGGCCGAGGCGCGGCAGGAGGCCGCGCGCCTCGGCGAGCTGCGCCGTACCGGGCAGAGCGGCGCCGCCTACGTCGTCATCTGCGAGGCGGCGGAAGGCCCGGCCCCCCGACTGCCCTACCTGCTCAGGGAGTTGGAGCGCACCGAACTGGCCGCCGATGTGGCCACCCTGCTCTGGGAGGTCGCCGCGCTGCCCGGCGCCCCGCTGGCCGCCGCCGCCTCTGAACTGGCCGCCGCGGGCCGTACCGGCGACTGCCGCACGCTTCTGCACCAGGCCGCGTCGCGCCCGCCCGCCGACCTGGCCACGATCGCGGGCGACCTGGCCGACGCGGGGCGCCACGAGGAGGCGGGCGAACTCCTGCGGACGCTCGCCCGGGCGCGTCCGCCCGAGGACGCCGCCGCCGTGGTCAGAGCCCGCCCCGGCCTGGCCGTTCCCGTCCTGGACGCCGCGGAAGCCGTCTCCAAGTCCCGCCGCCGCGACATCGTGGCCGCCCTGCGCCGGGCGGGCCTGCCCGGCGGCTGACGCGGGCGCGCGCCGCCGAACGGGTTCCCCGAGGGGGAAACGTGATCGTCTTCGCCCGGTAACGGTAGCGGTCTTGCCACAGTGGGTAGGGCGCTTCTACGTTCTTCCCCACGGCTGGGATCTACGGGCGTAGAACGGGACTACCGGCGTGAAGCTGCCACGTCTGAGGAGCTGCTCATGAGCAATGTCGTGCGTGCCGCGCTCGTCCAGGCCACCTGGACCGGCGATACGGAATCGATGATCGCGAAGCACGAGGAACACGCCCGGGCCGCCGCCGCGCAGGGCGCGAAGGTGATCGGCTTCCAGGAGGTGTTCAACGCCCCCTACTTCTGCCAGGTCCAGGAGGCCGAGCACTACCGGTGGGCGGAGCCCGTCCCCGACGGGCCGACCGTCCAGCGGATGCGGGCGCTGGCCCGCGAGACCGGCATGGTCATCGTCGTGCCGGTCTTCGAGATCGAGCAGCCCGGCGTCTACTACAACACCGCGGCCGTGATCGACGCGGACGGCACCGTCCTCGGCAAGTACCGCAAGCACCACATCCCGCAGGTCAACGGCTTCTGGGAGAAGTACTACTTCAAGCCGGGCAACCTCGGCTGGCCGGTCTTCGAGACCGCCGTCGGCCGGATCGGCGTCTACATCTGCTACGACCGCCACTTCCCCGAGGGCTGGCGCGCTCTGGGCCTCGCGGGCGCCCAGATCGTCTACAACCCGTCGGCCACCAGCCGCGGCCTGTCGGCGTACCTGTGGAAGCTGGAGCAGCCCGCGGCGGCCGTCGCCAACGAGTACTTCATCGCCGCGATCAACCGGGTCGGCCGCGAGGAGTACGGCGACAACGACTTCTACGGCACCAGCTACTTCGTCGACCCGCGCGGCCAGTTCGTGGAGGGCACCGCCTCCGACACCAAGGAGGAACTGCTGGTCCGCGACCTGGACCTGGACCTGATCGACGAGGTCCGGCAGACCTGGGCCTTCTACCGCGACCGCAGGCCCGACGCCTACGGCGACCTGACGGAGGGCTGAGCGATGGCCACCGCGACCGAGAGCGCGCACGCCGCGCTGCACGCCCGCCACCGCGCCGTCCTGCCCGACTGGCTGGCCACGTACTACGCCCGGCCCATCGAGCTGACGCACGGCGAGGGCCGCCACGTCTGGGACGCCGAGGGCAACCGCTACCTGGACTTCTTCGGCGGCATCCTCACCACGATGACCGCGCACGCGCTGCCCGAGGTCACCGCGGCCGTCGCCGAGCAGGCCGGGAAGATCCTGCACTCCTCGACGCTCTACCTCAGCCGCCAGGCCGTGGAGCTGGCCGAGCGGATCGCCCGGCTGTCCGGCATCCCCGACGCCCGGGTCTTCTTCACCACCTCCGGCACCGAGGCCAACGACACGGCCCTGCTGCTGGCCACCGCCTACCGCCGCTCCAACCAGGTGCTGGCGCTGCGCAACAGCTACCACGGCCGCTCCTTCACCTCGATCGGCATCACCGGCAACAGCGCCTGGTCGCCGACCAGCCTGTCCCCGCTCCAGACGCTGTACGTGCACGGCGGGGTGCGCAGCCGCGGGCCGTACGCGCATCTGACGGACGCCGAGTTCACCGCCGCGTGCGTCGCGGACCTGGAGGACATCCTCGGCCAGGCCAACGGCACGGTCGCCGCGCTCATCGCCGAACCCGTGCAGGGCGTCGGCGGCTTCACCTCGGGCCCCGACGGGCTGCTCGCCGCCTTCAAGCGGGTCCTGGACCGGCACGGCATCCTGTGGATCACCGACGAGGTGCAGACCGGCTGGGGCCGTACCGGCGACAACTTCTGGGGCTGGCAGGCGCACAGCGGCTCCGGCGCGCCCGACATCCTCACCTTCGCCAAGGGCATCGGCAACGGCATGTCCATGGGCGGCGTGGTGGCCCGCGCCGACGTCATGAACTGCCTGAACGCCAACTCCATCTCCACCTTCGGCGGCAGCCCGATCACCACCGCGGGAGCGCTGGCGAATCTCACCTACCTCCTCGACCACGACCTCCAGGGCAACGCCCGCCGGGTCGGCGGCCTGCTCAAGGCTCGCCTCACCGCCGTCTCCGCCGGCCTGGGCATCGTCCGCGAGGTGCGCGGACGCGGCCTGATGCTCGGCGTCGAACTGGTCGAGCCGGGCACCGACACCCCGTCCCCCGCGGCGGCCTCCGCCGTACTCGAAGCGGCCCGCGCGCACGGCCTGCTGATCGGCAAGGGCGGCCTCGCGGGGAACGTCCTGCGGATCGCCCCGCCGCTCTCGCTCACCGTCGCCGAGGCCGAGGAGGGCGCCGACCTGCTGGAGGCGGCCCTGAAACAGGCGCAGAGCGAACTCGCGGACCAGGCACCGGGCGAATCCGAAGGAGGGACCGCGCAGTGACCGCGACCCGTACCGTGATCCGCGGCGGCCTCGTCATCACCGCCGCCGACGAGATGCACGCCGACGTCCTGATCGAGGGCGGCAGGATCGCCGCCCTCGCCGCCCACGACAGCGACACCGCGGCGGGCTGGACCGCCGACACCGTCATCGACGCCACCGGGAAATACGTCATCCCCGGCGGCGTCGACGGGCACACCCACATGGAGATGCCGTTCGGCGGCACCACCGCCTCCGACACCTTCGAGACCGGCACCCGCGCCGCCGCCTGGGGCGGCACCACCACCATCGTCGACTTCGCCATCCAGGGCGTCGGCGCGTCGCTCCGCTCCGGGCTCGACGCCTGGCACGCCAAGGCCGACGCGCAGTGCGCGATCGACTACGCCTTCCACATGATCGTCTCCGACGTGAACGAGCACTCGCTCAAGGAGATGGACATCCTGGTCGAGGAGGGCGTGACCAGCTTCAAGATGTTCATGGCCTACCCCGGCGTCTTCTACAGCGACGACGGGCAGATCCTGCGCGCCATGCAGCGCGCCGCGGGCAACGGCGGCCTGACGATGATGCACGCCGAGAACGGCATCGCGATCGACGTCCTCGTCCAGCAGGCCCTCGAAGCGGGGAAGACCGACCCGCGCTACCACGGCGAGGTCAGGCACGCCCTGCTGGAGGCCGAGGCCACCCACCGCGCCATCCAGCTCGCCCGCGTCGCCGGCGCCCCGCTCTACATCGTGCACGTCTCCGCGCAGCAGGCCGTCGCCGAACTCACCGCCGCCCGCGACCTGGGCCTCAACGTCTTCGGCGAGACCTGTCCGCAGTACCTGTTCCTGTCCACCGACAACCTCGCCGAACCCGGCTTCGAGGGCGCCAAGTACGTGTGCAGTACCCCGCTGCGCCCCCGCGAGCACCAGGCCGCGCTCTGGCAGGGCCTGCGCACCAACGACCTCCAAGTGGTCTCCACCGACCACTGCCCGTTCTGCTTCACCGGGCAGAAGGACATGGGCGTCGGCGACTTCTCCAAGATCCCCAACGGCATGCCCGGCGTGGAGAACCGCATGGACCTCCTCCACCAGGGCGTCGTGGACGGGCACATCAGCCGCCGCCGCTGGATCGAGATCGCCTGCGCCACCCCGGCCCGGATGTTCGGCCTCTACCCGCGCAAGGGCACCATCGCGCCGGGCGCCGACGCCGACGTGGTGATCTACGACCCGCACGCCGAGCAGGTCATGTCCGCCGAGACCCACCACATGAACGTCGACTACTCCGCCTACGAGGGCAAGCGGACGACCGGCCGGGTCGAGACCGTGCTGTCCCGCGGGGTGCCCGTGATCGAGGGCCGGTCGTACGTGGGCCGGGCCGGTCACGGCCAGTACACGCCGCGCGGCATCTGTCAGTACCTGATCTAGCCCTCAGCCTCACAGAAGGAGCGGCGCCATGGACTTCGGCCTCGTGCTGCAGACCGATCCACCCGCCTCGAACGTCGTCGGCCTGATGCGCCGCGCCGAGCGCAACGGCTTCACGTACGGCTGGACCTTCGACTCCGCCGTGCTGTGGCAGGAGCCGTTCGTCATCCACAGCCGCATCCTCGACCACACCGACCGGCTCAAGGTCGGCACGATGGTCACCAACCCCGGCACCCGCACCTGGGAGGTGACCGCCTCCACCTTCGCCACCCTCAACTCGATGTACGGCAACCGCACGGTCTGCGGCATCGGCCGCGGCGACTCGGCGATGCGGGTCGCCGGGCGCAAGCCCAACACCCTCGCGCGGGTCGGCGAGGCGATGACCGTCATCCGCGACCTCGCCGAGGGCCGCGAGGCCGTGGTCGACGGCACCCCGCTGCGGCTGCCGTGGGTCGAGAACGGCGAACTGCCGGTCTGGATGGCGGCGTACGGCCCGAAGGCGCTGGCGCTGACCGGCGAGAAGGCCGACGGCTTCATCCTGCAACTCGCCGACGTCTACCTCACCGAATGGATGGTGAAGGCGGTACGGGACGCGGCCGAGAAGGCGGGCCGCGACCCGGCCTCGGTCACCGTCTGCGTCGCCGCGCCCGCCTACGTCACGGCCGACGACTCGCCCGAAGCCCTCGCGCACGCCCGCGAACAGTGCCGCTGGTTCGGCGGCATGGTCGGCAACCACGTCGCCGACCTCGTCAGCCGTTACGGCGAACACTCCGACCTGGTGCCGGAGGAACTGACCGAGTACATCGCCCAGCGGCACGGCTACGACTACGCGCACCACGGCCGCTCGGGCAACCCCGACACCGCCTTCGTGCCCGACGAGATCGTGGACCGCTTCTGCCTGATCGGCCCGGTCGACCGGCACCTGGACAAGCTGCGGGCCCTGCGGGACCTGGGCGTCGACCAGTTCGCGGTCTACGACATGCACGACGCGAAGGAGGCGACGATCGACGCGTACGGCGAACACATCATCCCGGTGCTGGGCTGAAGCGCGCGGCCGGGTCCCGGCGCGTGGCTGACCTGGGGGAGCGGGCCCGCGGCGGCAGCGCCGCGGCTGCCCGCGCCCGTGGGACGGCCGTTGTCCACAGGGCGGGAACCGCGCGGCGCCCGGGTCTGATTGGATGGCGGCATGGGCAATGAGGTCGGTGCGGTATCGGGTGACGCGGCGGGCGCGGACGGCGTCGGCGACGGCGTGGACGACGCACTGCTCGCCGCCGTCGAAGACGTGATCAGAGCGGTGGTCGCCGCCGAGGTGGTGCCGCGCTGGCGGCGGCTCGGCGACGACGACATCTCGCGCAAGAGCGGCCCGTACGACCTGGTCACCACCGCCGACCGGCGCGCCGAGGAACGGCTCACCGAAGAGCTGACCGCGCTGCTGCCCGGCTCCGTCGTGGTCGGCGAGGAGGCGGTGAGCGCCGACAGCGGCGTACTGGAACGGCTGGGCGGCGACGACCCGGTGTGGGTGGTCGACCCGGTCGACGGCACCTCCGCCTTCGTCCGCGGCGAGGACGGCTTCGCCACCCTGGTCGCCCTCGTGCACGACGGCGTACCGCTCGCCTCCTGGACGTACGCCCCGCAGCGCGGCCTGTTCGCCACCGCGCGGCGCGGCCGGGGCGCGCATCTGGACGGCGAGCGGCTGCACACCCGCACCCCCGAGGCGGGCGAGCCGCTGCGGCTGTCCACCTCCAACCCGGTCTACCGCACCGGCTACGAACGCGACGCCCTGACCCGGCTGGACGCCTCGGGCGCGGTCTGCACCCCCTGCACCTGCGCGGGCCTGGCCTACCTGGACGTGGCCCGCGGCGCGATCGACGCTGTCGCCTTCTTCTGGGAAGCGCCCTGGGACCACGCGGCGGGACTGCTGCTCGCCACCGAGGCGGGCGGCGTCAGCCGTACGGCGTCCGGCGCGCCCTTCTCGATCCCCGGCGGCAACGAACTGCCCTTCACCCTCGCCCGCGACGAGGCCACCGCACGGCAGGTCACCGAGCTGATGGCGGCCGGAAGGTGAGCCGCGCGGTCGTGGCCGACGCCGTCGTCGTCGGCGCGGGTCCCAACGGGCTGACGGCGGCGGTGGAGTTGGCCCGCGCCGGGCTCTCCGTGCAGATCTACGAGGCCGCCGACACCGTGGGCGGCGGCGCCCGCACCGAAGAGCTGACGCTGCCGGGCTTCCGGCACGACCCCTGCTCCGCCGTGCACCCCTTCGGCATCGGCTCGCCCGCCTTCGGCGCGCTGCCGCTCGCCGAGCACGGCCTGGAGTGGCTCCAGCCGGAAGTCCCGATGGCGCACCCGTTCCCCGACGGCACCGCCGCCGTTCTCGCCCGCACGGTCGGCGAGACCGCGGCCTCGCTCGGCGCGCGCGACGCGGGCACCTACCGGCGGCTGCTCGCGCCGTACACCGGTCACTGGGACACGCTCGCCGCGGACTTCTTCCGGCCGCAGTGGGCCGGGATACCGCGTGACCCATATCGCTTCCTCCGGTTCGGCCTGACCGGCACGCCGCCCGCCGCCGTCCTCGCCCAGCGCTTCCGCGACCCCAAGGCGCGGGCGCTGATCGCCGGGCTCGCCGGGCACGCGATCACCCGGCTCACGCAGCCGTTCACCGGGGCGATGGCGATGATGTTCGCGCTCGCCGCGCACGAGAACGGCTGGCCGGTCGCCCGCGGCGGCTCCCAGGCCATCTCCGACGCGCTGGCCGGGCACCTCACCGAACTGGGCGGCGTCATCCGCACCGGCGTCACCGTCCGCAAGCTCGACGAGCTGCCGCCCGCCCGCGCCTATGTCTTCGACACCTCGCCGACCGCGCTCGCCCGGATCGCCGGACTCGGCGACGCGTACCGCGGCTACCGCTACGGCGCCTCCGTCTTCAAGATCGACTACGCGCTGGACGGGCCGGTGCCGTGGACGTCCCCCGACGCGCGGCGCGCGGGCACCGTGCACATCGGGCCCAGCTACACCGAGATCGGCGACGCCCTCAACCGGGCCGTGACCGGGCGCCCGCCGCAGACGCCCTTCCTCATCACCGCCCAGCCGTCCGTGATCGACCCCTCCCGCGCCCCCGAGGGCAAGCACGTCTTCTGGGCCTACGGGCACGTCCCCCACGACTGGCACGGGGACGCCACCGATGCCGTCGAGCGCCAGATCGAGCGCTTCGCGCCGGGCTTCCGTGACCTCGTCCTCGCCCGCGCCGTCACCGGGCCCGCCGGTCTCGCCGCCCGCAACGCCAACTATGTCGGCGGTGACATCGCCTGCGGCGCCTACTCCGGACTCCAGTCCGTCATCCGGCCCCGCCTCGCCGCCAATCCCTACACCACCATCCGCCCCAACCTCTTCCTCTGTTCCTCTGCCACCCCGCCCGGCCCCGGCGTCCACGGCATGCCCGGCCACCACGCCGCCCGCGCCGTCCTCCACCACCTCCGCCGCGCCGCCCGCCGCTAACCCCGCCGCGCGGCGCCTATCCCGAGGGCGGCACCCCGATCTTTTCAGGGGCGCGGCGCCCGGGCGGTCACTCTGCTGTGGGCGGCACCCCGATCTTTTCAGGGGCGCGGCGCCGGGGCGGTTTCTCTGCTGCGGGCGGCACCCCGATCTTTTGAGGGGCGCGGGGAACTGCGCGCCCAGCCACCGCCGGGCTTTCAGCCCGAAAACACACAGCAACTGCCCCGCTGGGGCCGGTATTTACAGCTCGCCACGGCTGGTGGCTGGGCGCGCAGTTCCCCGCGCCCCTCAAGCAGGCCCTGCGCCAGCCCGGCGCAGTTCCCCGCGCCCCTAAGAACAGGCCCTGCGCCAGCCCGGCGCGCAGTCCGGGTCAGGGGAGGGGGAGGCCGCGGCGGGCCTCGTGGACCAGGCGGGCCGCCGAGGCCACGGTGGCGGAAAGCTCCTCGGCCGAGAGCCCACTGCGACCGAGAAGAACGCCGACCTCGTCGGCGAACCCCGCGGGAGCCCCGGAAAGCACCGCGGCCGCGGGAAAGGCCCCCTTCTCGTTCAGGCACCACACCCGGTTCCAGGCGTGCAACGCCTGCGCGAGGACACCGAAGGCCCGCGACAGGCAGAGGGACACGTGCACGTGATCCCCCTTGACGGCCGACTTCGCGGCAGCGGCCACCGTGAACTCCGCCTCCCACGCGGCCTCGACCAGCGCCCGCCGCAACGCCTCGGGATACACCCGCGTCTCGGCCCGGAGCGCCGCCAACTCCCCGTCGGTGTCGGCGAGTACGTGCCCGAGGGCGACCTCGCCCGGATAGCAGGGCGACCAGAAACCGAGCGGGTGCCCCGGCTGGATACCGACCTCGTAGCGGCCCTCGCGGCAGTCCTGCCACACCCGCCGGACGCGGTCGACGTCCCGCAGGATCCAGTCGACGGCGACCCCGTCCACGCGCAGCCACGCCCCGGCGTTGACCCACGGCCCCCACCCGCCCGGCGCGGCCACCTCCACCGGTTCCCCGGTGAACTCCCGCGCGAGCGCGGCCAACGCGGCCACATCCGGCTCGCCCCGGTAGTACACCCCGAGGTCCCAGTCCGAGTCCGCGCGGTGCGTCCCGCGCGCACGGCTGCCCCCGAGCAGCACCCCGACCACCCCGGGCACCTCCCGAAGGGCTTGGGCCATGGCGACCACGGGAACGTCCGGCGCGGCGGCGAGGACTTCGGGCAACGGCGGCTGATCAGCATGCATGCCGTGACGGTACGGGAGGGCGGGGCGGCCCCGCGCGCCTATTTCCGCTGCCCGCGCGGTGCCCGAGGCGACGCCTTGCCACGGTGCCGCGCCATACCTATCCTTACTCACCAGTAAACTTACTCTGGAGTCAGGAAGGCCCGACATGGCGGCGCTCGACGACATCGACCTCGAACTCCTCGACTTCGGCACGGTCGAGCCGAAGGAATTCGCGCGGATCGTACGGGATCTTCCGGCCCGCCGGATCGCGGAGTTCATGAACGGAGCGCAGCGCCGACGGGTCCTGGACGAGGTCTTCCACCGGATGGGCACCCTCTTCAAGCCGGAGTCGGCGGGCCGCCGCGACGCCCTGATCCGCTGGCGGATCACGGCGGGGGACGAGGCGCCGGACGTCTACGAGACGCACATCGCGAACGGCGCCTGCGCGGTCACGGCCGAGGACACCGGACGTACGCCGCAGCTCACCCTCACGATGGCCGCACCGGAATTCCTCAAGCTGGTCTCGGGCAACGCCTCGGGCCCGGCGCTGTTCTTCACCCGGAAGCTGAAGGTGCAGGGGGACATCCGGCTGGCCGGCGGCCTGACCTACTTCTTCGACATCCCCAAGCCCTGACCGCCCGCCGCCACATACGCCCGTGCGGCCGCGACCGCCGCCCGCTCGTACGGTCGCGGCCGCGCGTCCGGGCCGAGCACGGCGCCGGTGACCAGCCGGAACAGCAGGGCGCGGACGAGGAGTTGGGCCCACGCGTCGGGGTCGGGGACCTGGCCGTCCCCGGCGGGGCCGAGCGCGAGGACCGCGGGCCCCGCCCCGTACCAGAGCAGCGCGTCGACCACCACGACGGCCGCCGCCCAGTCGGCGGGGTACCAGTACGGCGGCCAGTCGATGACCGCGGGCGGCAGGCCGTCCGCGAAGAGCACATTGCCCAGCAGGTCGCCGTGCACGACCTGCGGCGCCGGTGCGCCGGACGGCTCGAACGGGCGGCGTTCTGCGGCCAGTTGGGCGATGAGCGCGGCCACCTCGGCGTCACCGCCGCCCCCGTCGTCCAGCGGCGACTCCTCCCAGGCGACCCGGGCCGCGTACGACCACGGGCCCTCGCGCGTGTCGAGGAAGCCGGGGCGCGGTACGTCCGCGAGCGCCGCGTGGAAGGCGGCGGCCGTCCGCAGCACATCGGCGGGCCGCCCCGGGTCGGACCGGCCGGCCACGTACTGCCACGCCTCCCAACCCTCCGCCGTCCAGCCGCCGTTCGCCGCCCGGACCGGCCGCGCGACCCGGAAGTGCGGGGACGCGGGCAGCGCGGTCAGCACCTCGGCCCGCCACGCGGTCTCGGCCGCGAGCCCGGTCGGCTTGAGCACCACCTCGCCGTCCCGCCAGGTCTGCCCCTGCCCGCCCGGCAGCGGCACCGGCCGCCCCGGCGCGCCGAAGGCCGCGAGCACGGCGGCAGACGGCGGGGCCGATTCGGATGGCTGGGTGGATTCGATCATGAGGCAGGATCCTAGGTCCGGGGTCGCGGACCCGGCGACGGATATACCGCGCGGCGGCACGAGCCGGACGGTTCCCCGCGCCCCTGGCGGAGCACGTTCCGCGCAGGACCGGCCCGTAGGGGTGCACCCTTGAAAAGCCTCCCGGTGCGACCGGATGGCAGGACGGTTCGACGGCACATGCGCCGCAGGCGAACTCGCCCCGCCGACCCGGCCCCCGACCTCGGCCATGTCCCCAACAGGCCCCGCCGCACAGCCGGTTGACGTGACGTCAGTTGACGCCCGCGCGGCGGCCGTTCTCCAGCTCCACAGGACCGGCGCCCGCGGCGAGCGCGGCCAGGGCCGCGTGGACACGGCGGGCGGCGCCCGGCGAGAAGTAGGAGTCGATCTCGTCGGCCGGGACCAGTTTCCAGGAGTCCAGTTCCTCCTCCTGGAGCCGTACCGCCGCCAGCCGCGTCTCGTCCAGCACGCCGCCGTCGTAGAGGTAGCTGGCCAGCGGCGGCCTGCCGGGCCCCGTCACCCAGTCGACGGCGAGCAGCGGGCCCGGCTCGATGTCCAGACCGATCTCCTCCGCGCTCTCCCGGCGGGCGGCCTGCCGCGGCGTCTCGTTCAGATCGGACTCGATGGTGCCGCCCGGCAGCGTCCAGGTCCCGTCGTCGCGGTAGTTCGGCTCGACGATGAGGATCCGGCCGTCGGCGGACCTGAAGAGGGTGTTCGCTCCCGAAATGATCTTCGGCAGCCCTGCGATGTACGTGGCGAAGTCGGTCGTCGTCATGCCGCCAAACCTACGGCCACGGGCCGCGCGGCGGACTCGCGATCCGGTGATCGCGCGGTGACACAGCGCGGTGCCCATGGGCAGGCGGGCCCGGCCGGGATAGGGTCCCACCGGCGCGATGTTCCGTTTTCGGATGGGGAGTAC
The DNA here is from genome assembly GCF_042957385.1 of Streptomyces sp. NPDC008079. Classification (NCBI taxonomy): domain Bacteria; kingdom Bacillati; phylum Actinomycetota; class Actinomycetes; order Kitasatosporales; family Streptomycetaceae; genus Streptomyces; species Streptomyces sp. NPDC008079. The sequence goes on from NZ_JBIBIC010000013.1 coordinate 162,951, forward strand.
GACAGTGTCCGACGCTGCAACAAGATCCACGGGACGTGTGCTGATCGCCGCGGACAAGTTCAAGGGCTCGCTGACCGCGGTGCAGGTGGCCGCGCATGTCGAGGCGGGGCTGCGCAAGGGCGCGCCTGGTGTGACCGTCACCTCCGTACCGGTCGCCGACGGCGGTGACGGCACCGTCGAGGCCGCCGTCACCGGCGGTTTCGAGCGGCGCACGGTACGCGTCACCGGACCGCTGGGCGAGCCGGTCGACGCCTCGTACGCGCTGCGTGACCGTACCGCCGTGGTTGAGATGGCCGAGGCGTCCGGCCTCCAGCACCTGCCGTCCGGCGTCTTCGCGCCGCTCACCGCGACCACGTACGGCACCGGCGAGCTGCTGAAGGCCGCGCTCGACGCGGGCGCCCGCACCATCGTGCTCGGCGTCGGCGGCAGCGCCACCAACGACGGCGGCGCGGGCATGCTCAGCGCGCTCGGCGCCCGGCTGCTGGACCGCGACGGCGCGCCCGTCGCGCCCGGCGGCGGCCCGCTGGCCGCGCTCGCCACCGCCGACCTGTCCGGGCTCGACCCGCGGCTGGTCGACACCGAGATCGTCCTCGCCAGCGACGTCGACAACCCGCTGCTCGGGCCCAAGGGCGCCGCCGCCGTCTACGGGCCGCAGAAGGGCGCCTCCGAGGCCGACGTCGCCACGCTCGACGCCGCCCTCGGGCACTACGTCGACGTCCTCGCCCTCGCCGAGGGTCCGACCGCCGCCGCGGCGGCCGACGCCCCCGGCGCGGGCGCCGCGGGCGGCATCGGCTACGGGGCCCTCGTCGGCCTCGGCGCCACCTTCCGGGCCGGTATCGACGTCATGCTCGACGTCCTCGGCTTCGCGGCCGCCCTCGACGGCGTCGACCTCGTCATCACCGGCGAGGGCTCCCTCGACGAGCAGACCCTGCACGGCAAGGCGCCGGTCGGCGTCGCCCAGGCCGCCCGCGCCCGTGACATCGACGTCGTCGCCGTCTGCGGCCGTCTCGCGCTCAGCCCCAGCGCCCTCGGCTCCGCGGGGATCCGCCGCGCCTACCCGCTCTCGTCCCTGGAACCGGACCCGGCCGTCTCCATCCCCAACGCCGGCCCGCTCCTGGAACAGCTCTCCGCCGAGCTGGCCCGCGACTTCCTGACCTAGCAAGCCCCCAGCGCCAGCGCCCCAGCCCCCAGCCCCCCAGCCCCAGCGCCAGGCGCAGGCGTGCGGAAACGACTGCGGCCCCTCCGCCGAGAGCGGAGGGGCCGCGGGCCGTAGCGGCGCACCGGGGGCTCACCCCGGAGACGTGTCAGCGCAGAGCGTCCGCCCTTGCCTCACGGCGATTGGCCCGCATCGTATTGACGCGGCGCGTGGTCGCGAAGCAGGGGATGACCGCCGCGGCCACGCACTGGAGGGCGGCGCCCGTCTGGAGGAGCAGGTGGCCGCCGGGGACGTCGAGGGTCCAGGCGGTCAGGCAGCCCATGCTGATGAGGATCCAGCCGAGGGTGATGACGGCGAGGCGTCCGCGCGGCTTGGGGTACTCCACGCGGCTCACCATGAGCCAGGCGACGCCGACGATGGCGACGACGGTGGGGATGAAGGGCAGTTCCAGCAGGACGACGGAGACGACCGTCATCGCCCCGAAGGGGCTGGGCATGCCCTGGAATACGCCGTCCCTGATCGTGGTGCAGGAGAAGCGGGCGAGCCGCAGCACCACGGCCAGGACGACCATCACCGCGGCGGCGGCCGACACCTTGCCGTGGGCGTCGTCGGCGACCAGACCCCAGACGACGACGAAGTAGGCGGGCGCGAGGCCGAAGCTGATCAGGTCGGAGAGATTGTCCAGCTCGGCGCCCATCGCGGAGCTGCGCAGCTTGCGCGCGACCAGCCCGTCGAAGAGGTCGAAGACGGACGCGAGCAGCATGAGCGTCACCGCGGTGGCGGCGCTGTGCTTGGACATGCCGCCGACGGTGGTGCCCATCAGGTGCGGGACCAGGACTCCGGTGGTCGTGAAGTACACGGCCATGAAGCCACAGATCGCGTTACCGAGAGTGAGCGCGTCGGCGATGGACAGCCGGGTGGACAGCGGAAGGTCGGCTACCTCGTCCTCCAGCTCGGTGACCCAGTGCGACTGCGCCTGCACCGGAGTGTGAGTGTGGGCCTTTGCCTGCGTGTCGGGTTCAACCACGGTCAAGGCGAGTCACCCCAGCCGTGGTGGTCTGCCCGACCTCGACGTCGGGCTCGATGCCCTCCGGCAGGTACACGTCGACCCGCGAGCCGAACCGGATCAGGCCGATCCGCTCGCCCTGTTCCACCTTGCAGCCGCGCGGCACGTACGGAACGATCCTGCGCGCCACCGCGCCGGCGATCTGCACCATCTCGACATCGCCGATCTCGGTGTCGAAGTGCCAGACCACCCGCTCGTTGTTCTCGCTCTCCTTGTTGAACGCCGGTACGTATCCGCCGGGGATGTGCTCGACGGAGGTGACCGTGCCCGCGAGGGGCGCGCGGTTCACGTGGACGTTCAGCGGGCTCATGAAGATCGCGACGCGGGTACGCCCGTCCTTCCACGGCATGATGCTCTGCACCACACCGTCCGCGGGACAGATCACACGGCCCTCGGCGATCTCGCGCTCGGGGTCGCGGAAGAACCACAGCATGCCCGCGGCGAGCGCGGTGGCGGGGACGGCCACCGTCGCCCAGCGGCCTGAGCGGCGCGCGCGGACAAGGCTTACCGCCGCGGTGGCGACGGTCGGGAGGAGCCACGGCGACGCTCCGCGCGCGAGTCGTACGCCGACAAGGCCGTCGCGTGGTGCAGAGGAATGGCTGTGGGGCATGGAAGACCTTCGTAGCGGAGGGTGCCGCGAATTACTTCTGGGGACGGCGGCTTTAACCCGATGGTATCGGTTGACACGGGCAACTCGGCAAGCTCAAGGGCGAGTCGATGGCTGGTTCCCGTGCCGCGACGGCTCACGCAGTGTGACCTTCCCCTCGGGTAAATGTCAATAAATACGGACATTCTTCCTTCGGTTATCCCTGGAGACGATACTCCTCCAGCAGTCGCCGCCCGATGATCATTTTCTGGATCTCGGCGGTCCCCTCGCCGATCAGCAGCATCGGCGCCTCCCGGTACAGCCGCTCGATCTCGTACTCCTTGGAGAAGCCGTAGCCGCCGTGGATGCGGAACGCGTCCTCCACCACTTCCTTGCAGAACTCCGCGGCCAGGTACTTCGCCATCCCGGCCTCCAGGTCGTTGCGCTCGCCCGAATCCTTCTTACGTGCGGCGTTGACCATCATCCGGTGCGCGGCCTCCACCTTGGTGGCCATCTCGGCGAGCTTGAACTGGATCGCCTGGTGCTGTGCGATGGGTTTGCCGAACGTGTGCCGTTGCTGTGCGTAGGCGATGCCCAGTTCGAACGCCCGCTGTGCCACACCGCAGCCGCGCGCGGCCACATTGACCCGGCCGACCTCGACGCCGTCCATCATCTGGTAAAAACCCCGGCCGCTCTGTCCGCCGAGCACCCGGTCGGCCGGAACCCTCACGTCCTGGAGGATCAGTTCCGTGGTGTCGACGCCCTTGTAGCCCATCTTGTCGATCTTCCCTGGCACGGTGAGGCCGGGGACCGAGGCGTTGGCGCCGAAGCCGGGCTCCTTCTCGATCAGGAAGGTCGTCATCGACTTGTGCGGCGGCGCGTCCTCCGCCTGCCCCTCGTCGGTCCTGCACAGCACCGCGACCAGATGGGAAGAACCGCCGTTGGTCAGCCACATCTTCTGGCCGTTGACGACGTACGCGTCCCCGTCGCGTACGCCCTTGGTGCGGATCGCCGACACGTCGGAGCCCAGTTCCGGCTCCGACATCGAGAACGCGCCACGCACGTCGCCCGCCGCCATACGCGGCAGGAAATGGTCCTTCTGCTCCTGTGTGCCGTGCTGCTTGATCATGTAGGCGACGATGAAATGGGTGTTGATGATGCCGGACACGCTCATCCAGCCGCGCGCGATCTCCTCGACCGTCAGCGCGTACGTCAGCAGCGACTCGCCGAGGCCGCCGTACTCCTCGGGAATCATCAGGCCGAAGATGCCCAGTTCCTTGAGTCCTTCGACGATGTCCGTCGGATATTCGTCGCGGTGCTCCAACTCCGTGGCGACCGGCAGGATCTCCTTGTCCACGAAGGAGCGGACGGTGGAGAGGATCTCCTTCTGGACGTCGGTCAGCCCGTCGGTCTGCGCGAGGCGGCTCATGACTCAGCTCTCTCCCAGCTCGGGACGGCCGGGCTGTTCCCCGCCGCGCTCCTTGATGTACGTGGCGGTCGGCACCAGCACCTTGCGGCGGAAGACGCAGACCAGGGTGCCGTCCTGCTTGTAGCCCCGGGTCTCCACCTCGACGATGCCGCGGTCGTTCTTCGACTTCGACGGGCGCTTGTCGAGCACCGTCGTCTCGCCGTAGACCGTGTCGCCGTGGAAGGTCGGCGCCACGTGCTTCAGCGACTCGATCTCCAGATTGGCGATGGCCTTGCCCGAGACATCGGGCACCGACATCCCGAGCAGGAGCGAGTAGATGTAGTTGCCGACGACGACATTGCGGCCGAAGTCGGTTGTCTTCTCCGCGTAGTTGGCGTCCATGTGCAGCGGATGGTGATTCATCGTGAGGAGGCAGAAGAGGTGGTCGTCGTACTCGGTGACGGTCTTTCCCGGCCAGTGCTTGTAGATCGCACCGACCTCGAACTCCTCGTAAGTGCGGCCGAACTGCACGTCATACCTCCAGCTTTTCCAGCTTGTTCGCGAGCCGGATCTCGTCCACGATCCGGCCGATGATCCCGGTGATTCCGAAGTCCTTCGGGGTGAAGACGGCCGCCACTCCGGCCTCGATCAGCGCCTTGGCGTCCGCCGAGGGGATGATCCCGCCGACGACCACCGGGATGTCGTCCACCCCGGCCCCGCGCAGCCGCTCCAGCACGTCCGGCACCAGAGCGGCGTGCGAACCGGACAGGATCGACAGACCCACGCAGTGCACGTCCTCGGCCACCGCCGCCGACACGATCTGCTCGGGTGTCAGCCTGATCCCCTGGTAGACCACCTCGAAACCGGCGTCGCGGGCGCGTACGGCGATCTGCTCGGCGCCGTTGGAGTGCCCGTCGAGACCCGGCTTGCCGACCAGCAGCCGCAGCCGTCCGCCGCCCAACTCCTTGGCCGTCTCGGCGACTTTGCGCCGTACCTCGGCCATCGGACTGCCCTCCTCGGTGGCCACCGCGACCGGCGCGCCGCTGACCCCGGTCGGCGCCCGGAACTCACCGAACACATCGCGCAGCGCCCACGACCACTCGCCGGTCGTCACCCCCGCCCGCGCGCAGTCCAGCGTCGCGGGCATCAGATTGTCGGTGCCCGCCGCGGCCGAGCGCAGCGCGGTCAGCGCCTCCTGCGCGCGCGCCTCGTCACGCGCCACCCGCCAGTCGTGCAGCGCGGCCACCACCCGCGCCTCGTTGGCCGGGTCGACGGTCATGATGGCCGTGCCGAGGTCGGCGGTCAGCGGACTGGTCTCGGTGGTCTCGTAGACGTTGACGCCGACGATCTTCTCCTCGCCGGACTCGATCCGGGCCCGGCGCTCGGCGTGCGAGGACACCAACTCCGACTTCAGATAGCCCGATTCGACCGCCGCCATGGCGCCGCCCAGCTCCTGGATGTGCTCGATCTCGGCGGTGGCGAGCGCCACCAGCTCCTCGACCTTCGCCTCGATCACATGGCTGCCGTCGAAGATGTCCTCGTACTCCAGCAGGTCGCTCTCGTGCGCCAGCACCTGCTGGATGCGCAGGCTCCACTGCTGGTCCCAGGGCCGGGGCAGCCCCAACGCCTCGTTCCACGCCGGGAGTTGCACCGCACGGGCACGGGCGTCCTTGGACAGCGTGACGGCCAGCATCTCCAGCACGATCCGCTGGACGTTGTTCTCCGGCTGCGCCTCGGTCAGGCCGAGCGAGTTGACCTGCACGCCGTAGCGGAAGCGGCGCTGCTTGGCGTTCTCGATGCCGTACCGCTCGCGGGTGACGGTGTCCCAGATCCGGCCGAAGGCGCGCATCTTGCACATCTCCTCGACGAAGCGCACGCCCGCGTTCACGAAGAAGGAGATCCGCGCGACGACATCGCCCCTGCGCCCCTCCGGGACCTGCCCCGAGGCGAAGACCGCGTCCAGGACGGCGATCGCCGTGGACATCGCGTAGGCGATCTCCTGGACCGGCGTGGCCCCGGCCTCCTGGAGGTGGTAGCTGCAGATGTTGATCGGGTTCCACTTGGGGAGGTGGTTGACCGTGTACGTGATCATGTCGGTGGTCAGCCGCAGCGAAGGGACCGGCGGGAAGACATGCGTCCCCCGTGACAGGTACTCCTTGACGATGTCGTTCTGCGTCGTGCCCTGGAGCGCGGTGAGGCCCTCCTCGCCGAGTCCTTGCTCCTCGGCGACCACCTGGTAGAGCGCCAGCAGCCACATGGCGGTGGCGTTGATGGTCATCGAGGTGTTCATCCGCTCCAGCGGAATGTCCTGGAACAGCCGCCGCATGTCGCCGAGATGGGCGATCGGCACGCCGACCCGGCCGACCTCGCCGCGGGCCAGCACGTGGTCCGCGTCGTAGCCGGTCTGGGTCGGCAGGTCGAAGGCGACGGACAGGCCCGTCTGGCCCTTCTCCAGATTGCGCCGGTACAGCTCGTTGGACGCCTCCGCGGTCGAGTGCCCCGCGTAGGTCCGCATCAGCCAGGGCCGGTCCTTCTGACGCCCTGTCATCGGGCGTCCCCGGCAGGGGAGTCGGGGACACCGGACGTCGCGTCGCGGAACAGGTTGATCGAGGGCAGGTGCTTCGCGCGCAGCTCCGGGTCGGTGACGCCCATGCCCTCCTCGGGGGCCAGCGCGAGGACGCCGACCTTGCCCTGGTGGAGATTGCGGTGCACGTCGTACGCCGCCTGCCCGGTCTCGGCCAGCGTGTACGTCCGCGACAGCGTCGGGTGGATCTTCCCCTTGGCGATCAGCCGGTTGGCCTCCCACGCCTCGCGGTAGTTGGCGAAGTGCGAGCCGACGATCCGCTTCAGGCTCATCCACAGGTAGCGGTTGTCGTACTCGTGGGTGTAGCCGCTGGTGGACGCGCAGGTGACGATCGTGCCGCCCTTGCGGGTGACGTAGACCGAGGCGCCGAAGGTCTCGCGGCCGGGGTGCTCGAAGACGATGTCGACGTCCTCGCCGCCGGTCAGTTCGCGGATCCGGGCGCCGAACCGCTTCCACTCGCGCGGGTCCTGGTGGTGCTCGTCCTTCCAGAACCGGTAGCCCTCGGCGCTGCGGTCGATGATCGCCTCCGCGCCCATCGCCCGGCAGATGTCCGCCTTCTGCGGGCTGGAGACGACACAGATCGGGGTGGCGCCGCCCGCCAGCGCGAACTGCGTGGCGTACGAGCCGAGTCCGCCGCTCGCGCCCCAGATCAGCACGTTGTCGCCCTGCTTCATGCCCGCGCCGTTGCGCGAGACGAGCTGGCGGTAGGCCGTGGAGTTGACCAGTCCGGGCGCCGCGGCCTCCTCCCACGTGAGGTGCTCCGGCTTGGGCATGAGCTGGTTGGACTTGACCAGCGCGATCTCGGCGAGGCCGCCGAAGTTGGTCTCGAAGCCCCAGATCCGCTGCTCGGGGTCGAGCATCGTGTCGTTGTGCCCGTCGGCGGACTCCAGCTCCACGCTCAGGCAGTGCGCGACGACCCGGTCACCGGGCTTCCAGGCGTTGACCCCGGCGCCGGTGCGCAGCACGACGCCCGCCAGGTCGGAGCCGATGACGTGGTACGGCAGGTCGTGCCGCTTGGCGAGCGGCGACATCCTGCCGTAGCGCTCGAGGAAGGAGAAGGTCGAGACCGGCTCGAAGATCGAGGTCCAGACCGAGTTGTAGTTGACCGAGCTGGCCATCACCGCCACCAGGGCCTCGCCGGGCCCGAGTTCGGGCAGCGGGACCTGGTCGAGGTGGAGCGAGGTGCGGGGGTCCTTCTCGCGGGTGGTGAGTCCGGCGAACATCTCGGCCTCGTCCTTGCGGACGGTGACGGCGCGGTAGGACTCCGGCAGCGGGAGGGCCGCGAAGTCGGCGGCCGAACTGTCAGGCGCGAGGATCGCGTCCAGGATTTCCTTCATGGTGTCTGACCTCCGGCGAAGCGTGCTGCTGCTGCGTTGGCGCTGGGGGAACGCAGGGGCGGATGGCTGGGGGTGCCGTCGTCGGTCCGGCGGGTACGGCGGTGGAACTGACCATGTGCGCGGTGGCGCGGGGATACCTGTGACGCAGGCGGGTCCGGGCCTTGGGGACAGTCGGCGTACGCGGGATATCCGTACGCCGGCCGCCCGGACTACCGTCACGGTATGGCACGCAGTGCCAGTCGTAAAGACACTGCGTGCCAAAAATTTGTCTCACGTGTCACCGGGACGCCACAAACGAGCGGCAGCGGCCGACCGGGGTTCCGGTCGGCCGCTGCCGTGGTTGCGGGTGCGGTGGGGCGGGCGCTCGGGCGCCGGGCGGGCGCCGACGGCACCCGGGGCGCTCAGGCGCGGCGCAGGGCCTGCTCTATCGTCCGCAGGATCTCGGCCGGGGAGGCGTCGGTGCGGGCGACCGCGACCACCACCTCACCCTGCCGCGACACGGTCGCCGCAGGCTCCACCGCGACCCGCGACGGTATCCGGCCCGCGCCGATGCCGCTGCCGAAGGTGGCCTTGATGACGTCGAAGGCGTGGTTGAGCTGCGCCTCCACATCGCCCTTGCCGTCATTGCGCAGCCAGCGCCGCAGGACGTGATTGTGCGCCGCGACCACCGCGGAGGCGGCCACCTCGGCCAGCAGCGGGTCGTCGTCGCCGTCCCGGTGCGCGCCCTCGTCGAAGTGGCCCAGCAGATAGCGGGTGAACAGCCGCTCGTACCGGGCCACCGAGGCGATCTCGCGCTCCCGCAGCGTCGGCACCTCGCGGGTCAGCCGGTACCGCTCGACCGACACCTCCGGCATGTACGCGTACATCCGCAGCACCTCGGTGATGCCCCGGCACACCGTGTCCAGCGGGTGCTCGTACGGCTCCGCGGAGTCCAGCACCGCCTGCACTCGTACCAGCGTGTCGTCGTGGTCCGGGAAGATCGCCTCTTCCTTGGAGCGGAAGTGCCGGAAGAACGTACGGCGCGCCACCCCGGCCGTCGCCGCGATGTCGTCGACCGTCGTGGCCTCGTAACCCCGCTCGGCGAACAGGTGCATGGCCGCCGACGCGAGGTCCTGGCGAACCCGGTGGCGCTGGGCCGCGGCGCGGCGGCCGTTCGCGGTCTCAGGTGGGTCGGACTTCGCGGGCTGGGACATGTGGGGAACGTAACACGGCGCGGCCCCCCGTCCGGCGGCCGGGGGGAAACGTCCCCAGTCCGCCGGACGACCGCGGTCCGACCTGCGCTCACGCCCGCCGGACGGCGCGCCGCCGGTGTCGGCGCGGCGCTCGGTGCCGTGCCCTGTTCCGCTGCCGGGGCGCGCCTCAGCGCCGGGCATACTCGCGGAAGCCGCGGCCGGTCTTACGGCCCAGGCAGCCCGCGGACACCAGGTGTTCCAGCAGCGGCGCGGGCGCCAGGCCCGGATCGCGGAACTCCTCGTGCAGCACCTGCTCGATCGCCAGCGACACGTCCAGGCCCACCACGTCGAGCAGTTCGAACGGGCCCATCGGATAGCCGCCGCCGAGCTTCATCGCCGCGTCGATGTCGTCCACGCTCGCGTAGTGGTCCTGGACCATCTTCACCGCGTTGTTGAGGTACGGGAACAGCAGCGCGTTCACGATGAAACCGGCCCGGTCGCCGCAGTCCACCGCGTGCTTGCGGACCGCGCCGCACACCTGGTGCACCGTCGCCCGCACGTCGTCCGCGGTCAGCACCGTGTGCACGACCTCGACCAGCTTCATCGCGGGCGCCGGGTTGAAGAAGTGCATTCCGACGACGTCCTGCGGGCGTCCGGTGGCCCGCGCGACCGCGACCACCGGCAGCGACGAGGTGGTGGTGGCCAGCACCGCGCCCGGCTTGCAGACCTTGTCGAGCGTCTGGAAGAGCTGCTGCTTGACCGCCAGATCCTCCGCCACCGCCTCCACCACCAGGTCGGCGTCGGCGAAGGAGTCGTACGAACCGGACGGCGACACCCGCGCCACCGCCGCGTCCCGCTGCTCCTGGGTCAGCCGGCCCTTGGTGACCGAGCGGTCCAGCGACTTCGCCAGCCGCGCCACCGCCGATTCCGCCTTCTCCTGGGTACGGGCGGCCACCACGACGTCGAAGCCCGCCTTCGCGAAGACCTCGGCGATACCGGTCGCCATCGTGCCGGACCCCGCGACGCCCACCGCGCGCACCGGCCGCCCGGCCGGCCGGGTGTCCCCGGCGCCCGGAGTCTCCGCGTCCGGCACCACGACCGCGCTGCCCGGCGCCTGGTAGCTGTAGAAACCCCGGCCCGACTTACGGCCCCGCAGCCCGGCCGCCGTGAGCTGCTTGAGCACCGGCGCGGGGGCGTGCAGCCGGTCGTGGGACGCCTCGTACATCGCCTCGAGGACGGTCGTGGCGGTGTCGACGCCGATCAGGTCGAGCAGCGCCAGCGGGCCCATCGGCAGCCCGCAGCCCAGCCGCATCGCCGCGTCGATGTCCTCGCGGGTGGCGTACCGCGCCTCGTACATCGCCGCCGCCTGGTTGAGATAGCCGAACAGCAGGCCGTCGGCGATGAAGCCCGGCCGGTCGCCGACCGGCACCGGCTCCTTGCCGAGGCTCCGCACGAGGGCGGTGACGGCCGCCGTGGTCTCCGGCGACGTCAGGACCGTCGACACGACCTCGACCAGCTTCATCGCGGGCGCGGGCGCGAAGAAGTGCAGCCCCAGCACCCGGTCGGGGCGGGAGGTCTCGGCCGCCAGCCGGGTCACCGACAGGGCGTTCGTGCCGGTCGCCAGGATCGCGTCCGGCTTGGCCAGCCGGTCAAGCTCGGTGAAGACCTCGCGCTTGATGTCGTAGCGCTCGTCGACCACCTCGATCACCAGATCCGCCTCGGCGGCGGCCCGCAGATCGGGGAACGTACGGAAGCGGGCCAGCGCGTCGCCGCGCTCCGCCTCGGTGCTCCGGCCGCGCTCCACGGCGCGCGCCGTGGAACGCTCCAGCGCCGTGACCGCGCGGCGCGCCGCGCTCTGGTCGATGTCGATGCCGATCACCTCGTGACCGGCGCGGGCCATGACCTCGGCGATGCCGGTGCCCATGGTGCCCAGGCCCACGACGGCGACGGTCGCCAGGGGCGCCGCGCTCGCGGCGGGAGGTGAGGATGCGGTCGCTGACGATGAGGGTGTGGACGGACGGTCCATCGCGTGACTCCAGACGCTGGGGAGACCGGAGCGCGCCACGCGCGCACACGGCTGAAGGAGTGAGGTGGAGTCGCGGGCCGGAAGTGCAGGGGTGCGTGCCCGCGCGAAGAGATAGGCGAGCCCTGTCCCGGGGCCGCGCCGCGATGATGCCGAACCGACGAGTGTTCCCGTCCACGGCGGCTGCGTCACCGACCACCGTGCACGTCCCCCGAGCGTAACCGGCGAGTAACTTCCCCGCCAGTCCTGTGCCCATGTGATCTGCGCCGCCCCCATCTGAGCGCCCCACCCCCACCGGCCGCTGGCCCGGGAACGACCGATCCGCCCCGCCGGGGCGGTAACGGGCAACTCGCAAGCTCACCGCTGTGGGTGAACCGTTGGAGGTGAGGGAGGCGGCCGCCGTGGAGTTGGCGGAGGCGGGAGACCGGCGGGCGTTCGAGACGCTGGCGTTGTTGCTGAACTACCGGGACGAGTCGCGGGCGAGCCGCGCCGCCGAGGCGCTGGCGCGGCTGGCGGACCCGCGGACCGGGCGGGCCGCCGCCGCGCTGGCCACCAACGAACTGCGGGTCGCGTACGCGCTGCCCGCCATCCGCCTCCTGGTCCGAATGCGGGCGCCCGAGGCCGTACCGGCGCTCACCACCACCCTGGAGCGGCTGCTCGCCCGGCCGACCCCCGCGCCCCACGAACGCATCGCGCTGGCCTGCGTGGAGGGCCTGGGCGCACTGTGCCCGCGGCAGGCGCCCCCCGCCGCCCGGCACGCGCTGCGCGCCGCGACCGCCCACCCGCCACTGGCCCCGGCCGCCCGCGCGGCGCTGGCCGACGCCTAGGGCCTGACGCCTGTCCGGAACCCGCGCGAGGTCATAGCAGCGTGAGCTGGGTGTTCTCCGCGGCAGGCCGCGCCGCCGGCACCTGATCGCCGGACAGACCCGCTTCCGGCTCGCCCGGCTTCCGGAAGCGCCGCGTGCCCTCGCGATGCGCGGGCCCGCAGCCGAACTCCGTGGCGAATTCGTGGACTTGGCGGGTGACCCGGCGCTGGTACCACGTCGGGGCGTACGCGCCGCCCGCGTACATCGTCTCGTAGCGCCGTACGAGATGCGGGTGGTGCCGGCCGAGCCACGCCATGTACCACTCGCGGGCGCCCGGCCGCAGATGGAGGACCAGGGGCGTGATCGAGGCGGCGCCCGCCGAGGCGATGGCGCGGACGGTGGCCCGCAACTGCTCTGGGGAGTCGCTGAGGAAGGGCAGGACGGGCGCCATCAGCACGGTGGGCGGCAGCCCGTTCGCCCGCAGGGTGCGGCAGACCGCCAGCCGGGTCTCGGGGGAAGGCGTACCCGGTTCCACGCTGCGCCACAGCTCGCCGTCGGTGAAGCCGACCGACAGCGCGATGGACACATCGGTGACGCCGGCGGCCTGCCGCAGCAGTTCCAGGTCGCGGAGGATCAGCGAGCCCTTGGTGAGGATCGAGAAGGGGTTGGCGCGGTCGCGCAGCGCGGCGATGATGCCGGGCATCAACTGATACCGGCCCTCCGCGCGCTGGTAGCAGTCCACGTTCGTGCCCATCGCGATGTGCTGGCCCTGCCAGCGCGCCGACGCCAGCTCCCGGCGCAGCAGCTCCGGCGCGTTGGTCTTCACCACGATCTGCGAGTCGAAGTCGATCCCGGTGTCGAGATCGAGATAGCTGTGCGTCTTGCGCGCGAAGCAGTACACGCAGGCGTGGCTGCACCCGCGGTACGGATTGACCGTCCACTCGAAGGGCATGCGGGACGCCCCCGGCACCCGGTTGATGATCGACTTCGCCCGTATCTCGTGGAAGGTGATGCCGCGGAAGCCCGGCGTGTCGAAGGTCCGGGTGACCGCGTCGGCGCCGAACAGCGCGGGCGCGCCACCGGCCGCCGCGTCGTCACCGCTCAGATGGTCCCAGCGCATCGCGCCCTCCTCCGGTTGTCTCCGGCCGGCCGTCTCCGGTCGCCCGTCCCTCCACAATAGAACACAGATTCGATAAGCGCGTGTGGTTGGCTTGTGCGGCGCGCCGGGAAGGCGCGCGACCTGGCACGGACCTGAGGAGAAGTCATGGCGCTGGTCGAGGCCACCACGGAGCGGATCGTCGACGCGGAGCCGGAGCGGGTGTACGCCGCCGTCGCCGACTACGCGGGCACCCGCGGCCGGGTGCTCCCTGAGCAGTTCAGCGAGTACGAGGTCCGGGAGGGCGGCCACGGCGCGGGCACCGTCGTCCACTGGAAGCTCCAGGCCACCAGCAAGCGGATCCGCGACTGCCTCTTCGACGTCTCCGCGCCCGCCGCGGACACGCTGGTCGAGACCGACCGCAATTCGACGCTCGTGAACACCTGGACGGTCACCCCGTCGGGCGAGGGCCGCAGCAAGGTCGTCGTCGTCACCACCTGGCAGGGCGCGAGCGGCGTCGGCGGCTTCTTCGAGCGCACCTTCGCGCCCAAGGGCCTCGGCCGTATCTACGACGCGCTGCTCGCCTCGCTGGCCGCCGACGTCGAGAAGAAGTGAGGCGCCGAGCGGAATGGGGCCGAGCGGAGTGAAGTGAGGGGAGTGCACCGCGGGGGAGTGAAGTCCCTTACGGTGCCGCTGGTTTCGTGATCGTTCACTGATACGGGTGGTTTCGCGTACTTCCTGAGAATCGTCGCGCTTGCTCGTCGTTGTCGCTTAATGCGGGAAACGGTGGCCAGGCAGGCGCGACGAGGGGAGTGGCAGTGGGTGGCAGCACGCTGATCGAGCGTCCGGCGGCCGTGGACGACGAACGGCCGGGGGAGGGGACCGGGGGCGCGGCCGAGGAGGCGGGCGGCGCCTCGGGACCGCCCGGCGGCAACGGCGCCGCGGTCGACCTCACGCCGCGCCGGGTCCGGCTGGTCTTCGTCGGCCTGATGCTGGCGCTGCTGCTGGCCGCGCTCGACCAGATGATCGTGGCCACCGCCCTGCCGAAGATCGTCGGCGAGCTGCACGGCCTCGACAAGATGTCCTGGGTCGTCACCGCCTATCTGCTGGCGTCCACGATCGGACTGCCGATCTACGGCAAGCTCGGCGACCTCTTCGGCCGCAAGATCGTCTTCCAGTTCGCGATCATGACCTTCGTCATCGGCTCCGCGCTGGCGGCATGGTCGCGCACCATGGACGAACTCATCGCCTTCCGCGCCATCCAGGGCATCGGCGGCGGCGGACTGATGATCGGCGTGCAAGCGATCATGGCCGACATCGTGCCGCCGCGGGAACGCGGGCGCTACATGGGCCTGATCGGCGCCGCCTTCGGCCTCGCGTCGGTCGCGGGACCGCTGCTCGGCGGCTTCTTCACCGACCACGCCTCCTGGCGCTGGTGCTTCTCCATCAACGTGCCCTTCGGCCTGGTCACCCTCGTCGTGATCAGCCTCGTGCTGAAACTCCCCAAGCCCGCCGTCCGGCCCCGCCTCGACGTGCTCGGCGCCCTGCTGCTGGCCGTCGGCTCCACCTGCCTGGTGCTCGTCACCACCTGGGGCGGCTCCAAGTACGGCTGGCAGTCCCGGGAGATCCTCGGCCTCGGCGCGGGGGCCGTGGTCAGCGCGCTGCTCTTCGTGCTCGTCGAGCGGTTCGCCGCGGAACCGGTCATCCCCTTGCGGCTGTTCCGCGACGGGGTCTTCAACACCACCGCCCTGATCGGCGGGATCGTCGGCGTCGCCCTGTTCGGCGCGGCCAGCTATCTGCCGACCTTCCTCCAGATGGTCGACGGCGCGAGCGCCACCGGATCAGGGCTCCTCATGCTGCCGATGATGATGGGCGTCGTCCTCGCCTCCATCGTCGGCGGGCAGTTGATCAGCAGGACAGGGCGCTACAAGATCTTCCCGATCATCGGCGGCGCCCTGTCGACGGCCGGCATGTATCTGCTGTCGCTGATGGACGCCGACACCCCGCAGGCCGAGTACAGCGTCTACATGGCCGTACTCGGCCTCGGCATCGGCCTGATGCTGCCCGTGCTGGTGCTCGCCGTGCAGAATTCGGTGCGCCCCACCGACATCGGCGCGGCCACCAGCGCCAACAACTACTTCCGGCAGATCGGCGGTTCGGTCGGCGCGGCCGTCTTCGGCACGCTCTTCGCCGACCGCCTCGCCAAGCGCCTCGCGGTCGAACTCCCCAAGGGCGCCCACCTGCCCGACGCCCAGTCGGTCACCCCCCAACTGGTCCGCACACTCCCCGCGGCTGTGCGCGACGGGTACGTCAACGCGTACGCCGAGGCCATGCCGCGGATCTTCCTCTACCTGGTGCCGGTGCTCGCGCTCGGCTTCCTCTTCGCCTTCCTCCTCAAGGAGAAACCCCTGGTGACCCAGCACGGCCCCGCTTCCCCGACGACCACGTACGACGGCGACACCGCCACCGACACCCTCACCGGCGCCGACGGCGCGCCCGGCTTCACCGTGACCGACTCGGCCGTGCCGGGCGCCCGCAAGAGCTACGCGGGCGGTGTGCCCGTGTGCGGCACCGTCCAGCACTCCGACGGCAGTTCCGTCGGCCGCGCCGCGCTCACCCTGATCGACGTCACGGGACGGCAGATCGGCCGCGGCGCGACCACCGAGGACGGCCGGTACGCGCTGAGCACCCCGGGCAGCGGCAGCTATGTGCTGATCGCCGCCGCGGGCGGCCACCAGCCACAGGCCGTCAGCATCACCGTCGCCGACCGCCCGGTCGAACTCGACGTGGTGCTCGGCGGCGCCGGACGCCTGGCGGGCGCCGTGCGCACCGCGGACGGCACCCCGGTCAGGGACGCCATCGTGACCCTGACCGACATCCGCGGCGACGTCGTGGCCACCTCCCGCAGCGGACGCGAAGGCGCCTACGTCCTGAGCGAGTTGGTGGCGGGCGAGTACACGCTGGCGGCCAGCGCGCCCGCCTTCAGGCCCGCCGCGCTGCCGGTGTCGGTGCAGGCGTCGCGGGAGACCCGGCAGGACGTGGAGCTGGCGGGCGGCGCGGTGCTGCGCGGGACCGTACGCGCCCCCGGCGGGCGGCTGGTCGAGGACGCGCGGGTCACGCTGCTGGACGCGGCGGGCAATGTCGTGGACTCGGTCACCACCGGCCCCGACGGGCACTTCCGCTTCGTGGACCTCGCCGCCGGTGAGTACACGGTGATCGCCGCCGGTTACCCGCCGGTCGCCACCGTCCTCCAGGTCGCGGGCGGCGGCAGGACCGAGCGGGACCTCCAGCTCGGACACGCCGACTAGGGCCTGTCCGGCGGATACGTCGGTCACGCCGGATACGTCGGTCACGCCGACGAGGACCGTGCCGCCGCCGTACCCGCCGTGGACGCGCGGGCGTATCCACCGTCGTACGGAACGGGCAGTGACCCTTACTCCACAAGAGTGAGGGTCACTGCCCGTTGTCGTTCCCGGTCACCGCGGCCGTCGGGCGCCGGTCGGCGGGTCGGACAGCGGGCCGTGCAGGTGGGACAGCAGGCCGTGCAGGTCGGACAGCCGGCCGGTCAGCGCCCGGCCGGTGCCGCGCCGTCCGGCCTGCCGCTGCCGTCCACGTCGTTCTTGTTGCACTGCGTGCCGCGGATCAGCGCGTACGTGCCGCCGATCCGGTACGTGCCGGGCGAGGGCGCGTACAGCCGCGTCCAGTCGCCGTCCTGGATGAGACAGCCGTGCTTGTTGTCGTTGGCGCCCTCGATGCCGAGCACCGGCGACCACGGGATGCGCAGGATCACCGAGCCGCTGGTCGGCATCGTCACGGTCAGCTCGGCCGGACTCGCCTCGTCCACGATCGCGGGCGGATCGGCCAGCGGATCGGCGTTCGCGACCCTGTAGAGCTTCCAGTAGTCGTCGTGCCAGACCGGCGTCAGCCAGCTCTGGCCCGCCGCCACGATCTTCGCCTCGGCCACCGCCGCGCCGTCCGGGGTGTCCGACGGCAGCACCACGTACCCGACGCTCCAGCGCTGGAGCCACTGCCGGTAGGTCTCCGCGGTCAGCGTGCCGTCGTAGAAGAGCGGATTGCGCTCGACGTCCGCCTGCCGGTTCCAGCCGCGCGCCAGGTTGACGTGCGGGGCCAGGCCCGACGCCTCCCAGTGCGAGCGCAGCGGTACGACCTCGACCCGGCCCTTGTCCGCGCGCACCTTGGTGAGCTGCGCGATCAGCGGCGCCGCGTGCTCGACCGTGGACGAGGGCGCCGAGGTGTTCACCAGGTCCACCACGGGCTTGGAGATCTGCCAGCCCGCGACGCCCAGGAAGGCCAGGTAGAGCATCAGCGCCATCCGGCCGCCCCTGGTCCACGCCATGGCCACGATCAGCAGCACGGTGCCGCCGAACAGCAGGGCCAGCCGCTCCACATTGCTGCCGATCGGCGACGGGATGACGTACGTCAGCGCGACACCGGCCGCGTAGATCCAGCTCCCGACGCGTACGACGCGCCATTCGCGCGGCACCACCAGGGCGATCGCGACGGCCGTGGCGAAGGGGATGATGGCGAAGAACCACTTGAAGGGCTGCACCCCGTAGAAGGGGAAGAGCAGCGAGGTCGCGCCGACCACCAGGGGCGGGCAGACCGCCATCACATACGCGTCCTTGCGGCGCCCGGTGAGGAACAGCGCCGCCGCGACCACCAGGATGAAGAGCCCCGCGACCGGGCTGCACATGGTGGCCAGCGCGCCCATCAGCGTGGCGGTCAGCACCCGCGGGGTGCGGCGCGCGCCTACCGGCGGGTCGGTGGGGAACAGCAGCAGCGTGGCGATCAGACCGAAGAGGACGCCCAGCGCGAAGGTGACCCGCCCGGAGAGCACGTCACCCCAAAGAGCGAACGCCGTCCACAGCGCGGGCAGCATCGGGCGCTTGATCCGGGCCCGGATCAGCAGTAGCGTCGCCGCCGTCGTGGACAAGGTGCCCGCGATCACGGCGGTGGTCCGCACCCCGAGCCCGGCCATGATGTACGGCGACAGAATGCTGTACGACGCGGGGTGCATGCCGCCGTACCAGGACAGGTTGTACGAGGCGGAGGGGTGGGCCCTTATGAAGTCCGTCCAGGCGTACTGCGCGGCCATGTCGCCGGAGTCCTTGGCCAGGAAATAGGCCCAGATCACATGCAGGACCGCGGCGAGCACCGTGGCGGCCACGACAGGATTGCGCAGGTCGACCCGCCGGAAAAGGGCCCCCGGTCCCCTCATGGCGGTCCAGCGCGCAGGCTGCCAGGTGGTCACGTGGCCTCTTCCAGTCGCGGATGCGGTGCGCCCCGGCCGGCATCCCTTCCGGCGAGGGGGTCGAACTCCACCGACGTGAGAGAGTTCGAACAGAGGGTTTGGACGCTAGCACGGGCAGTTTGGTTGCTCGCGCGCGGGCGTGCGCCCGGATTCGTACTTTCCCTCCCCTGGCACCCGGACCGGTCGTACCGTGGTTAACGGCATCGTAGATCTTGTGCCGGGGCGGTTCCCACCGCACTCCGGCCCCGGACCGCGGGGCCGAGGGAAGGAGCCCGACGAACCATGGACCGCCGTCAACCGCCGGAGCCGTCCGGACGTATCCCGCTCGCGGTGATCGTCGTGGACGCCGCCGGGCTGGTGTCGCACTGGAGTACGGGTGCGCGCCGGCTGTTCGGCTGGACACGGGAAGAGGCCGTCGGGCGGAACGCGCTCGACCTCTTACCGGTGGGCGGCGCACTCGACGTACCCCCGGACGCCGCCCCGGGCGGCGGCACGGCGGGCACCGCGTACCCGTACGACGTCACCGGGCCCGACCTGGAGTCCTCGCTGGCCGGTGCCAGCTCCTACCCGACGGCGGGGCGCGCCCGGTTGTACGACTGCGTGCGGCGCACGGACGCCGACGGGGACGGGCGCGTCCCCCTGGACGTGCTGTGGTGGGCCTACCCGCTGGTCGGTCCGGGCCCCGAGCGGCTGCTCGTGCTGGCCACCGACGCCTCTTCCGCGGCCGGTTCCTCCGCCGCTGCCGGGACGCCCTCCGCGATGACCGACCCCGACGCGGCGGAGACCGACAGGTCGGGGGCGGCGGACTGCTCGGAGCGGATAGCGCCCGGCTTCGCGCTGCACACCGAATTCCCCGGTTCCGACCAGCTCGCCAGGCAACTGCCCGAGATCCTGCCGAGCATGAATCCGCTGGAGAGCGGGCGGATCGTGGCGCAGGTGCTGGAACTGGGCTATCCGGTGCTGGAGATAAGCCAGCACGACCGGGTGCCGGTCACCCCGGACTGGGGCGTGCCGCGCCGGGCCGAGCGGCAGGCCAGACGGCGCGCCGCCGAGGCCGCCGCGGCGGCCGACCCGCGGGCCGTCCCGGCCGACGAGTTGGCGCCCGACCTCGAATACGCGGCGGTCCGCGAACACCTCGAATTCCTCAACGAGGTGAGCGGCCGGATCGGCACCTCGCTCGATCTGGCCAGGACCATTCAGGAAGTCAGCGCGGCCGTCGTGCCGCGCTTCACTGATGTTGCGGGCACATATCTGCGCGAGCAGGTGCTGGCGGGTGAGGGCTTCCCCGACGGGCCGCCCGACGTCACCACCATGTGGTACCGCGTGGCGGTCGAGCACACCGACGAACCGGGCCGCTGGGACGACGTGGTGCCGGTCGGCGAGTCCATGCCCTTCCCCGCGCAGACGCCGTTCTTCCAGTGCATGACCACCGGCGACCCGGTGCTCGTGCCGCGGATCAGCGAGCCGATGGGCAACGCGATCGCCGCGCAGTTCCCCAAGCGCGACATCAGCCCGCTGATCAACAACCGCTCGATGCTCGTCGTCCCGCTGAAGGCGCGCGATGTGGTGCTGGGCTTCATGATCCTGCTGCGCCACCGCGAGCGGGCGGTGTTCAACGACATGGACCGCGTGACGGGCGCGGAACTGGCCGCCCGCGCCGGGCTCGTCCTCGACAACGCGCGCATGTACACGTATCAGGAGAATGTCGCCGACACCCTCCAGGACAGCATGCTGCCGCACATCGCGCCGCGGATGCCGGGGTGTGACGTGGCGACCCGCTACCTGCCGGGCGAGCGGCTGGGCCGGGTCGGCGGCGACTGGTTCGACAGCATCAAGCTGCCCGGCTCGCGGCTGGCGCTGGTGGTCGGCGACGTGATGGGCCACGGGCTGAACTCGGCCGCGATGATGGGCCAGTTCCGTACCGCCGTGCAGACCATGGCCGGGCTCGACATGCCACCGGCCCAACTGCTGCGCAATCTGGACGACCTGGCGCAGCGGCTCGGCGAGCAGTATCTGGCGACCTGCCTCTACGCGGTCTACGACCCGGTCGAGTCCGATCTGCTGATCGCCAACGCGGGACACATCCCGCCGGTGCTGGTCCGCGCCGTCGACGGCCGCAGCGAGCTGCTCGACGTGCCCACGGGCGCGCCGCTGGGAGTCGGCGGGGTGCCGTTCGAGACGGTACGGGTGCCGGTCGCGCCCGGCGACCGGCTCATCCTGTGCACCGACGGCCTGGTGGAGGTGCGCGGCCAGGACATCGGCACCGGTCTGGCCGCGCTGTGCGAGAGCGCCGCGCACCCGGCCGCGTCGATGGACGACGCCTGCGACACGATCATCCGCGCGCTCAACCCGCGCGGCGGTCGCAAGGACGACGTGGCGCTGCTGATGGCCCGGCTCAACGGCATCCCGCGGCACGACGTGATGACCTGGGAGCTGGAGCCGGAGCCGCGCGAGGTGGCGCGGGCCCGCGGCCTGGTCCGCGAGACGCTGCTCGGCTGGGACCTGGCGGAGATGTCGGAGACGGCGGAGCTGCTGGTCGGCGAGGTGGTCACCAACGCGGTGCGGCACGCGCACACCCGGCGGATCGGGCTGCGGCTCGTCCGCGCGGGCGCGCTGCTGTGCGAGGTGACCGACGACGACCACGCGGTCCCCGTCCTGCTGAGCGCCGGGCCCGACGACGAGGGCGGGCGCGGCATGCGGATCGTCAGCAGGCTCGCCCGCGAGTGGGGGACCAGCCGCTTCGCGCAGGGCAAGTCCGTCTGGTTCGAGCGGCCGCTGCCGGGCCGGAGCCGCTGATCCCGCCGGCGCGGTCGGTTCCGTCCGAGGCGTTCAATACGCCGCTGCCGTGGATTCCGTCCGAGGCTTCGGTTCCGTCCGTGGCGTCGATGACGTCGGCGCCGTCGATTCCGCCCGGGCCGTTGACTCCGAAGTGACGGTCCGGTAGCTCCTGATGCGGGCACGGTCGGCGGCCGCGCCTGTGCCTTTTTCTACGATCGCGGTCCTGGGGAGTGGTGAGTACGCGTGAACGTGTCCAGCGGGTATGAGCAGGCGTGGGAGAGTTTCTGGCAGGACGCGCCCCACGAGCCCGGCGGAGTCTTCTGGGACTGCGACCCCGAGCTCGCGGCGGAACAGCACTACCCGCACTTCCGGGCGTACTTCGACCCCGGCCTTCCGGTGGTGGACCTCGGCTGCGGGAACGGGACGCAGACCCGCTTCCTGGCCGAGCGGTACGACCGGGTGGTCGGCGTGGACCTCTCGCGGGAGGCGATCGACCGGGCCAGGCGCGACGATCCGCACGGGGCGGCGGAGTACCAGCGGCTGGACGCGGTGGACACCGACGCGGTGGAGCGGCTGCACGAGGAGCTCGGCGACGCCAACGTCTACATGCGCGGGGTGCTGCACCAGTGCGAGCCGGAGGACCGCGGGCGGCTGGCGGACGGCATAGCGGTGCTCACCGGGCACCGCGGCCGGGCCTTCGCGCTGGAGCTGGCGGAGGCGGCCAAGCCGGTGCTGATGGGGCTCGCGCAGGGGCCCGCCGGACCGCCGCAGAAGCTCGGGGCGATCTTCGCGCACGGCATCGCGCCCGGCGAGGTGTCGGACGCGGCGCTGCCCGGATTCTTCCGGGCCGCCGGGCTCGAAGTGCTGGCCGACGGTGAACAGCCCCTGGTGACAACGGAGTTCAGGGTGGACGGGACACGCATAGAGATACCGTCGAAATGGCTGGTGGCGGGCCGTACCGGCTGATTCCCCCACCCGCTTCACTGGTCTGGACCACTGAAGTTATCCACAGGCTGGGCCCGGCCCTGGTGCGCCCTCCGGCCGCCGCGTAACGTGACGCAACATGAAGATCCTGATCTCGGCGGACATGGAAGGCGCGACGGGTGTCACCTGGCCCGCCGACGTGCTGCCCGGCAGCGAGCAGTGGCAGCGCTGCCGCCATATGTTCACCTCCGACGTCAACGCCGCCGTCGCGGGCTTCTACGACGGCGGCGCGGACGAGGTGCTGGTCAACGAGGCGCACTGGACCATGCGCAATCTCCTGCTGGAGAAGCTGGACGAGCGCGCCCAGATGCTCACCGGCCGCCACAAGGACCTGTCCATGGTCGAGGGCGTCCAGCACGGAGACGTGGACGGCATCGCCTTCGTCGGCTACCACACCGGCGCCGGGACCGAGGGCGTCCTCGCCCACACCTACCTCGCCAACTCCATCACCGGCGTGTGGGTCAACGGCGTCGCCGCCAGCGAGGGCAGGCTCAACGCGCTGGTCGTCGCCGAGTACGGCGTCCCCGTGGTGCTGGTGACCGGCGACGACAGGACCGGGATCGACGCCGAGGGGTACGCGCCGCAGGCCCGTACCGTCGCGGTGAAGGACTACGTGTCGCGTTACGCGGCCGTCTGCCGCCCGCCCGCGCGCACCGCCGCCGACATCCGGGCCGCCGCCAAGGACGCCGCCGCGCTGGCCGTGCGCCACGAGCCCGCGCAGGCCGGGCCCTTCACCGTCGAGCTGGAATTCGACGCCGTCCACCTGGCCGGGGCCGCCACCGTGGTGCCCGGCGTGGAGCGGACGGGGGAGCGGCGTGTCGCCTACACGCTGCCCACGATGTACGAGGGCATCAGGGCCTTCAAGGCGGTCACCACACTCGTGTCGCAAGCGGTGGAGGAGCAGTATGGCTGAGCGGACCGCCGAGCGAGACGTCCGGCACGACGCCGTGGACGCGCGGGCACTCGACGAGGTCGTGACCTTCACGTCCGACCTCATCAGGATCGACACCACCAACCGCGGCGGCGGCGACGGCAACGAACGGCCCGCCGCCGAATACGTCGCCCAGCAGCTCTCCGACGCCGGGATCGCAGCGCAGATCGTGGAATCCGCGCCCGGCCGCGCCAACGTGCTCGCCCGGATCGCGGGCAGCGACCCGGCCGCCGACGCGCTGCTCGTCCACGGCCACCTGGACGTCGTGCCCGCCGAGGCCGCCGACTGGACCGTGCACCCCTTCTCCGGCGAGATCAGGGACGGCGTCGTCTGGGGCCGCGGCGCCATCGACATGAAGAACATGGACGCGATGGTGCTCGCCACCGTCCGCGCCTGGGCCCGTACCGGACACCGCCCCACCCGCGACATCGTGCTGGCCTTCACCGCCGACGAGGAGGACAGCGCCTCCTACGGCTCCGGCTTCCTCACCGAGAAGCACGCCGACTTCTTCGAGGGCTGCACCGAAGGCATCAGCGAATCCGGCGCCTTCACCTTCCACGCCAGCGACGACCTGCGGATCTATCCCGTCGCCGCGGGCGAGCGCGGCACCGCCTGGCTCAAGCTCACCGCACACGGCAAGGCGGGCCACGGCTCCAAGGTCAACCGGGACAACGCGGTCAGCCGACTGGCCGCCGCCATCGCCCGGATCGGCGAGTACGACTGGCCCGTCCGCCTCACCGCCACCGTCACCGCCGCGCTCACCGAACTGGCCGCGCTCTACGGCGTCCCCGCCGACCAGGCCGCCCTGGACGACGTCGACACCCTCCTCGAACGGCTCGGCGCGGCGGCCGACCTGGTCAGGCCCACCGTCCGCAACAGCGCCAACCCGACGATGCTGCAAGCCGGTTACAAGGTCAATGTGATCCCCGGCTCCGCCACCGCCTACGTCGACGGACGCATGCTGCCCGGCGCCGAGGACGAGTTCGCCGCCACCATGGACCGGCTCACAGGACCCGACGTCGACTGGGAGTTCCACCACCGCGAGATCCCGCTCCAGGCCCCGGTCGACTCCCCGACCTACGCCGCGATGCGCGAGTCGCTGGAACACTTCGACCCGCAGGCGCACGTCGTGCCCTACTGCATGTCCGGCGGCACCGACGCCAAGCAGTTCTCCCGGCTCGGCATCACCGGCTACGGCTTCTCACCGCTGCGGCTGCCCCCCGGCTTCGACTACCAGGCGCTCTTCCACGGCGTGGACGAGCGGGTGCCCGTCGACGCGCTGCACTTCGGCGTCCACGTCCTCGACCGCTTCCTGCGCGCCACGGGAACGGAGGCCGGAGCGTGACCACGACCACCGGGAGCACCACCCCGCACGGCGCCTGGCCCTCACCCGTCGACGCCACCACGGCCGCCGCACACGACGGCAGCCCCGAATTCGTCGGCATCGTCGGCGACGACGTCTGGTGGACCGCGCCCCGCCCCGCCGAAGGGGGCCGCCGCGCGCTGATCCGCCGCAGGCCCGACGGCACCGAGGAATGCCCGCTGCCCGCGCCGTGGAACGTCCGCAGCCGCGTCATCGAATACGGCGGCACCCCCTGGGCGGGCGCCGTCGTGGACGGCGCCCCGCTGGTGGTCTTCGCCAACTTCGCCGACCAGCGGCTCTACGCCTTCCGCCCCGACGAGCCGCAGACCCCGCCGCGCCCGCTGACCCCGGTCGGCGCCGTCGGCGGCGGACTGCGCTGGGCCGACCTGACACTGCACCGCGAGCGCGGTGAGGTCTGGGGAGTCCTGGAGGAGTTCACCGGCGACAAGCCCACCGACGTACGCCGCGTGCCCGCCGCCGTACCGCTCGACGGCTCCGCCGCCGACGACCGCGCGGCCGTACGCGAACTCGCCCCCGCCACCCACCGGTTCGTCACGGGACCGCGCCTGTCGCCCGACGGCACGCGGGCCGCCTGGACCGCCTGGGACCACCCGCTGATGCCCTGGGACGGCACCGAACTGCGGATCGCCGACGTCACCGCCGACGGCACCTTCACCGCCGCCCGCACCCTGATCGGCGGCCCCGAGGAATCCGTCACCCAGGTCGGCTGGGCGGCCGACGGCACCCTGCTCGCCGCCACCGACCGCACCGGCTGGTGGAATCTGCACCGCGTCGACCCGGCCACCGGCGAAGCCGTCAACCTCTGCGCACGCCAGGAGGAATTCGGCAACGCGCTGTGGAAACTCGGCCACCACTGGTTCGCCCCGCTCGACGACGGCCTGATCGCCGTCCTGCACGGCGTCGGCGCCCTGCGGCTCGGCCTGCTCGACCCCGCCACCGGCGAGGTCACCGACGCCCCCGGGCACTGGACCGAGTGGAATGCGACCCTCGCCGCGTCCGGCAGCCGCGTCATCGGCGTCGCGGGCAGCGCCCGCACCTCGTACGAACTGGTCGAGCTGGACGTCAAGACCGGCCGCACCCGCGTCATCGGCAGCGCGCACCACGACACGGTCGACCCCGCCTACGTGCCCGACGCCCTGGCCAGGACCTTCACCGGCCCCGGCGGGCGCGAGGTGCACGCGCAGGTCTACCCGCCGCGCAATCCGCTGGTCACCGCCGAGGGACCCGCGCCCTACGTCATCTGGGTGCACGGCGGACCCACCAGCCGCGCCGCGATGGTCCTCGACCTGGAGATCGCCTACTTCACCTCCCGCGGCATCGGCGTCGCCGAGGTCAACTACGGCGGCTCCACCGGTTACGGCCGCGCCTACCGCAACCGGCTGCGCGAACAGTGGGGCGTGGTGGACGTCGAGGACTGCGCCGCCGTCGCCGAGGGGCTGGTCGCCGAAGGCGTCGCCGACCCCGCGCGGCTGGCCATCCGCGGCGGCAGCGCCGGCGGCTGGACCAGCGCCGCGGCCCTGACCACCACCGACACCTACGCCTGCGGCACCGTCATCTACCCGATCCTCGACCTGCGCGGCTGGTCGCGGGAGGGCGGGGAGACGCACGACTTCGAGTCGGAGTACCTGGAGTCGCTGATTGGGCCGCTCGACGAGGTGCCCGAGCGCTACCGCGACCGCTCGCCCGTCCACCACGGCGACCGGATAGACGTGCCGTTCCTGCTGCTCCAGGGCCTGGACGACGTGATCTGCCCGCCCGTGCAGTGCGAGCGGTTCCTGGAGGCCGTCGCCGGACGCGGCATCCCGCACGCGTATCTGACCTTCGAGGGCGAGAGCCACGGCTTCCGCCGCCTGGACACCATGGTCACCTGCCTGGAGGCCGAACTCGCCCTCTACGGGCAGGTCTTCGGCTTCACGCCGGAGGGCGTCGCGCCGCTGGAACTGCACACATGACGGAGAGTTCTACGGCTGCCGCCTCCTCCGCTTCCGCCGCCGACGCCTCTGCCGGACGGGGCTCCGGGGGCGGACCGCGGCAGGCGGCCGGCCCGGTCGGCGGGCCGGTGCCCGCGCTGATCCGCCCCCGGCGGCTGGCGCCCGGCGACCGGATCGGCGTCGTGGCGCCCAGCGGCCCCGTACCGCGCGAACGCCTCGACGCGGGCCTCGACATCCTGCGGAGCTGGGACCTCGACCCCGTCGTGGCACCGCACGTCCTGGACGACCACCCCTCCGGCTACCTCGCGGGCACCGACCGGGCCCGCGCCGACGACCTCCAACAGGCGTGGTGCGACCCGTCGTTGGCGGCCGTGCTGTGCGCCCGCGGCGGCTACGGCGCGCAGCGCATGGTCGACCTGCTCGACTGGGACGCCATGGGCGCGGCCACACCCAAGGCGTTCATCGGCTACAGCGACATCACCGCGCTCCACGAGGCGTTCGCGACCCGGCTCGGCCTGGCCACGCTCCACGGCCCGATGGCGGCGACCGAGACCTTCCTCAAGGACGGCCCCACCCAGGACCACCTGCGGCGCACCCTCTTCACGCCCGACGAGACCCTGACGCCCACCTCCCCGACCGCCCGCACCCTCGTACCGGGCCGCGCGGCCGGGGTCACCCTCGGCGGCTGCGTCAGCCTGCTCGCCTCCGACCTCGGCACCCCGTACTCCCGCCCGTCCGCCGCGGGCGGCATCCTCGTCCTGGAGGACATCGGCGAGGAGCCGTACCGACTCGACCGCATCCTCACCCAACTCCTGCGCTCCGGCTGGCTCGACGGCGTCGCCGGAATCGTCCTCGGCTCCTGGCAGGACTGCGGCCCGTACCCCGCCGTCCGGTCCCTGATGACCGACCTCCTCGGCGGCCTCGGCGTACCGATCGTCGAGGAATTCGGCTTCGGCCACTGCGAGTCCACGCTGACCGTGCCGCTCGGGGTGCCCGCGGTGCTGGACGCGGACGCGGCGACGCTCACGTACGAGGTGCCCGCGCTGGTGTGAGGCGGCGCGGGGAGTTCTTACGGAGCGCTGACGCCCCGGCCGGGCCCGGTCCATCGGCCCGGCCGGGACCGTACGGTCGGGCCCATGCTGGTACTTGTCACGGGAGGCGCGGGCTTCATCGGCTCGCACATCGTCACCGCGCTGCGCACCGCCGGACACCGGGTACGGGTCCTCGACGCGCTGCTGCCCGCCGCCCACCGGGCCCCACCGCCGCCCGTGCCCGACGGTGTCGAATGGCGGCACGGCGACGTCCGCGACCGGGCCGCCGTCGAGGAGGCCCTGCGCGGCGCCGACGCGGTCTGCCACCAGGCCGCCATGGTCGGCCTCGGCAAGGACTTCGCCGACGCCCCCGACTACGTGAGCTGCAACGACCTCGGCACCGCCGTGCTGCTCGCCGCCATGGCCGACGCGGGCGTACGGTCGCTCGTCCTCGCCGGGTCGATGGTCGTCTACGGCGAAGGACGTTACGAGTGCGCGCGGCACGGCGTCGTACGGCCGGGGCCGCGACAGGTCGCCGACCTCGACGCGGGCCGCTTCGAACCGCCGTGCCCCCGCTGCGGCGAACCGCTCGCGCCCGGCCTCGTCGACGAGGACGCGCCCGCCGACCCCCGCAACGTCTACGCCGCCACCAAGCTCGCCCAGGAACACCTCGCCGCCGCCTGGGCCCGCGCCGCCGACGGCCGGGCCGTCTCCCTGCGCTACCACAACGTCTACGGGCCCGGCATGCCCCGTGACACCCCCTACGCCGGTGTCGCCGCCCTCTTCCGCTCCGCCCTCGCCCGCGGCGAGGCCCCCGCCGTCTTCGAAGACGGCCGTCAGCGCCGGGACTTCATCCACGTCACCGATGTGGCCGCCGCCAATGTCGCCGCCCTCGCCCGGCTCGGCGACCGGCCGCCCGGCGGCCTGCGCCCCTACAACATCGCCACCGGCACGCCGCGGACCGTCGGCGAGATGGCCACCGTCCTGTCCGCCGCCACCGGGGGGCCCGCGCCCCGCGTCACCGGGGCGTACCGGCTCGGCGACGTCCGCCACGTCACGGCCTCCGCGGCCCGCGCCCACCACGAACTCGCCTGGTCCCCCCGCGTCCCCTTCACCCAGGGCGTCACCGATTTCGCCCACGCCCCCCAACGCCCGTCGGCCTAGCCGGCCAGGAACCCCCCATCCCGCAGGCGGCTGCGCCCCCGAGCGCGCGGGAACTGCGCGAGCAACCCCCCACCGGCCGGCGGTCCGGGGAGCGACCGACTTGCCCCCTGCCCCTGAAGGCACGGGGTGCCGCCCGTTAGAGGGGGGCGGCGGGGAGGACGACGTCGAAGCGGCAGCCGCCGGGGACGTTGTGCACGGCGGCACGCCCATGGTGGGCCTCGACGATGCCACGGACGATGGCGAGCCCGAGCCCCGCCCCCGCCGGAGGCGTCCGCGCCCCGGTCCCGCGCCACCCGGTGTCGAAGACGCGGGGAAGGTCGTCGGCGGGGATGCCGCCGCAGCCGTCGGTGACGGAGAGCACGACGGAGCCGGAAGCGGCGTCGCGCCGAGCGGAAACGGCGACGGTGCCGTCCGCGGGGGTGCGGTGGATGGCGTTGGCCAGGAGGTTGGCCAGGACCCGCGTCATCTCACGGCCGTCGACCTCCACCGGCACCGGCTCGACCCCGTCGCCGACCAGCCGTACGCCGTGCTCGCGCGCCAGCGGATTGGCGCCCGCTATGGCGTCGCCGACGAGGTCGTACATCGACATGCGGGTGGGGGAGAGGGCGAGAACGCCCGCCTGGATGCGGGAGAGTTCGAAGAGGTCGCCGACCATGCCGCTGAGCCGGTCGACCTCGGCCCGTATCTGCTTGTGGTAGCGGGCCGGGTCCTCCGCTATGCCGTCCTCCAGCGCCTCGGTCATCGCCCGCAGCCCGGCGAGCGGCGTCCGCAGGTCGTGCGAGATCCACGCGACCAGCTCGCGGCGCGACGCCTCAAGGGCGCGCTCGCGCTGGCGCGAGTCGGCCAGCTTGGCGCTGGTGACGGCCAACTCGCGGCCGAGTTCGGCGAGTTCGGCCGTGGGCGCGTGCGCGGGAGCGGCAAAGGCGTCGCCGTCGCCGAAGGCCCGCGTGGCGGCGGCCAGCGCGCGGCTGCCCGCCACGACCCGCCGCCCCAACAGCAGCGTGACGCCCAGCGACACCACGGCCGCCATCCCGCACACCGTCGTGACCACACCCAGGTCGTGCTGCGACAGGAACATCGCCCACGCCACCGACAGCGTCCCCGCGAGCATCGCCGCCACCGTCACGACGGCGACCACGGCGAGCGACAACGCCACCGACCGGTGCCGCAGCAGCCGCAGCGCGACCGCTCCGAGGACCCCGGCCGCCCCCGCCCCGGCCGCCGCGTAGGCGGCGATGAGCACCACGTCACGCATCGCGTCCCCCGCCCGAAGCCGGGGCCGCGCCCATGTCCCGGTCGCCCACCGGGTCGTCCGTGGGGCCGTCGGACGGGTCGAAGCGGTAGCCGACGCCCCAGACGGTGGTGATCAGGCGGGGTCGGGCGGGGTCGGCCTCGATCTTCTCGCGGAGGCGGCGGACGTGGACGGTCACGGTGGAGAGGTCGCCGAATTCCCAGCCCCAGACGCGGCGCATGAGTTCCTCGCGGCCGAGGACGCGGCCCGGGTGGTGGAGGAAGAAGGCGAGGAGGTCGAATTCGCGGATGGTGAGGGGGAGTTCGACGCCGTGGCGGGTGGCGCGGCGGGCGGCCGGGTCGAGGGCGAGGGAGCCGGAGCGCAGCCACGCGCCGGGGGCGGAGGCGGGGTCGGGCGGGCTGCCCGCGCGGCGCAGGACGGACTCGACGCGGAGCACCAGCTCGCGAGGGCTGAACGGCTTGGTCACGTAGTCGTCCGCGCCGACTTCGAGCCCGAGGATGCGGTCGTCCTCGTCGCCACGGGCGGTGAGCATGACGACCGGCACGGGTCCGTTCTCGCGGATACGGCGGCAGACCTCGAGGCCGTCCATGCCGGGCAGCATGAGGTCGAGGACGACCAGATCGGGCCGGAGGGCGGCGGCGCGGGCGACGGCGGAGGGGCCGTCGGCGACGCGCTCGACGGCGAAGCCCGCCCGGTCGAGGTAGCCCGCGACGACCTCGGCGACGGTCGGGTCGTCGTCCACGACGAGGACCCGGCGGCGCGGGGCCGGGGCGGCGGGCACGGTGGGGCTGGTCATGCTGTCGAGTCTGACACCCGCCACGGACAGTGACGCCGGGCCGGAGGCCGGGGAGCGGTGCCGTCCGTGTTTCGTAAGGATCGCGGGTCCGTTATGTCCCTTGCGTCTCCGTAGGGTGATCCGTGTGACCAAGCCATCGCCCACCGTGGTCGGCATCCCCGGCATCCCCGGCATCCCCGGCGTCCCCGGCATCCTCGGCGTCCCCGGTGACGTCCGGTCCGCCGTCCCGGCCGACCTCCGCCCGGACGCCCGCCCCGATGTCCGTGCAGGCTCCCGCCCCGGCCCCCGTCCCCCCGCCGTCGCGGACGTCGTCCTGCCGTGCCTCGACGAGGCCGCCGCCCTGCCCTGGGTGCTGGACCGCGTCCCGCCCGGCTGGCGCGCGATCGTCGTGGACAACGGCTCCACGGACGGCTCCGCCCGGATCGCCGCGGAACACGGCGCGTACGTCGTGCACGCGCCCGTACGCGGCTTCGGCGCCGCCTGCCACGCCGGACTGCTCGCCGCGACCGCCGACGTCGTCTGCTTCTGCGACTGCGACGGCTCCCTCGACCCGGCGCTGCTGCCGACCGTTGCGGGGCCGGTGCTGGACGGCGCCGCCGACCTGGTGCTCGGCCGCCGCCGCCCCACCACCTTCCGCGCCTGGCCGCCGCACGCCCGGCTGGCCAACCTCCAGCTCGCCCGGCTGCTGCGCCGCCGCACCGGTCTGCGCCTGCACGACCTCGGCCCGATGCGGGCCGCCCGCCGCGAGGACCTGCTCGCGCTCGCCCTCACCGACCGCCGCTCCGGCTACCCGCTCCAGATGGTGGTCCGCGCCGCCGACGCGGACTGGCGGATCCGCGAGACCCCCGTCCCGTACGCGCCGCGCACCGGCCGCTCCAAGGTCACCGGCACCTGGCGCGGCACCTGGCACGCGGTCCGCGACATGACGGCGGTGCTGAACGAAAGAGCCGGTGACGGGAGAGCCGGTACCGAGAAGGCCGGTGACGGGAGAGCCGGTGGCGGGAGAGCCGCTACCGAGAAGGCCGGGAACGCGACGGCCGGCAGCGAGTCGGCCGGTCACGCCACCGCAAGTAACGACTCGACGGTTACGGCGGGCGCCCGATGAAGGCCGCGACGACGCTGCTGGTGATCGCCAAGTCGCCGGTGGCCGGGCGCGTCAAGACCCGTCTGACGCCGTACTGCACGGCCGCCGAGGCCGCCGTCCTGGCCGAGGCGGCGCTCCGGGACACGCTGGCCTTGGGCCTCGAACTCCCCTTCAGCCGACGGGTGTTGGTCCTGGACGGCGCTCCGGGACCGTGGCTGCCGGACGGCTACGAGGTCGCACCGCAGACCGGCGGCGGCCTGGACGAACGACTGGCCGGGGCCTTCGCCCTGTGCAAGGGACCCGCGCTGCTGGTCGGCATGGACACCCCCCAACTCACCGCCGCCCTGTTGGAGTCGGCGCTGCGGCCGGACGCGTGGGACACCCGCGACGCCGTCTTCGGACCCGCCGCCGACGGCGGCTTCTGGGCGCTCGGCCTCGCCGAACCCGCCCGCCCCGACCTCCTCCTCGGCGTCCCCATGTCCACCCCGCACACGGGCGCCGTCCAGCGTGCCCGCCTCACCTCCGCCGGGCTCCGCGTCCACGACCTCCCCTTGCTGCGGGACGTCGACACCCCGTCCGACGCCGCCGACGTCGCCGCCCTGGCACCGGCCACGCACTTCGCCGCGGCCTGGCGCCGCCTCGCCCCCATGAGCCGTCCCGCCGCCGCCACCGCCGCCGCGCCCGCCGCTCCAGCCCCCGCAGGTGCCGCCCGGTGACCACCTCCGTACCCGTCGCGCGGTCTGCCACCGCGACCACCTGGGGCGGCGATCCGTACGCGCGCGCCCTGGTCAGCGGGCGCGGGCCGCTGTTCCTGCGGCGGGAGGACGGCTGGCTGCTGCCGCTCGAGGTCGAGCGCTGGTGCGCACCGCCGGACGCCGCCGACCGTACGATGCTGCGCCGTTGCCGTGGACCGGTGCTGGACATCGGCTGCGGTCCCGGGCGGCTGGTGGCCGCCGTCGCCGGGTACGGGGTGCCGGTCCTCGGGCTCGACGTGAGCCCCGCCGCCGTGGCCCGCACCAAGGGCGCGGGCGGCGCGGTCCTGTGCCGCTCGGTCTTCGACCGCCTTCCCGCGGAGGGCCGTTGGGGCACCGCGCTGCTCGCCGACGGCAACATCGGCATCGGCGGCGACCCGCACACCCTCCTCGCGCGCGTCCGCGAACTCCTCGCCCCCGGCGGCCGGTTGCTCGCCGAGGCCGCGCCGCACGAAGTGGACGAGCGGGTGACCGTACGCGTCGAGGACGCCCACGGACGGCAGGGCCGCGACTTCCCGTGGGCCCGCCTCGGCCCCCTCGCGCTGCGCGCCGCCGCGCGCGCCACCGGCTGGTCGGTGGCGGAGGAGTGGTCGACGTCGGGCCGCCGCTTCGCCGCTCTGGTCAGCGTGCGGTAGGAGGGTGACGGCTCGCGCAGCGGCGTCCCGACACGGAGCCCGGTATGTCAACTCGGCGTCAGCGTGGCCTCCATGACCCGGTAGCGGCCGGACGGGATGTCGTTGTCCATACGGATCCGCAGCGTGCCGGGCTCACCCGCGTCGAC
The DNA here is from genome assembly GCF_042957385.1 of Streptomyces sp. NPDC008079. Lineage (NCBI taxonomy): Bacteria > Bacillati > Actinomycetota > Actinomycetes > Kitasatosporales > Streptomycetaceae > Streptomyces > Streptomyces sp. NPDC008079. The sequence goes on from NZ_JBIBIC010000013.1 coordinate 196,325, forward strand.
CGCGATGCGCCAGATCCACCCCTCGGCGTACTCGCCCTCGACGTCGATGCCGTGCGGTCCGGGCGTGCCGTGCATCAGCAGCGGGGCGGGCTGCTGATGCCAGGAGTCCGCCCACAGCGCGGTGAGCCGGGTGTTCTCGTCGGTCGCGCCGACGGTGAGCATGCCGTCCTGCGGTCCGTCGTCCGGGTGCTGCCAGGTGTAGGTGACGCAGGCCAGGTGACCGGCGGCGCCGAGGACGACCCGGGCGCCGGCGGGGGCCTCGTGGAAGGGGTCGGTGGGCATGAGCCGGAAGCCGGACCGTCCGTGCCAGGCGCCGGGGACATCGGGGAATACCGTCATGCCCCCATCCTGGACTCCCCGGGGCCGGGCCGCTCGAAGGCGCGGTCCCGGGGCCGGAACACGAGGTTAGCGGCGGAGCCCGCGCGCCGTGCGTCCCACCGCGGCCACCCCCGCCCTCCCGGCCGCTCTCAGCCGTGGACCCGCACCGCGTACCCTCCGCCCCAGTTCGCGCCGCCGCGCCCACCCCCGGCGGCCGACCGCCCCGCACAGGGCGAGGGCCAGGACCGTACCCACCGCGATCGCGAGGCCGCGCGGATAGTCCAGGGGGAGGACGGACGGGTTGGCCGTCGGGCGCGGGCGCAGGAGCACGGGCAGGGCGATCAGGACGAGGCTGCCCGCGACGACGAAGGGCCACCGCGGACGGGGGCCGGGGCGGGTCGCGGCCAGGGCGCCGAGACCGAGGACGGCGGGGACCAGGACACCGTCGTGGAGCACGACGGCGCCCACGAGCCACTCCACCACCGCGGGCCAGTCCGAGATATGAGGGTCCGTCAGAAGCAGCGTCGCGCCGAAGGCCATACCGGCGAGGCCGACAGCGCCGACGCCGTACCGCAGGAGGGTCGCCGGGCGTACGGCGGTGGGGCGTCTCATGTCAGCACCTCGAGACGGGTGACCCATTTGGTCTGGAGGACGCCCGGCCGGTTGGGGGCGATGATCCGGGCGGGGAAGCCGTGGTCGGGGGAGAGGACGTCGCCGTTCAGGGACAGCGCCAACAGGGTCAGCGGGTCCCGGGCGTAGAGGTCGCCCATCTCCATCACGGCGTAGGCGCCGTGCTGTTGGAGCGAGACGACGCGGACCCGCGCGTGGTGCGGGGCGCCCGCGCGGTCGAGGAGGTCGCGGATCCGGATGCCCGACCAGTGCGCGTTCTTGCTCCAGCCCTCGACGCAGGCGATCGGCAGCACCACGGAACGCTGTGGCAGCGCGCGCAGTTGAGGCAGCGTCAGTTCGTACGGGCGCGGGCCGCGTACGGTCAGACGCCAGTCGGCCAGGCGCGCCGCCGTGATGCCCGCGGCGGCGGCCGTACGGTTCACCGGCAGGTGCTGCGGGCCGTGGTCGGGGTGGCGCGGGGCCAGCAGGTCGAGGTCCTTGAGCGGGGTGAGGCTCTGCCCGACGGTCGTCACCGTCACGGCGCCGACCGCCGCGCCCACCGTGGCCAGGAAGGCCCGCCGGTCCCGGCCGTCGGCGGCGGGCAGCCGCAGCGTGCCCGGTGAGCGGCGCCACCAGTGCGCCGCGATCTCCGGCGCCTTCACCGCGATGTGCAGCGCCAGCGCGCCCACCACGACCCACGCCAGCGCCCAGTGGGCCGGGCGGAAATTCCACGGCCAGGGGTACCACTGCACGGTGTTGAGCAGGCCGGTGGCCAGTTGCAGCAGCGTCGCCGCGACCAGGACCAGGATCGACAGCCGCTCGAGGCCGTGCAGTACGGATCGCAGCGGCGGCCAGGCGAACAGCCGCGGATAGACCGTCCACAGCTTCGCCAGCACCAGCGGGATCGCGGCGATGCCGGTCGCCACATGCGTGCCCTGGGTCAGCCGGTAGCCCCAACTCGGGCGGCTGGGAAGGTGGTTCACCGCCCAGCTCGGCGGCTGCTGCAAGTAGTGGCTGACCAGCCCGGTCACGAAGCAGACGACCAGCGCCGCCCCCAGCGCCCGCCCCAGCGACACCGCCGTCCGCGCGTCGTGCAGCCGCCCTCTGAACGCGCCCTCCCGCAGCGGCCCCACCCGCGCCCACGCCGGAAACAGCACCCCCGCGGGCCGAGCGTGAGGCTTCGGGGCCCGCGGGGCGGGCCGTTCGGGAGGTGGAGGAGGTGTATCGGTCATGAGGCCATCTCACCCCCGCCGAGGCCCCCGCAGGAGCGCGCGACTCCTTACGGAACGCGTACGTCGCAGCGGTTCGGCTCCCGCTCGCCACGACCGGATGCGAGCGTGTGACCTGTGGGAATCCGTACCTCGCTCCTCGCCGCCCCCCGCAGGGCCGCCGCCGGCACCACCCCCGGCACCACCCGCCCAAGCGGCGCCGGCACCGCACCCCCGAGCCGCGGCCGACCGGCGACCGCCCTCGTCGCCCTGCTCCTCACCGCCCTCGTCGCCGTCGTCGCGGCGACCCTCGCCGTCGGCGGCACCGAAGGCCGTCCGGACCGCCTGCCGTACTGGTACGCCGCCGCGTGGGCCCTGTTCGCGGCGGCCCTCCTCGCGCTCCGCAAGGTGCCGCGCCGCGCCGCGACCGTCCTCGTCGCCGCCGGAGGCGTCGCTCTCGCCCTGACCGGCCTGGCCACGGCCCCCCGCACCAGCAACGACATGTACCGCTACGCGTGGGACGGCGCGGTGCAGGCGTCGGGTGTCTCGCCGTACGCGTACCCGCCGAACGCGCCGGAGCTCGAACGGCTGCGGGAGCCATGGCTCTTCCCCCGCCAGGCGGACGCCCACTGCGCGGACTGGACGCAGATTCCTACCACCGCCGGTGACTGCACGCGGATCAACCGGCCCTCCGTGCACACCATTTACCCGCCCGTCGCCGAGGGCTGGTTCCTCGCCGTGCACGCGCTGTCGCCGCCGGGCACCCGGTACAAGCCGATGCAGGCCGGCGGCGCGCTGCTGGCCGCGGCGACCACGGGCGCGCTGCTCCTGGCGCTGCGGCGGCGCGACGCCGACCCCCGCCGCGCCGCCCTGTGGGCGTGGTGCCCGATCGTGCCCGTGGCGGCCGTCAACGACGCGCACATCGACACCCTCGGCGTGCTCCTGACCGTCCTCGCGCTCGGCGCGACCGCGCGGCCCGTGCGCCGCGGCGCGCTGCTGGGCGCCGCCGTCGCGGTGAAGCTGCTGCCCGGCCTCGCCGTGCCCGGCGCGCTCGCCCGCCGCACCCCGCGCGAGGCGCTCCGCGTCCTGCTCCCCGCCGTCGCCGTAATCGTTCTCGCCTATCTGCCGTACGTCGTCGCGTCCGGCGGCGGGGTGCTCGGCTACCTGCCCGGGTACCTCCAGGAGGAGGGATACGAGCCGGGCAGCGTACGGCGCTTCGCCCTGCTGCGGCTGGTGCTGCCGGACGGTGCGGCGGGCCCGGCCGCGATCGCGGCCGTCCTCGCGGTGGTGGTGTACGTACTGCGGCGTGGGGACCGGAACCGGCCGTGGAGCGGGGCCCTGCTCGTGACCGGCACCGCGCTGCTGCTGACCTCACCCTCCTACTACTGGTACGCGCTGTCGGTCGTCGCCCTCGTCGCGCTCGACGGCCGCTGGGAGTGGCTGGCCGTACCGCTGGCCGGACTCGCCCTCTACACCGGGAACGCGATGGGCGCCGGTGCCCATGGAAACGTGCTCCAGGCAACCGCGTACGGAGCCGCCGCACTGATCATCGTCACGGGCGCCGTTGTGCGCCGGAACACCTGCGGTAGCACCGTTGACACCCTGCCGCCGCCGTGTCGTACTTAGTGCTTGCCCGGCCGTTCAGCAGTGGCCCCTTCGGCACCCGCGATACGCGCACGCTCTGTGCCGCCGTCACCGAAGCCGCCCGACGGCCGTGGTGGACGGGGTCATGTGGGGGCTGTACCCGACGTCGTCACGCAGTCGCAGCCAGTACGCGCTTCGGCTTCTGGGGGAATGCGGTGGCGAGAGAGCACTATCCGACGACGGCCGAAGTCATCCAGGGCGCACGGCTGTTGACGTTGCGATATCCGAGACTGTGCCGTCTGCGGGCGGTCGGCCGGTCGCGGGCCGGGCGGCCCCTGCTCATGCTGACGGTGGATCAGGCGGAGGGCGGGAGCGAGCGGAACGCGCTCGTGGTGGCGGGACCGCACGCCAACGAGGCGGCGGTCGGCGGTGCCACGGTGCTCCGGCTCGCGTACCAGCTCGCCGCCGAGCGCGAGGGCGGTCACGGCGACGGCACCGCCTGGCACTTCCTGCTCTGCATCGACCCGGACGGCGCGGTGCTCAACGAGCCCTGGCTGTGCGGGCCTTACACCCTGCGCGGCCACTACGAGCACTTCTTCCGGCCGTGCGCGGCGGAACAGCCCGAATGGCTGCCGCCGCCGGGAGCCCCCGACGCGTCGCTCCCCGAGACCCGCGCGCTGCTCGGCGTACTGGACGCGCTGCGACCGGTGTTGCAGTGCTCGCTGCACGGCATCGACGTGGGCGGCAGCTTCGTGCAGCTCACCAGCGACATCCCCGGCGTGCCCGCGCGGATCGGCAAGTCGGCCGCCGAGCTGGACATCCCGCTGGAAAGCGGGTCCTCCGACGCCTTTCAGTGGCCGAGCCCGGGACCCGGCGTCTACGTGATGCCGCCGGACGGCGACCCCGCGACGGTCGGCGACGGCGCCAACTCCACCTGGGCGCACGCCCGCCGCTACGACGGTGTCACCGCCGTCGTCGAAGTGCCCATGTGGGCCTGCGACCGTACCGCCGACATCTCCCCGCACCCCGCGCCCGACCACGCGCTGCGCGTCGCGGGCGCCGCACTCCGCCGCGACCTGCCCCGCGTCGCCCGGGTCCTGGACAACCTCGACCCGCGCCTGGTCGGCGCGGACTCCCCGATGCTGCGCACCGTCAAGGAACTCGTCGGCATCGGCCCCCGGCTGTCCGCCGACTGGGACCCCGCCGTGCGCCCGCCCGGCGCGCTCCCGCTGCCGCCGATGACCACCGCGCGCGTCACCAGCATCGAGGTCTACGCGCAGCGCGTCCCGCTGCGCGCCGCCGCGATGCTCCGCCGGGTGGCCGACGTCCCCCGTGTCACGCGCCTGGTGGACGAGTGGTGCGCGGCGTACGAGAGCGCCTACCGCCCGCGCTGGGTGCCGATCGCCGACCAGGTCGAGCAGCAGGCGCGCAGCGTCATCGCGGTGTACGAAGAGCTGCGTACATGACCACGTCCTTCAACTCCCCGCCGACGCGCGCCCAGTCGCGCAGCAGCCCCTCGCGCTGGTAACCGGCGCTCTCCGCGGTGCGCAGTGAACCGGTGTTCCACGGCTCGGCGTACAAGTCGAGCCGGGCGATGCCCAGTTCGTGCAGGCCCCACTCGGTGATCGCCTTCAGCGCCGAACCTGCGGCGCCCGCGCGGCGCGCCGAGGCGAGCACCCAGTAGCCGACCGTGGCGCGGTCCGCGCTGATGATGTCGAGCCCCACGTTGCCGACCGCGCACCCGTCGGACGCCCGCGCGATCACCATCGGGTAGCGGCCCGCCGCCGGCCGTCCCCACTGCCGCTCGACGAAGGCGATCCCCTCGGCGTCGCTGTAGACCGGCGGCACGGTCGTGATCAGCGGAATCAGCGGGTCCGTCGACGCCTCGCGCACCGTGTGCAAATCGGCCATCGACCACGGGCGCAACGTGTAGTCGCCCGCCCCGAGCACCGGCGGTTCCCTGAGGTCGGTGAGGACGTCCCTGCGGTCCGAGCGGTGCCTGTGGTCCATGCGTCCGATGCTGCCAGCAGGGGGCGCGGCGGGCGAGTCCATGACGGACGTACGGGGCACGGGCCTGCGGCCGTCCCCCGTCACCCGTCACCCGTCCCCGCCCCCGTGCTCCGCCACCCGTCCCTGTCCCCGCGCGCCCCCGCGCCCCGCCCTCCCCGTCACCCCCGCGCGCGGACGGGTTCACCCCCCTTCGGCGACCGCAGGAACAGCGCGGAGGCCACCGCCCCCGCCGCCACCAGGGCCGCGTTGACCAGTACGGCGAGCGAGATCCCGCCGAGGAGTACGTGCGGCGCCGCCGACGAGGCCGCGCCCGCGCGGGCGGTGACGACCGCGCTCATCACCGGGATGCCCAGCGTGATGCCGACCTGCTGCGTCATCGTGGCGAGGCCGGTGGCCAGACCCTGCTCCTCGTCCGGCAGCCCGGACGTCGCGGTGACCATGAAGCCGACGATCGCCAGCATGTTGCCGACACCGCCGACGAAGGTCGCCGCCAGCAGAAGCCCCAGCCATCCGCGGCCCTCCCCGAGCGGCACCAGCGACGCGGTGGCGACCGCCTGGACCCCGCCGCCGACGATCAGCGTCGCCCGCGTGCCGATCCGGCCGATCACCCGCGCCCCGAGCACCCCGCCCATGACGGTGCCCGCCCCCAGCACACCGAAGGCGAGACCGGTCGCGAGCGCCGAGAACCCCAGCACCTTCTGGAGGTAGAGCGTCATCAGGAAGACCAGCGACGTCTCCGTCACGAAGGCGATCAGCCCGGCCGCGTTCCCCCACACCACCGACCGGCGGCGCAGGAACCGTACCGGCACCAGCGGCGCCGGGGCCCGCCGCTCCACCGCGACGAAGGCGGCCAGCAGCGCCGCGCCCACCGGCAGGGCGGTCAGCGTCACCGGGGAGAGCCAGCCGCGCTCGCCCGCCGACGTGAAGCCGTAGACGACGGCGAGCAGCCCGCCGGTGACGGTCACCGCGCCGGGCACGTCGAGCCGGGGCCGTGCGGCGGGGCGGCTCTCGGCGATCAGCGCGGGCGCGGCGAGCAGCACCACGGCGGCCACCGGCACATTGACGAAGAACGCCCAGCGCCAGCTCAGCAGGTCGGTCAGCACCCCGCCGAGCACCGCGCCCGCCGTGAAACCGGCCGACATCAGCGCCCCGTTCAGACCGAGCGCCCGTTCCCGCAGCGGCCCCTGCGGGAACGACGTGGTCAGCAGCGCCATCCCGGCCGGGGTCACGGCCGCCGTCGCGAGACCCTGGGCGACCCGCGCCGCCAGCAGCATCGCCGGACCCGTCGCCAGCCCGCCCGCCAGCGACGACACCCCGAGCAGCGCCATCCCGGCCAGGAACACCCGGCGCCGCCCGAACAGGTCCGCGACCCGGCCGAACAGCAGCGTGAATCCGGCGGCGGCCAGCGCGAACGCCGTCGCGATCCACTGGAGATTCGCCAGCGAGAAGCCGAGACCGCGGCCGACCACCGGCAGCGCCACGTTCAGGATCGAGAAGTCCACCGCGATCATGAACTGCGCGCCCAGCAGCAGCATCAGCGTCCAGCGCTGCCGCGCGCTCATCGGCGGCGGGCCGGACCTCGGGGCGGTGTCCGGTGCCCCGGCCCCGTCCGTCCGCGCTCTCCCCGTCCCCGCGGCGCGGCCCGTCCCCGCCGCGCGGCCCGCGCCCGTCGTCGGTGCGGGTGCCGGTGCGGATGTCGGTGCGGGTCCGGGTGTGGGTGCTGGTGTCGGTGTCGGTGGCGTCATCCTGCGGCCCTCCATAGCGCTGGTGCGGTCACCACGGAAGGCTCGTCGGCGGCGCGGCCCGTACCCAGACCCCCGTTCTTCGTACGTGGGCGGTGCCTACGCGGGCCGTACGTACGTCGGCGGTGCCTACCACCGGCAGGGTCAGGCTCCGCGCCGGGCGCCGGGGCAGACTGGACGCATGGACGGCACCGCGCGCACCCCCTCCGCACTGGGCGAATTCCTCCGCACCCGGCGGGCGCGGCTGCGCCCCGAGGACGTCGGCGTCGTCCCGTACGGTGCCCGGCGCCGCGTACCGGGCCTGCGCCGCGAGGAACTGGCCCAGCTCGCGGGCGTCAGCGTCGCGTACTACACACGGCTCGAACAGGGCCAGAGCGCCAACGCCTCGCAGGCCGTGCTCGACGCGCTCGCCACCGCGCTGCGGCTCACCGACGACGAGCGCGCCCACCTGCGCCACCTCGCGCGCCCCGGCCGCGCGGGACGCCGCGCCCCGCAGCGGGCCGAGACCGTACGGCCCGCCACGCGACAGCTCATCGCCGCCATGGACGCGGTGCCCACCGTCGTGATGGGCCGCCGCTACGACGTCCTGGCCTGGAACGCGCTCGGCCACGCCCTCACCGCGGGCCACCTCGACCCCGACGCGCCCGACCGCCCGGCCGACCGCCCCAACGCCCAGCGGATGCTCTTCCTCGACCCGCACACCAGGGAACTGCACCCGCACTGGGACGAGGAGGCCCGGCGCGCCGTCGCCTCCCTGCGGCTGGCGGCGGGCGAGGCGGCCGACGACCGCGGATTCGCCGAACTCGTCGGCGAGCTGTCCATGAAGAGTCCGGAATTCGCCGCCCTGTGGTCCCGCCACCCGGTCAGCAACTGCACCACCGGCACCAAGACCTTCCACCACCCGGTGGTGGGCCGCTTCGACCTCGCCTTCGAGATGCTGCGGACCGGCGACGGCTCGGGGCACCGGCTGCTGCTGTTCAGCGCGGCGCCCGGCACCCCGGACGAGGCGGCGCTGCGCCTGCTGGCGGCGAGCACCCAGGCGAGCACACAGGGGAGCCCGTACGCGAGCACGCAGGTGAGCGCACAGGCGCGCACAGCGGACGCGCTCACCCGTTCGGAGTAGTCCGCAGCCCGCCCCGGCGCCCCCGCACCGATCATGAACGCAAGGGGACAGCGCCGAACCGGGAGCAGGTGAGCGTGGTGAGCACCGAGAAGCCGCCGAGCGACAGCAGGTTCGGTTCGCTGGTGACCCCGGGCCGGGTGACCGTGGCCGTGCTCGCGGTCCTCGCCCTGATCTTCATCTTCGAGAACACCCGCGACGTCAAGATCCGGCTGCTGATCCCCGAGGTCACGATGCCGCTGTGGATGGCGCTGCTCGGCTGCTTCATCGTCGGCGCGCTGGCCGGGATGTACCTGCGGCGCGGCGGCCGCAACAGGGGCGGGCGCTGACGCCGGGACCTCGTGCGGGGCGCCGCGATCCGTGGGGTACGCGCGGGTGCGGTGCGATCAGCTGCTTGGACCGGTGGTTTGGATCGGCGGTTTGGATCAGCGGCTTGGATCGGCGGCTTGGATCAGCGGCTTGGACCGGCGGCTTGGACCGGCGGTTTGGATCAGCGGCTTGGATCGTCGGCTTACGGGCCCGGCGGCGCGACCAGCGGCTTGCCGAGGCACACGCTCAGCTCGTCGTGCCGGTAGTAGCCGAATTTCGGCACCGGCAGGTAGCCGCACGAGCGGTACAGCGCGATGGCCTCCGGCTGCCGCTGACCGGTCTCCAGCACCATCCGGGTCCTGCCCGCCGCCGCGGCCGTCCGCTCCAGCTCGGCCAGGATCGCGCGGGCGAGACCGCGCCCGCGCGCCCGCGCCACCACGAACATCCGCTTGATCTCCGCGTCGCCGTCTGCGTGCCCGTCGGGCGAGTCGTCCTGGGCGCGCCAGCCGCCACTGGCCACGGCGTGCCCGTCCTCGTCGTAGGCCAGCAGGTACAGCCCGCGCGGCGGGTCGAAATGGGCCGCGTCCATGAAGGTCGAGTCCCCGTCGCCGTACCGCTCCACGTACTCCTGCTGCACCAGGTCGCTGAGCTTCACCGCGTCGGGGTGGTCGTAACGCGTCGTTCTGATCTCCACGCCCGATATCGTACGTGCGCGGTCGTACGCACGTGCGGACGGGGGATACCGAAGCGGTCCAGCCGACCGGCCCCGGTATCGTCCAGCGCATGTCGACCACCGTCACCACCGTGAACGTCAACGGACTCCGCGCCGCCGCCAAGAAAGGCTTCCTGACCTGGCTGGAGGAGACCGAAGCCGACGTGGTCTGCCTCCAGGAGGTCCGCGCGGAGCCCGACCAGCTCACCGTCGAGCTGCGCGACCCGGCGGGCTGGCACGCCTTTCACGCGCCCTCCTCCGCCAAGGGCCGGGCCGGTGTCTCGCTGTACACCCGCGAGGAGCCCAGCGCCGTCCGCGTCGGCTTCGGCGCCACCGAATTCGCCGCCGCCGGGCGCTACCTGGAGGTCGACCTGCCCGGCACCGGACCCGGTCTGACCGTCGGCAGCCTGTACCTCCCCTCCGGCGAGGTCGGCACCGAGCGCCAGGCGGAGAAGGAGCGCTTCATGAAGGACTTCGCCGTCCACCTCGGCGCGCTCCGCGACCACGCCGCCGAAACCGGCACCCATGCCCTGGTCTGCGGCGACTGGAACATCGCGCACCAGGAAGCGGATCTGAAGAACTGGCGCGGCAACCGCAAATCCGCCGGCTTCCTCCCCGAGGAACGCGCCTGGCTGACCGAACTCTTCGGCCCCACGGGCTGGACCGACGTCGTCCGCCGCCTCCACCCCGACGTCGAGGGCCCCTACTCCTGGTGGTCCATGCGCGGCCAGGCGTTCGACAACAACACCGGCTGGCGCATCGACCTCCAGGTCGCCACCGAAGCCCTCGCCGCCGCGGCCACCACCGCCGTCGTCGAGCGCGCCGCGAGCTACGACCAGCGCTGGAGCGACCACGCCCCGGTGACGGTGACCTACGACATCTAGGCCGTTTCGTTCGGATCATCTGATCGTTGGTCCGGGTGTGCCGTTAAGCGACGCGCAGTGGGCGCGGATCGAGCCGTTGTTGCCGGACCGG